>VMSP01000063.1 GCA_013792135.1 Desulfocapsa sp. | reverse complement strand
CGGAAAATCCGCCACCTTCCATCTGCCTGATCCGGCAACACACCCCAAAAAGATATTTTCTATATATTCTGACCGGGCTTGTCCAACAAACGGTTCAGATTGTGGTTCGCTTCGCTCTCACAATCTAACCTTATTCGTTAGGAAATTTTTGCTGTTTGATTTATATCTTGCCAATTTTGGCTCCAAAATCGACAATGTGGTCTAGTCGTATCAACTGCTTACAGAATGTGTAAGTAGGCATTGCATCGTAATATCAGTTGGTTAATGTGGCCAGACCCCAGACTTATGTGATCACATTTGGATTGCGCGTATCTCATAAGAATGAGGGGAACAGGAGTTCCCCTCATTCGATCACCTAAAGATTCTTTCTATAAAGAGCGCAAGAACGCAACCAGGTCAGCCTTTTCTACGTCGTTCAAGTGAAGTTGTTGAATAAGGTTGAAATACTCCACGGTGTCTTCCAGCGTGAAGCACCTTCCGTCGTGCATGTAGGGGGGAGAATCTTTGATACCTCTCAAGGGGAACGTTTTAATAGTGCCGTCGTGGGCCATCATCATTCCATTTGCCATTTCCTTCTTGTAAAAACGCTCAGCCTTGAGATCATGCATACTATTGTCGGTGTAGTAAGGGGCAGGGTGACATGTGGAGCATCGAGCCTTGCCGTTGAAAAGCGCCTCACCACTTAGTTCGCTGGGGGTAGCCTCAGCTTTGTCGAGTTCGCCGTAAATGTCTAGCTTGGAGGCTGGAGGAAAATCCAGTATTGCTAGGAATTCAGCCATGAAATGCACTTGGGAGCCCCTCTCGAGAACATTAACCCCTTTCTTGGCAGCCATGCAGTGGTCTCCATCGAAGTAGGCAGCACGCTGTTCGAATTCGGTGAAGTCCTCGACTGTTTTAAGTGCACGTTGAGAACCGAAGAGCCGCTGGATGTTAACTCCACGTAGGGTAGGGGTCTCAATACGGTGTCTGAATTCCTGTGGCCGAATGTCACCAACAAGATGATTTGCCCCGTTGGTATGGCCATTAGCATGACAGTCGAAACAAGTTACGCCCAAACTGGGCCTGTCGGTACGCCGGTCTTCTGTCGCGTTAAATTGCTGTTGGGGAAACTGGGTCACCAGGAGGCGGAGACCTTCGAGTTGTTTGGGATTCAGAAGACCGTTAAAAATCTCATAGTAATTGTCGATGGTAATAAGGCGCCCCTTGGCCACGTCACCAAGGTCAGGCCGGGTGGTCAGGAAAATTGCTGGGGCCGGATCCGGAAGGATCTGTTCGGGCAGATCAAAATCCAAGTCAAAGCGGACCAGCCGGGGCAATAATTTTGAGATCATCTCAGGGAATAGCATACCCCCCTCGGCATGATCAGCAAAAGGTAGGGGCTTGTATGGAAACAACCCCTTCTCTTTAATTTGTTTTGGGGTCATCTTGTCAAGTTCATTCCATGATGTCCCTTTAAGCTTGGCTGTTGGTCCAATGGGGAGGGGTTTCCCTCCTGACATGACGGTTTCAGTAGCAGTCTTTGTGGAAAGGTTATATCGAGAGTCCAGTAACTCCTTTTGTAGTTTGGAACGTTCGCTTTTTACCGCCATGCGTGAGGCTTTGATTTGGTCGAAAGTCTCAGTCTGGTTCGTCGGTCCATAGCTGGAAATGACTTTCTCCATTTGTGCAAAAACGACTGTAGAATTGGTCCACACCAGCAACATAATGAAGATTTTGATCAATTTAATAAACAGAAAATTGTTCTTTTTCATTCTACACCCTCCCTTTTTTAATAGTTGTGTCTTTATGCATCCTTTACCTGAGATCTTTTTTAGAGAATATCACCTCCTTTTTTGATTAAGCCCGATAGACTTATTCCTTCTCCGCCGAACAGTGTATTAGGCAGAATGAGCCAATATGGTGCTAGGCAGATTCTGTCTATTGATTTCTTTGTATTCTGTGTATTCTTTTATGTGAAAGGTCGTACGGTCCATTTTTTTTTAAATATATGCTCATATCTTCTTGAGTGGTACTACATACTGTAGGGAAAAACAAATTTTTCAGCCAAAAATATTGAGAACTTTTGGAGTAAGTATCTGGAAATATTCAGCCAGCGTGGAGTCAAAGAAAATAATAAATACTGGTACGTGAAGCGGGTGGAGGCATTTATCAGGGCTGCCAGGGGCGGAAACTGCGTGGTCATAGCGCTGATGATATCAATCACTATATGGAGAAGCAGGGGCGGAAAGATGGAATTTTGGGATGGCAGTTCCTGCAGATCGTCGATGCAATACTGATCTGTCCCTCGATCCACGCAGATATAAAACCCGGCGGCATCATACCCACGAAAACGGTCTGCGGAAGAGCGTCAAAAAGGCGGCTCTGATGGTCTCGATCAGCAAACGATTCAACTGCCGCGCCCTGCGTCACAGCCGTGCTACTCATCTGCTGGAAAGTGGTCACGATATCCGTACCATCCAGGAATTCCTGGGCCACGCCGGTCATGGGGTGATCAGCCCTCTGGACAGCTTATAAGTCTCTTTTCATGAAGTCTTTATTTCTCAAGCAAAACCACAGTCTCGATATGATGGGTCTGGGGAAACATATCCACGGGCTGGAGCTTTATGATGGCGAAGCCGGCACAGCTCAACTCGCCCAGGTCCCAGCAGAGGGTGGCGGGGTCGCAGGAGATATAGACCAACCGTTTACGGGCAAGGGCTGCCAGGTGTCGCGCGAGGCCAGGAACGCCCTGTCTGGGCGGGTCGATGACCACGCAGTCAAAGCTCCGGCCTTCTGTTACCAGTGTCTGGCAGCGTTCATGGATTGGGTTTTTCTCAAAGAGGGTGTTGGTGAGGCCTGCTCGCTTGCTGTTTATACGGGCAGAGCGGATCGCTGATCCCTGGCCTTCGATGCCCAGCAGGGACGCGGACTGGATGGCCAGGGGGATGGAAAAATTGCCCATGCCGCAGAAGAGGTCAAGAACGGTGGTCTGCCTGTCGGTTTGACAGAAATCAAGCACGGTCTGGATAAGCTGGATGTTTTGTTCCGGATTGACCTGACAGAAGCCGCCAGCTTCCAAGGCGAGCGAGATTGATTTGTCGGTATGGCCGGGAAAGGGAGGCAGTAAAAACTGTAACTCGTCGTTGTCGCCGTCATCCTTGTTGCCGGAGCTCGGACCGCAGGGGAGGAAATCCTGGCCGTGAAAGAGGATCTTTTCCACCAAAGGTAAGGTTTCCATCAGCGCTTCGGCCTGTTTCATGTTGGCTGGCCGCGGTTTGCGGACGAGGTGAAACAAGCAGATAGCCTTTGAACTTGAGGGGTTGAGCAGCAGTTCAAGTTCGGTGGTGGTGGCCAGTATTTTATGGAATGGGGGCTGGCCTTGGAGTTGCTGCAAGACGTTGTTCAACTCCGGTCTGGCCAACAGGCATTCGGTGATCGGGACGCATTGATGGGAATGGTAGCGGCGAAAGCCCGGTTGCCTGTGCTCGTCTATCTGCAGCCGGATGCGTTGGCGGTACCCGAAGGCCAGTGGTGAGGCAATGGGGTCAGCCAGCAGCGGAACAGCCTGTTGCAGGGCGCTCTGAGGGGCACGCTCAAGCAGGTCGGCAATGATCCTTTTTTTGATATGGAGTTGTTGCTCAGAGTTGCAGTGCTGAAGGTCGCAGCCGCCACAGGCACCATATTTAGGGCATGGCGGAGAAATGCGGTGAGGGGAGGCCTTAATAACTTTGCTGAGAGCTGCCTCGGCAAAGCCCTTTTTCTCCGTCAGAATTCTGGCCGTGACGGTTTCGCCGGGCAGGACATGCCGGAGCAGAACGATTTGTCCATCATCCCTGCGGGCCAGGCCGTATCCGCCATTGACTATTTTTTCAATCACCAGAGGGGAGTCGCTCATTTTTTCAATGACGTACGGGTTGTGGAAATGGTATTTTAAATAAAAAGCTCTATCAGTGGGTACTATTCTACCGGCCTGGCTGGCTGATCTTGAGCTGGAAGCTGGACGCCGGCTATTTTTATAGCCCTTCTCGGATAAAACTTCATCCATAAATCATGAGCCCAACCATTCTTTCATGCGTCTTCTGTCTCTTCTCTTCCTGCTAGTATTCATGCTGATGCCAGATGCGGTGTTTGCGGCAGTGGTGCTCGACGTTACTGTCAGTGGTAACGGTCTGGCACGGTCTTCTGATGCCGCAGGAACCAGGAATGGCATGGATAAGGAGATGTCTGCCAATGTCCTGGCCCATCTCAGAATCTATCAACAGCAGAAAAACCCCAAGCTCGGTGTCGGTGAGATGCGCCGTCTGCATCGGAAGGCACCCGTTGATATCAAATCAGCTCTGGAGCCTCTGGGCTATTATTCGCCCCGGATAGAAAGCGCCTTGGTCGAGACTGATGGTGTCTGGCATGCCACCTACATTATCACGCTTGGCGAGCCGGTGCATGTACGCTCTGTCTTCGTGGGGGTCACTGGTCCTGGCAGCGGCCTGTCCCTTTTTGCTGATCTTGAGCCGCAGTTTCCCCTGCAGGACGGCGCGGTTCTCAACCATCAGCAATATGAAGAAGGCAAGAAAAAGATTCTGCGTTGGGCCATACGAAACGGTTTTGTCGAGGCCAAATTTGAAAAAAATGAAATAAGGGTACATCGGGCCAACCATGAGGCTGATATCGATCTGCTCCTGAATACCGGTCATCGCTTTCTCTTCGGTAAGACCCATTCCTCCCAGAATATCATCAATCAGAAACTTCTGTCACGCTATCTTCCTTATAAAGAGGGTGATCCTTATTCCCTACGCGCAATCACTCGTCTGCAGTCGATTCTTTACGAAACAGGTTTTTTCAGCGGGGTGACTGTGGAGCCTGAGTTTGATAAGCTCAGCGAGCAACGAGTACCCATTGCCCTGACCCTTACTCCTGCCCTGCGCAATCGCTATAGCTTTGGTCTTGGCTATGGCACTGATACCGGGATTCGAACCAAGATGGAGTGGAATAATCGCCTTTTCAATGACAGCGGACATAAGGTGAACAGTTCTTTACAACTTTCTGAAAAGATCAACAGGATTGGCGCTTCCTATGAAATCCCCGTGGCTGATCCAAGGTACGATGCCTTGAAATATGCAGGGAATTGGGCCAATGAACAGTGGAATGACACCCAGATACAGTTGTTGTCTGTGGCTGCGGCCCTAAGTCATTCCGGGCCGATGTATCAGTATGGGGGCACCCTTGAGATCCGCGATGAATCTTATGATGTGGGAGTGACCAGCGGCACGAGTCTACTTTTTTTACCTGGGTGCAGTTGGAGTGTGGTCTTTGCGGAAAACAGGATCAACACCGAGGATGGATGGCGGTTTTCCATGGATATGAAAGGTGCTGACAAAACTCTTTTCTCGGATGCCACCTTTGTACAGGCTCAGGCCGGGGTGAAGGGAATAACATCAATTTTTGACAAGTGGCGCTTGATTGGCCGTTTTACCCTTGGCGGCACTGCTGTTGACTCCATTGATGATCTCCCTCCGTCCCTCCGATTTTATGCCGGTGGTGATCAGAGTGTCCGTGGCTTTGCGTATAAAAGCATTGGCCCCATTGATGCCTCAGGAACGGTGATTGGCGGTCGTTATCTTATGGTAGGCAGCATGGAAGTGGAGCGGAAGGTGGACGAGATGTGGAGTGTGGCTGCTTTTTATGATACTGGGCAGGCCATGGACAGAATGAATGTCAATTTGAAAAAAAGTGTGGGTGTCGGCGGGCGGATTACCCTGCCATTCGGCCAGATACGACTTGATGTGGCCGTTCCTTTGCTGGAAGAAGAACACGCTGTCCGTGTTCATCTTAATGTGGGGGCAGATCTGTGAAACGGTGGCGTGTTGTCAGCCTTCTCTTCCTGCCCGTACTGGTCGTCCTGGCGGCCTTGGTTTTCTTGGGCTTGACAGAGAGGGGACTCAGGCAATTAGCCCGGACTGCCGTGGGGGTATCGGGCGGGACTCTGGCCATTGAGGATGTTCAGGGCAGGTTGTTTGGCACATGGCAGTTGGATGGATTGCGGGTGCAGACAGCGGCAGCCGATCTGGCCTGCAAAAAAATTGTGATGCAGTGGCAGCCCCTGGCCCTTCTCCATGGGACAGTGCGGATTGTCAAGTTGCATGGAGAAGGTGTTGATGTACGGATAAAGGAGGAGGGGATGACACCGGGAAATTCTCCTTTTGTCCTGCCCGACATCCTGCTGCCCCTCGGGTTTGCCCTCACTACGTTTGAGCTGGAGGATCTCTATATTCATGGTGTTGCCGGCGTGGAGATCCCGCCTATTGACTGGATCAGTCTTGATCTGGTTGCCGAGAGAGATCATGTTGCCCTGAAAGGGGTTGAGGTCAGGATCCCTGACACTTCTGTCCATATGCAGGGGAGTGTTGGTCTTGGTGGCCAGTGGCCCCTTGATCTGCGGGGTCAGTGGCGCATGGAAGAGAAGAACACTGGTCTGCTGACGGCAGATTTTGTGATCCGTGGCGTTGTGACCGATCTGGTGGCCCAGATTGACCTCCTGACCCCGGTCAAGACCAGGGTGAATTTTGCCTGTTCCGATCCTTTTGGCGCGTTGCGCTGGCAGGCGGACACTACTCGATTTCAGGTCAGACTGACGGAAATAAACCCGGACTGGCCTGATTTGGTTCTGGCATCTTTTGATATCAGGGCCTCGGGGACCACAGACGGATATCAAGGGACGGCGCAACTTAAAGGGGGGTGGGAGCACTCGGAGTCTCGGTCTCACCTCGCTTACCTGCCCCAGACACAGGTTCATGCTGAATTTTCTGGAGATTCTGCTGGTCTGGAGGTGTCGTCGCTGATTGCGCAGTTAGCGGCAGGAGCAGTTCCGGACAAGGATGTCTCAAGTCCGCGGGAGCCAGGGATAGCGGGAGCGGTGACGGACAGGGACGTCCTAAATCCGCGGGAGCCAGGGATGGCGGGAGCGGTGACGGACAGGGACGTCCTAAATCCGCGGGAGCCAGGGATGGCGGGAGCGGTGACGGCGCGGGGAACGATTGGCTGGCAGGATGGCCTGCGTTGGCAGGTCGAGCTTGAGGGAAAGGATGTTGATCCCGAGCCCTATTTCCCAGACTGGAAGGGAAGGATCAATACTAGGATTAACACCAGCGGTTGGTTGCAGGGTGACGATTTTCTCTCTGAGACACAGCTTATGGCCCTTGATGGCAACCTGCTCGGTTATCCCCTTGCCGGCAGCGGTTCGGTGACAGTGGATGGCAAGGGAGTTCAGGCGAAAGAACTGCTGTTGCGGAGCGGGGAGTCAGAGCTGACTGTGACCGGAACTGTGGGTACAGCTTCCAAGGATGGCACAGGAGCGACCAGTGCCATGGATCTGCAAGTTCACTTTGATACGAAAAACCTGGGAAATATGTTGCCGGAGGCAGCGGGGGCAGCGCATCTTCAAGCTTCTTTTCAGGGCAGTCGAGAGGCGCCGGAGTTTTCCTTTGAACTTGCTGCCAGTGAGCTCTCTTATCAGGATAACGTGTTGCAGAGCTTGACTGGATCAGGGCAGGGGACATTCAGCCAGCAAGGTGAGGTGGCGATGAAACTCACAGGTGAAGGAATGCGGGCTGGGACTGTCGTCTTTACTTCTCTGGCTGCGGAGCTGGGTGGAACCGTGGCCCACCATCAGCTGCAGGCAACGCTGACAGGGGCTGCGGGTGACATGGATCTTGTGCTGGCTGGCGGGCTGGCGGCATGGTCGTGGCAGGGTGAGGTCCACGATCTTCTTTTACGGCTCGATCCTTACGGTAAATGGCAGTTGAAGAGTCCGACCTTGCTGCGGATTGATGGAGAAGGAGTTGACCTCGCCTCTGTCTGTCTTGAACAGGGGACTGCCAGCCTTTGTCTGCAGGGCGGCTGGCAACCTTCGGGCGAGTGGCAGCTGGATGCAGACCTTGATTCCTTTGCCTGCGGTCTGTTGTATCAGTGGCATTTGGTATCCCTTCCTATTGAAGGAAGGGTTACCGCCTTTGTGCGGACAGCAGGAGTCGGGGCACGGTTGGTGAAAGGAGAGTCGCGTTTTTCCGTGCCCGAGCTGCAAATTAGTGTCGAGGATGAAGATGGCAGGGAACAGCTCTTGCATTGGACAGATAATTTGCTTACTCTGGAACTGGTTGATTCCAATCTGGTCAGCATAGCCAAAAGCCGGTTTCAGGATGGAAGCGCCATTGATGCCACGATTACTGTTGGTCAATTTAGTGATCTCTCTTCTTCGTGGGAAGAATTGCCGATTCAAGGTGAGATTGGCCTCGACGTCAAGAACCTTGCCTCTATCGCAGTTTTGTCAAACTATGCAGTAAAGCCGACAGGCACGATGAAGGGAACATTTGCGGTGCAAGGCCTGTTGAGGAATCCTCGTTTGATTGGGGAGCTGCGGCAGACACAGGGGAATATATTTATTCCGGCAACCGGCATAACCCTTGAGGAATTGCTCCTCTCAGTGATGGTGAAGGGAGAAGGGGAAGGGATGCATCTGATTCTTGATGCGGCCTCCGGCCCAGGTAAAATCAAGATTGTTGGGGATGTCGCCCGGGAGGAGCAGGGAGGGTGGCTGGTAGATGCCAATGCTACGGGCAAGGAGTTTGAAGTGGCGCACCTTCCTGAGTATGAAATTGTTATTGATCCTGATCTGCGCTTTACGGTGCGGAAAGGCGCGATGCAGCTAAACGGCAAGGTGTTGGTCCCCAGAGCCTCTATAACCATCACAGAGGTTGATAGCTCGGTGACCGCTTCTGGTGATGTCATCGTGGTTGATGATGGGAAAGAGGGCAAAAGAAAAGATCTGCCTCTGAACGCCTCGGTGATCGTAGAGCTTGGGCCGGATGTCGCCATTGATGCCTTTGGCCTGAAGGGGCGGCTTTTGGGAAGTGTGACGGTGAATGATGCGCCCGGTCTTCCCTTATCCGGCAAAGGGAGTCTTACCGTGCACTATGGTATCTTTGTTGTCAGGGATCGCCCCCTGGATATCTCCAGAGGGCGGTTTTTTTTCCTCGGCGGTCCTCTGGATAATCCGGGTGTTGATGTTCTGGCCCAGAAAAAAAATAAAAACAAGACGGTGGGGGTGATAGCCTCTGGAACGGTGAATGATATGGATCTGAAACTTTTTTCTGATCCTCCCATGGCCGAGAGCGATATCCTGACTGAACTGCTGGCTGGCCGGTCTTATTCTGGAACCAGTCATCAGGTGGGAAGCATGGTGGGGGCCGTGGCCACAGGTATTGGTCTTGAGCAGGGCGGGGCATTTGTAGAAAATATTCTCTCGAGCCTGCAAGATCAGTTTGCGCTGAATGATATTTATGTGGAAAGTGGTGCAAACTCCTCAGATGTATCATTGATGATTGGTAAGGAGTTGTCGAAGGATCTCTATATCAGTTATGGGTATGACCCGTTTACCTCTGCTGGTATGTTTAAAGCCAGATATGATTTATGGAAGGGGCTTTCTGTGGAGACAGAGGTCGGCGCTGATAAGAGCGGGGCTGATTTGCTCTGGTCTATTGAGAAGTAACTATATATATAAGGAGGCAATGATGAAAGTTGTAGCATTCAGTGGCAGTGCCAGGAAAGATGGAAATACCGCGCTTCTGCTCAAGACTGTTCTTGCTGAGCTTGAGGATGCAGGTGTTGAGACGGAGCTTGTACAGCTTGCAGGTCAGGAGGTTCACGGCTGTATTGCCTGTTATGAGTGTTTCAAGAATAAGGACGGCTACTGTGCGGTAAAGAAGGATTGCATCAATGAGTGTCTTGATAAGATGAAGGGGGCAGATGCTATTCTCCTTGGATCACCCACTTATTTTGCCGATGTTTCCCCGGAGATGAAGGCGTTAATGGATCGTTGCGGTATGGTCAGCCGGGCAAACGGTGATCTTTTTAAAAGGAAACTTGGCGCAGCTGTTGTTGCCGCCAGACGGGCCGGTGCCATTCATGTCTTTGATTCTATGAATCATTTCTTCCTCATTGGTCAGATGATCGTGGTTGGCTCCAATTATTGGAATATCGGTATGGGGCGTGAAAAAGAAGAGGTGGCCAAGGATGAGGAAGGAATGCAGACCATGCGCGTTCTGGGACAGAATATGGCCTGGCTGTTGAAAAGATTGGGTTGAAGATTGAAGGCCGAAGGTAAAAGTCTGAAGTTGAAGAAAATTTCAGCCTTCGGTTGTCAATTCTCTGTCGTCCTAAAATAAAGGGAGTAAGAGTGACCAAAGAAGGAAAGCAGGTAACTATTCTAGTGGTGGATGATGAGCAGGTGCATCGCTATATGCTTTGTTCGATGTTCAGAGAATGGGGTTGGAAATGCGTGGAGGCCGATGATGGCCGCACCGCAGTGGAAGTTGTGGAAAAATCCGATTTTGATGCTGTGCTCATGGATGTGCGCATGGCCAGGATGGATGGGATGGAGGCCTTTAGTCGGATCCATGCCTTGAAACCAGCCCTGCCGGTGGTGATCATGACCGCCTATTCTTCGGTGGATGATGCCGTTGAGGCGATTAAAAAAGGAGCCCATGATTATCTGACCAAACCCCTTAATTTTGATCGTCTTCGTTTAACCCTGACCCGAGCTCTGGATCATCATCAGGTGGAAGAGCAACGGCAACAGGTGCAGGCTGGTGAGAACAAAGGGCATCCCTTGCGCAGTTCTATTGTCGGAGATTCTCCTCCCATGCAGGAATTGCTGGAAATGATCTCTTATGTGGCGACCACGGAGGCTACAGTTTTGATCACAGGCGAGTCAGGAACGGGTAAGGAACTGGTAGCGGCGGCATTGCATGAAAACAGTGACCGGCATGACGGGCCTTTTGTCAAAGTCAACTGTGCGGCCTTGGCCGACACCCTGCTGGAGTCCGAACTTTTTGGCCATGAGAAGGGGGCCTTCACCGGCGCTGATCGGCGGCGGGAAGGAAAATTTGTCCAGGCGGATGGGGGCACGCTTTTTCTTGATGAGATAGGCGAAACGACCCAGGCCATGCAGGTCAAGATGCTGCGGGTTCTTCAGGAACATGAATTGCAGCGGGTGGGCGGTGAGGAGACCATTAAGGTGGATGTGCGGATTCTGGCGGCCACTAATCGTGATCTGGCCTCCGAGGTGAAGGCGGGGAACTTCCGGGAGGATCTCTATTATCGCTTGAATGTGGTGACGCTGGCCGTGCCGCCCCTGCGGGAGCGAAGGGGAGATATCCCCTTGCTGATTGATTACTTCGTACAAAAATTTGCAGAGAAGAACCGTCGTACAGTGGAGTCGGTGACCCCCAAGTGTATGGAGTTGCTTGTCAGTTATGGTTGGCCCGGCAATGTGCGGGAACTTGAAAACGCCATTGAACGTGGGGTGATCCTCATGCGCGGTGAGCAACTGAGTGAAAAAAGTCTCCCCCTTCCTATTCAGAAGCAGGAAAGGGAAGGGGAGATTGCTGCTCCCTCATCATTGCAGGAAGCAGAGCGGTTGCTGATTCTCCAGACTCTGGAAGAGAGTGGTGGCAACAAGAGTGAAGCTGCCAGACGTCTGGGAATTACCAGAAAGACCCTGCAGAATAAATTGCAAAGATATGATTTAGGTTTTAAGTAGGAGAAGAGCATATCAGCAGGCCGGGAAGGAGTGATGATGTGGTCAGGTTTGCGGAGATGGCTGGAATAGAAGTGGAAAAATAAAAGGAGTGTCTTAGCGTTACCCTGAAATGAGTTTTTTTAATCGACCCTGTTAGCTGGGTACAGAATACCAAGGCATACCAATGGAAAAAATTATAAACTACAGACGATTTAGTTTGCTGGCGTACGTTTTCGGGGCGCTGTTATTGTTATCACCTTCTATCGGTTCTGCTTCTCAACCGACAACTACCCGGGTTAGTGTCGATACTCACGGGCACAGGGGAATGAAGTCAGCGATAAGCCTTCGATCTCAGCGGACGGACGATATGTGGCTTTTCGATCAGACGCCAGCAACCTTGTGACCGGCGACACCAATGGTGTGGATGATATTATTATTGACGGCCCGCATGTGAATTTCCCATGGTCCATATTTCTGCCGACTATATCCCATAGAGCCAACTGAGAATGGATCACCCGTTTGCAATGAAATAAGTTTTATAAGTCAGGGCTGGTTTTTTTTAACAGTCCTGTTATGTTATCTGGTTACATGTGTACGTGAAAGCTTATCACAGAATCAATGCGTAATATTTTTATTCAGGAGTTTGTTCAATGAGAACAGATATCGTTCATATCGGGGCTGGAGAACTGACATACGAAATCAGGAATATCGTTAATGTCGGGATGAAGTTGCAGAAACTGGGGTTGACTACCAACTGGGAGAATATAGGTGACCCCATTGCCAAAGGTGAACAAATTCCCCTGTGGATGAAGGAGATTGTGGCTGAGGCAGTGATGGATAACGTGACCTATGGTTATTGCCCTACCAAGGGTGTGTTGTCTACCCGTGAGTTTATCGCGGCTGAGACCAATAAACGGGGCGGAGCCCAGATTGATCCTGAGGATATTATCTTTTTTAATGGTCTTGGTGATGCCATTGCCAAGGTCTTCGGTTTTTTGCGCAGTACGGCCAGGGTGCTGGTGCCGACCCCCAGTTATACAACGCATTCATCGGCTGAGGCAGCCCATGCCGGTGATAAACCCCTGACCTATATCCTTGATCCGAACCATCATTGGTATCCTGATCTCGATGATCTGGAGAAAAGTATAAAATACAATCCGGCAGTGGCCGGCATCTTGATTATTAACCCCGACAACCCGACAGGCGCGGTGTACCCCCGGGAGATTCTTGAGGCCATTGTCGAGATTGCCCATCGCTACGATCTGTTTATTATCTGTGACGAGGTCTATCATCATATCGTCTATAATGGGACCTCTACACCGTCACTTTCCGATGTTGTCGGGGACGTTCCTGCCATTGCCATGCGTGGTATCTCCAAGGAGATGCCTTGGCCCGGTTCACGCTGCGGCTGGATAGAGGTTTATAACGGCGACAAGGATCCCATGTTCGCCAAGTATATCCAGTCCATTCTTAATGCCAAGATGGTCGAGGTCTGTTCCACGACCTTGCCTCAGGTGGTCTATCCCAAAGTAGTGACCCATCCCGCCTATCAGGGTTATCTGGAAGAGAGGATCCGTCGCTATGAAAAGTTTTCCAATATCGCCTATGAGAGCCTGAAGGATGTCAAAGGGGTGCTGGTTAACCGTCCGAACGGGGCTTTTTATATGAGTGTCTGTTTTGAAGAAGGAATTTTGAATCACCGACAGACTTTACCCATTGAAAATAACGAAATCCGCAAGCTGGTTGAATCGCTGGTTGCAGTTCCTGGTTCCTCTGTGGATAAGCGTTTTGTCTATTATCTGCTTGGTGCCACCGGGGTCTGCGTTGTGCCGTTGACCTCCTTTGCCACGGAACTTCAGGGATTTCGCATCACCTTGCTGGAACGTGACGAAGAGAAGTTTATTCAGATTTTTCAGACTATTGCCAGTTCCATTGCCCAGTATTTAAAAAGTTGATGGCGTCGATGGCGTCACCAAAAGGCCCAAATACTGCGTTACTCTGTATCCTTCGTCACAGCGGCGTACCCAAAAGTACGCCTTATTCCTCAGGATTCAGAGCGCCTTGTCTTTGGGCTTTTTGGGTTAGCCATCTTTTTGGAGGATGTTTTTTTTGGAGATTGTAAAAAATGACGGGGGTGTTGTGGCGGATAAAAAAATATTACGGAGGGAACAACTATCGCTAATGTCAGCGGCAATACCAGCGGTCTGAAAAAACATCAGCTTGCCGTCCTTGAACGTTTGGCCAATAAAAGGGTGGCCAGAGAACAGATCATCTCCCCGGAGATGGCTAAGACCCTGTGCCAGCTGTCTTTTGAGATGAATCGGCAGATAGGTGTCTTGCTCCATCGTTCAGGCAAAGTGGAACAGATCGTGGTGGGTGATTTCAAGGGAATCATGATTCCCCGGCTGGGATCGGTGCGTAGTGCCGGTGGTCGCTTGAAAGGGCTGCGTCTCATTCATACCCATCTGGGGGGAGAGGAAATCAGCGATGAAGATCTGATGGATCTTCTCTTTTTGCGTCTCGATCTTATCTCTGTCTTGAAAATCAGCCCGGACGGGCTGCCGGAGCGTCTCTACTCTGCCCATCTACTGCCGGTGGCCTCAGAAGGAAAAAACTGGGCCATTCTAGCGCCTGTACATCCGACCGGTCAGACGGATTCCTTTAGCGATTTCATTGCTGCTCTTGAAAGTGAGTTTGCCCGTCAGCAAACCACGACCGATGTTGATAAGGGCCAGGATCGGGCGATCCTGGTCAGTGTGAGCACTGAGTCTCAGCAGCGTGCCGAGGAATCTCTGGCCGAACTTGCCGAGCTGACCAGTTCTGATAATATTCTGGTTCTTGATACCGTGCTCCAACGGAGCAGGAAGGTAAATCACCGTTTGATTATAGGGAAAGGAAAGCTTGCTGAGATCATGATCCGAGCCCTGCAACTGGATGCCAACCTGTTCATATTCAATCAGGAATTAAACCCATCCCAGATCCGTTCGATCACCGATTATACTGAGATGCGGGTGATTGATCGGACTCAGTTGATCCTCGATATCTTTGCCCATCGGGCCTTGAGCCGTGAGGGGCGGTTGCAGGTTGAGATGGCACAGTTGAAATATATGCTGCCCCGTCTCTCAACGCGTGATGACGCGCTTTCCAGGCTCAGTGGCGGAATAGGCACCAGGGGGCCTGGCGAGACCAAGCTTGAGACTCACCGACGGCGTATTGATGACCGGCTGGCCAGGCTGACCAAAGAGCTGGAGCAGGTGGGGAAAGAGCGATACCGCCGCCGGGCCAGGCGCCGGAAGAAGGAGCTACCTGTGCTTTCTCTTGTTGGTTATACCAATGCCGGTAAGTCAACGCTGCTCAACACCCTGACCAACAGTGATATCACAGCCGAAGACAAGCTCTTCGCTACCCTTGATCCCACCAGCCGCAGGCTGCGCTTTCCGCATGACATGGAGGTGGTGGTCACCGATACGGTGGGGTTTATCCGCCAGCTGCCCGCTGAATTGTTGCAGGCCTTTGCCGCTACGCTTGAGGAATTGCAGGAAGCTGATCTTTTGGTTCATGTCATTGACCTGTCCAATCCCTCATTCCGAGAGCAGATGCAGGTGGTGGAGGAGCTACTGCGAGAGCTGGATCTGGAGGATATTCCTTGTCTCAAGGTTTTTAACAAGATTGATCAGGAGGGAGTAGGTGAGCAACTCTTGGCTGAGGCCAGGCGGGAGGGGGTAGTGATCAGCGCTCTCGACGCCAAGACATTTACCCCTTTTTTGGAACAGGCCGAAAAGTTGATGGGGAAGATTCTAAGATAAGAGTGGCTCAGGGGAAGAGATAAAAACGGAGTCCCTGTTCAAGGGGTTCATAGTCGGCAAAGCGGCAGCCTATAATATTGCCGACCACCGATTGAATAATGACGTGTTTTTTGATCTTGGTCTGTTTCCGGTCATCGAGAGTGAAGGTGATTTTTGCCTGTTGGCCAACCTCAATAGCATGGTCGCCAGGGGTTGTGAATTGCAGACCACCACAAGACAGGTTGGTGATCTGCATATGACCACAGCCGACGGACGGCTCCTGCATGCTGTAGACGCCAGCCAGTTTGGTCTTCTTCCAGTGTTTGTCGTCAACTGCTGAAGCCTGTGTTTTAAATGTTCCAGGTAAGGCAGTTTTTTTTCGGTAGTATTTGCGAAAATCAAGGCTGACAGGGAAAGAGTGGCCACAGGCGCAACGCGCTGTTATCGTGTGTCGGGTCGTGCGAAATTTGCCAACCCCAACTGTTTTGGCGAGCTGGCATTTAGGGCAGTTGATGGTTGCCGTATCGTCTGGTTTGACAAAAACTCTTTGTGTGTTTTCTGGTATCATTTTGATATTGCTTGATATTTATGTATATGTCTACTGCTTCTATTCAATAGGAGCTTACTCTCAGCAAACAAAAAAATGGTTTAGCAGATAGGTTGTCAAAATGTCGTTTATTTCATCCTATTAATCATAGATAATGGTTGTATAGTTCTCCAGCAGTTTTTCCGTTTCCGGGTCAAGGTCACTGGCCACTTCGTGGATCTGATATTCCCGTTTACATCCTGTGCAGCGCAGTCGTATTCGTCTGCATGCACGCAGGACTTCAAGTTTATTGTTACATTCCCGGCATTGCATAAGGTCTAGCTAAGCAGCTCCTCCCTGGTGAAGATGGATTCAAGGGTGTAACCCGCATCAGCCAAGGTCTTGACGCCTCCTTCCTGCCGTTCAACCACGGTAATGACCGCACCTACCTTAAATCCTTGTGCTTCGACCCGTTCGATGACCTGGAGCAGGGTGCCGCCGGTGGTTACTACATCTTCGATGAGGGCAACCCGGCATCCTGCGGGCATGTTTTTCAACCCTTCAATGTAATTGCCGGTGCCATGGCCTTTTGCCTCCTTGCGGACGATAAAGGCAGGAATAGGATTTTTTTCAAGAAAACTGACCATGGAGACAGCGGTAACCAGTGGATCAGCGCCGAGGGTCATGCCACCTACCGCCTGAATGGGTTCCTTTTGTTTCAGGATGAGCTCAAGGATCAGTTTACCGCAGAGGTAGGCACCTTCAGCCGACAAGGTGGTTTGTTTGCCATCAATGTAAAAGTCGGAAGTTTTGCCGGAGGTGAGGGTAAATGAGCCCTGACGATATGATTTTTCAAGGAGTATTTCTTTGAGTCTTTGTCGATCATTCATGATGATTCACTTGGCGTTTTTGATTTTGTGAGGATAGCTGTCTATAATACATTATTTAAAAATACTTGTTTTGTGAGGCTATTAAAAGAAAAAACTCGCATTAATGAAAAATGTCATGTTAATCTGAATAGTAAAATCGGTGTTTTATCGTATTATTGTGAACAGTCTCTAGGTACCTTTAAAAATAGATTTTCCACTTCATTTCTGCGGTGTTTTCAAATAATTGTTCTTGTAATATCAGGAATATGTGCTGTATTTATATGTCCTGCGACGTGATCTTATGGTCTACTGTTTCGTAGGCCTTGTCCAGGAAATGAACATCCTGACTTTTAAGGTATTCTTCTTCTATAACCATTCTGGAGTAAATTATGTGCGGAATTGTTGGCTATGTCGGGGCAAGGCGGGTTGTTCCCGTGGTGCTTGAGGGTTTGCGACGCCTTGAATATCGGGGGTATGATTCAGCAGGGATTGTCTATTTGCAGGACGGGCGGTTGGTTAAATATAGGGCTGCCGGCAAGCTCTCAAGTCTGGAAGCGATTATCGATGAGGCCATTGTGGCCCCGTCGCATATTGGCCTTGGTCATACCCGCTGGGCGACACATGGTGCTCCGACCACTGAAAACGCCCATCCCCACACTGATTGCAGTGGCAATCTGGTGGTGGTTCACAATGGGATTATTGAAAATTATCATTCTTTGCGCGAGGAGCTTCTAGCCAAGGGCCATCGTTTCAGTTCAGAGACCGACACGGAGGTACTAGCCCATTTGATTGAAGAGTATCTGGCCGGTGATGACCTGATAGCGGCGGTACGCAAGGCCCTTGACCGGGTGGAGGGATCGTATGCCCTGGCGGTTCTGTGGACCGGCAAGCCCGATACCCTTATTGCCGTACGCAATCATAGCCCGCTGGTCCTGGGCGTTGATGATGAAAATGGCTCTTTTCTGGCCTCGGACATTCCGGCTTTCCTTCCCTTTACCAAACAGGTTATTTTCCTTGAGGATCTTGAGATGGCAGTGCTGACTGCTGCCGGACGGACTTTTTATTCTCTGCAGACAGGGAAGGAAATCAGCAAGGAAATCAAAACGATTGAGTGGACTGCTGCCATGGCAGAGAAGGGTGGCTATCGTCATTTCATGCTCAAGGAGATTTTTGAACAGCCTCAGGCTATTATTAATACGGTCAGTGGCCGGATTAATCTGGAAACTGGCGCGATTGAACTGCCGGAGATTCATCTGGCCGCCGAAGATCTGCAGAAAATCGACCGGATCTTTCTGGTTGCCTGCGGAACATCCTGGCATGCGGCCCTGGTGGCCAAGTACTGGATTGAACGCTGGGCTCAGATTCCAGTGGAGGTTGATATTGCTTCTGAGTTTCGCTACCGTAAACTTTTGATCAATGAACGGGTACTGACCATTGCCATTTCCCAGTCCGGTGAAACAGCAGACACCTTGGCCGGGATCCGTCTGGCCAAAAAATTGGGATCAAAGATTATCACCATCTGTAATGTGGTTGGTTCCACAATGACCCGAGAGGCGGATGGAACGGTCTATACCCATGCCGGACCTGAAATCGGAGTGGCCTCCACCAAGGCCTTTATTTCGCAACTGGCGGCTCTTTTTCTTTTTACCCTCTATTTAGGAGAGCAGAAAAAGACCATTAGTGCGGAAAAGAGCAGGGAACTGGGACAGGCCCTTATCGGCATTGCTGCCGTCATTGAAGTGGAACTGCCCCGCTTGCAGGAAGAGATCAGAGAGCTTGTGGATAGCTATTATGACTGTCGCGATTTTCTCTTTATCGGTCGTGGCTTGAATTTTCCCATTGCCCTGGAAGGAGCCTTGAAGTTGAAGGAAATCTCCTATATCCATGCGGAAGGGTATGCCTCGGGCGAGCTCAAGCATGGACCTATTGCCCTGATTGACAAGGAAATGCCCATACTGGCCCTTGTCCCCCGGGATGGAGTGTATCAGAAATCAATTTCCAATGTGGAGGAAATCAAGGCCCGGCAGGGGCGTCTGATTTTGTTGGGAACGGAAGGTGACAGCCATCTGCAGGCTATCACCGAAGATGTCATCTACCTGCCCCAGGTGCATGAGGAGATGAACCCCATTCTGTATACCATTCCGGCCCAGCTTCTTGCCTATGAGATTGCCACCAGGCGCGGCTGTGACGTGGATCAGCCACGGAATCTGGCGAAAAGTGTAACTGTCGAGTAAGGGGACCTTTCTTTATGCTTACAATCGGACTGGAAAATTTTCTGACCAGCTTGCCTTCAGGTCTGGATGGAATGCGGCTGGGACTTCTTTCCAACCAGGCATCCACTGACCGTAATCTTGTGCATGCACGAGTCCTCCTTCAGCAGAGATTCGGCTCCCGGTTGACCTGTCTCTTTTCTCCTCAACATGGATTTTTCTGTGAGAAACAGGATAATATGATCGAGTCTGGTCATGAGATTGACCGGTTGACCGGCTTGCCGCTTTTCAGCCTTTATGGGGAGAGCCGCAAGCCGTCGAGGGCCATGTTTGATCATCTTGACGTCCTGCTCATTGATCTGGTGGATGTGGGAACCAGAGTCTATACCTTCCTCTACACTATGGCCTATTGTCTGGAAGCAGCTGCTGAGTTCGGAAAGAAGGTTGTGGTTCTTGATCGTCCAAATCCCGTGGGCGGCATAGCGGTTGAGGGTAATATGCTGCTGCAGGATTGCACATCTTTTGTCGGATTGTATCCCCTGCCCATGCGCCATGGTCTGACTTTTGCTGAACTGGCCCTGATGCTGAATCAGGAGTTTGGCTTGGGCGCTGACCTGCAGGTGGTTCCCATGCAGGGGTGGAAGCGTTCCATGCTATTCAGGGATACCGGGTTCCCCTGGGTCTTTCCCTCTCCAAATATGCCAACGCCGGAAACGGCCCTGATCTATCCGGGGCAGGTGATCTGGGAGGGGACCAATGTCTCGGAGGGGCGGGGGACCACCTTGCCTTTTGAACTGGTAGGGGCTCCATTCTGGGAGCATGAACCGATATTGAAGATTCTGGAA
Organism: Desulfocapsa sp.; assembly: GCA_013792135.1. GTDB lineage: Bacteria > Desulfobacterota > Desulfobulbia > Desulfobulbales > Desulfocapsaceae > UBA2270. Next base: position 22,510 of record VMSP01000063.1, on the reverse strand, counting down.
CAGACAGAACTGCCAGGCTGCTTTTTGAGGCCGCTGGTCTTTGAACCAACTTCCGGCAAGTGGGCAGGTAAGGCCTGTGTCGGCTTTCAACTCCATGTGACCGACGCCCTTATATTTATGCCTTACCGGAGTTCTCTGGCCCTTTTGCAGGTAGTTATGCAATTGTATCCAGGAAATTTTTCGTATAAAGAGCCGCCCTATGAATATGAATATGAACGACTACCTATGGATCTGATCCTTGGGGATCAGAAGGTACGTCGGGAGCTAGAGGGTGGAGTGCCATTGAGGGAGATTGAGGCAGGCTGGCAGAAGGGGTTGCAGGAGTTCAACTCGAAGCGGAGGAAATATTTTCTTTATCCGGAAGAATCTCCAGCAGCGAAAACAGAATTATGAAGATAACAGGGTGGATAAAAGGATGGCGGTGATGGTGAAGAGTGTTGCTTTACGGCAGTTGGTGCAGTTGGTTGGGGGGGAACTGGTAGGTGATGGAGATGTGCAGATCCATGATCTTGATGCCCTGGAGACGGCTGGCGTTGGGGTAATCAGCTTTCTGGCACAGGCAAAAGATGCGGCGTCTCTGGTGAATAGTGGAGCCTCGGCAGTAATCGTGCCCATGGCCATTGAGACAGCAGACATGCCTATTATCCGGGTACGTGATCCTTATCTGGCCGCAGCTTTAGTACATACCTTTCTGCTAAAGGCCCCTTTTCGGGCCGCAGGGGTGCATGCAAAAGCCCATGTGGGTGCTCAAACGGTAGTTCCGGAGCAGATCTCCATTGCCCCCCTTGCAGTGATAGGCGACAGGGTGCATCTTGGTCAGCGAGTGACCATTGAATCGGGCGTGGTGATTGGTGATGATGTGCAGATTGGCGATGATACCCAAATTCTGGCTAATGTGACGGTGGGTCGTGGCTGCAGGATTGGCTGCCGGGTGACCATTCATCCTGGAGCGGTAATTGGCAGCGATGGCTATGGGTATGCTACGGATAGCAGGGGATATCATGTGAAACGGCCGCAGGTGGGGATCGTGCAGATCGATGATGATGTAGAGATCGGAGCTAATACCTGTATTGATCGGGCTACCTTTGGTGTGACCTGGATTAAGAGCGGAGCCAAGATTGACAATCTGGTCCAGGTGGCCCATAATGTGGTGGTTGGTGAAAATTGTCTGCTCGTGGCCCAAGTGGGCATTGCCGGCTCAACAAGCTTGGGACGTAATGTGGTTCTTGGCGGTCAGGCCGGGCTTTCCGGTCATATTCATCTGGAGGACGGGGTGATGGTGGCAGCTCAGGCTGGAATTCATAATAATCAGCCTAAGGGTGCGGTGATTGCTGGCACCCCTGGCATGCCCATGAAGAAATTTGCCAGGGTGGTTGCCGCTCTGGGGCGATTGCCGGAAATAGTGAGCGAGTTGCGGCGCATGCGTAAGGAGATTGCCGCGTTGCAGGATGCACAAGATGTTCAAGAAAAGCAAGTTTGAAAGGAGAGATGATAATGTCTGAAGCAGTCGTTCCTGAGAAAATAGATATTCTGGAGATATTAAGGCTTCTACCCCATCGCTACCCTTTTATACTGGTGGATCGAATTTTGGAGATAAACCCGGATAAGGATATTGTCGGGTTGAAGAACGTCACCATTAACGAACCATTCTTTCAAGGTCATTTCCCGGGAAGACCCGTCATGCCAGGGGTACTGATCCTGGAGGGAATGGCCCAGGTTGGCGGGATATTAGCCTTTTATTCCGAGCCGGAGAATATCGGTAACAAGGTGCTCTATTTTGTGGGTATTGACAAGGCCCGCTTTCGGCAACCTGTAATCCCGGGTGATCAGATTCATTTCAAGCTGGACCTCTTGAAGAGGCGGCGGGGAATCTGGCAGATGGCAGCTCGCGCCTATGTGGAAGAAAAGCTTGTAGCCGAGGCCGAGTTGATGGCATCGTTTGGTTAGGGGCCGTTAAGAAATAACCATTATATTTCTGATCATTTCGTTACGCAGGCCATGGATGAATGAAGAGCGACACCGGCCGTTTATGCTGTTTACGATATCACAATGTTATATAGTTATTGATGTACAATGGCTTAGTCAGAGTTTACTGGGATTTTTTGTTGTGGCACGTGTTGGTCACGACTCGTCGGTTATAAACAAACAATTATTCAATGACAATCCTGTACTCCTTGATTTTGCTCAGCAGGGAAGGGTAGCTGAGCTCTAATAATTTTGAGGCCTGCAACCGATTACCCCCTGTTTCTTGCAAGGCCTTGGCGATTATTTTTTCTTCCATTACTTTTTGAGCTTTTTTTAGGGAAAATCCTGTAAAGAATTGTTCAAAGCATTCTGCTGGAGTTGTTTGCATAAGATGCGGCGGTAATTGATCCAGGCCAATGGTTTGATCCTCTGCCAGGACAATCCCTCTCTGAATTATATTTTCCAATTCCCGTACATTTCCAGGCCAAGTATGAGCCAGGAGTCTTTCCATGGCTTCAGCTGTTATTGAGGTAATACTCGTTCCGAGAGTTATGTTAAATTTTTTAATAAAGTGATTGCATAAGAGGGGAATATCTTCAGGTCTCTCTCTGAGTGGTGGAATGTGAATGCTCAAAACATTGAGGCGGTAAAATAAATCTTCCCGGAAGGTTCCCTGCCGCACCTCATCTTCCAGATTTCTGGCAGTTGCGGCCAGGATACGAACATCGATCTGTTCAGTTTTATTGGCACCAACAGGTTTTATTTCTCCCTCCTGTAGGACCCGGAGGAGCTTTACCTGCATGTCTAAAGGAAGCTCACCTATTTCATCGAGAAAAAGCGTCCCCCCGTCTGCCTCGGCCAGGAGACCTTTTCGGGTCTTATCCGCCCCGGTAAACGCACCCTTTACATATCCGAAAAACTCACTCTCCAGTAAATTTTCAGGGATACTGCCGCAGTTTACGGCAATAAATGGCTGCTCGTTTCTCGGTGATGATGCGTAGATGCCTCTGGCCACCAATTCCTTACCGGTACCGGACTCACCGATAATCAGGACAGTCGTATTGTAAGGAGCAACTTTTCTGGCCAGGGTGAACAGGGAATGCATGGGCTTGCTGACCGCCACCATCTTATCAAAACCATCACTTGCCTTGAATCCCTGGATCTGCTCTCTCAGCAGGCGATTCTCCTGTTTCAGGCTCTCTCTTTCTTCTGCTTTTTTCAGGGTGAGCAGAACCTCGTCGGCCTTAAAGGGTTTTGAAATAAAATCATAGGCCCCTGCCTTGATTGCTTCCAAGGCCATATCAATGGTGCCGTACGCTGACATCATGATAACCGTCGATGACTGGATCCTGGTTCCGGCTGCTTGAAGAAAGGTAATACCGTCCATGTGCGGCATTTTGATATCACAGAGAATGAAATCAAAGTGTTTCTGGGCAATTTTGGTCAGGGCATCTTGACCATCAACAGCAGTTTCTACACTATACCCATGGCGATTGACCATGGCCTGCAACATGTGACGCATGTTCTCCTCGTCATCGACGATAAGCAATGTCCTGTTCTGTTCCATTATATAGAAAACATAAGTTCTGAAAGAGTATTAAATGGTTGGTTCAAGATTTCGCCCACAAAGGGAGAAGTATGAATACCTTGGCGCCCTGACCCTCTTTGCCTTTTATCTGCATCTGGCCGCCAAGGCCCTCAATAAGTGCATAGGATACAGAAAGGCCAAGCCCGGTTCCTTTTCCTGGCTCTTTGGTGGTAAAGAACGGGTCAAACAGGCTATCTTTGTCTGTGTCTTTGATTCCGATGCCGTTATCCTCAATCGTGATCTGAATGAAAGGTTTTCCCTCGTCATGAGTGGTATTGACAGTGGTGAGGCATATTTTTCCTTTATGTGGAGCATTATATTCTTTTATGGCATCAATTGCATTCAGCAGACAGTTGAGAAAGACTTGATGTAAACTCTCACTATCGCCTGCAGCCTGATCACACTCTGCATCAAGATGCAACTGAAATTCAAGTCCAGCCAATTTCCTCTGGGCTTGCAGCATGTCAATAAGTTCTTGGAGTAATGGATGGATTTCCGTACTTCTGGAATCATCGCTTCTGGTCCTGGCAAAATTGAGAAGTTGGTGAATCAGGCGATTAATGCGCTCCAATTCCTGCATGGAACGACTGGAAAATTGTTGTTGTTCATCTTTGGATAAACCAGATTGACCCAATAACTCTAAATAGCCCTGAACAATCCCTATGGGATTGCCAATCTCATGGGCAAGACCAGCTGCCAGCCTGCCGATTGCTGCCATCTTTTCAGTCTGTACCATTTTTTGCTGGGTGGCACGCAACTGCTGGTTCGCGTTTTCAAGTGAATCCACTGTCTCACGTAGCTTCTGCCTGTCATCGTCAATACGATGCAGCATTCTGTTCAGGGAAATGGAAAGCTGTCCAAATTCATTGCCCTCTTGATCAGGCAGAAAAGGGCTATCCTTGTCGTTCTGGTAGGCGTCCGTCAGTGTGACCAGATGTTCAATGGGGCGAACCACCACATGAATAAAGCGAAAGAGGCCGATGGTCGTGAGAATAATAGTATTAACGAGTAGGTAGATGTAAGCAATGTTGCGTCCCTGATTGACCTGGTCATACACGGATTGTAGAGAAATTACGGCACCTATGCTGCCTTGTACGCCGTTCTGCCGTAGGGGAACAGCAGTTACCAAATATTTTCGGCTGAAAAATGGAAGATGAGGACTCGCATCGATTATTTTTGTGCTTGAAACTCCTGTATCGATAACCTGTTTAACTTTTTCTTGTAGTGAAGAGTCTTCAGGGCCACATTTTTCAGGAATTCTGGTGAAAATGTTATTGGTGGAAAGCATGACACAGGAAGCACTCAGATCATTCTGCAGGCGAGCCAGAACGTCTTGTGAAAAAATCTCCTTTGGGTCAGGCATCTCTTGGACAATATTTGCCACAGTAGATAAGATTGAGATTGCCTTTTCTCTCTCCCTGTGCATTAAACTCCTTTGCCAGAATGTTGAAAAAACAATACATATCAAGATCATGCCAATAACAAGGAGGCTTGCAAGCATGATCGTAATATGAGATTTAATGCCTTTTGATCTCATCACCATAGTGTTGATATGGGGGAATGCTTTTTGGCTTCATAACATTGTGCCCATGTTTTTTGCTGTGACATAGGTGAGGCCTAGAATACTCTCTTCTCTGAATTTTGATAGTTACTAAATTACTTCAAAACCAATCTTGGTGATGGCTTCATTTACTGTTTGGCTATCTACCTTGCCATCGAATGTCGCTTCTCCTTTTTCCAGATTTATCTGGACATTGGAAATCCCTGGTATGGCTTCGAGTGCTTTTTTGGTAGAACCTACACAGTGCTGACAGCTCATGCCTTTAATTTTTATTGTTGTTATCATGTTCTTCTCCTTTTATGTTGTTTTATTTACTGCTGAAACGATCCTTGATTAGTTTATGAATATTATTAAGGATGATTTTAATCGTAATGGATTTATTCAATAGTATGTTCATTCATAAAGTTTTTTCAATTATTTTACCATCAATTCCTGTGAAAATACAAAGGGCCTGACTTTAATAAAGTCAGGCCCTTTGTATTTTCGTATGGAGTGCGATTTTTTTAAGATTCGCACAACTTTATGAAATTGTATTATATTTCAATCTCGCTCTGCATTTTTTCCAACATTTTCGGACCAATGCCTTTTACCTGAAGCAGATCTTCCTTCGTTTTAAAATTGCCATGTTGGGTGCGGTATTCGATTATGGCAGTCGCTTTTGCGGTACCAACCCCGGGTAGAGCCTCCAGCGCAGTTTGGTCGGCTTTATTGATATTAATGGCTGCAAAAGCAGAATTGACCAGAAAAAGTAGAGCAAAAACAAACAGTGCAGTTTTTTTTAACATTTTTTTCCTCTTTTACCGATTTTTTTTCTCATTATGAGAAAATGTGTACTCCTGCCCTGAGGATCTGAATCATAATCAACAATCACAGGAGTGTTTAATGTTTTAAACTGTAGCGGATGAAAAAAATAAAGTAAATGGGTATAATTACCCAATTTTACGATTAAATTGTACATTTTTTTCTTTTCGTCGTCAGGGCGTCAGGTAACTGATGTATGTAATTATGCTCAAAGTGTGATGGTGTGTCACTGTGTTGTGTTTTACATTTGTTGTTTAATATTAAAAAGTTACAAGAGGGTATTGTTAGAATTTGATCAGGATAAGATTAGATTGCTGCTTGTGATTCACTTACTATTTGCAATTACTGTATTTTTTTTGCTATGGTATAAATATTTAATAGTGTTATATCTTTCATATTATTATCTCTTCCCTAGGATTTTATCATGTCCCCACCTGTCAAGAAAAAGCAACCGGTCATTTCAGAAAAAAAAGGAACTACAGCTATAATTCGTCAGCTTATCAAAAATCTTGATAACGAACTCAAAGAACATGCATCTGACGAAATAAACAGTAAGTGTTTTGACAGTCTGAATGCGCGACACAAGGAAGAGATCGTTACTTCAGCGTTGATCAAATTTTGTGATTCTGAAGAGTTGAAACCTTTTCAGGCTGAACTGATCAAGATGCATGCCCATCTTGAACGAACCGGGAAAAAAATGATCATTCTTTTTGATGGTCGTGATGCTTCGGGGAAAGGAGGGACAATCCGGGCCGTTACCCGATATATGAATGAAAAACGATATCGGATCGAGGCCCTTGGAAAACCGACAGATGAGCAGAGGACAGAATTGCATATGAAACGCTATATTGAGCAATTTCCCCATGCTGGCGAAATTGTGCTCTTTGATCGCAGCTGGTATAATCGAGCCATGGTAGAACCTGTTATGGGGTTTTGTTCCCAGGAACAGTATCATCGCTTTTTGCATAAGGTAACCACCTACGAACAGAATTTTATTCTGGACGCTGGAAGAACTATCCTCCTGAAACTTTATTTTTCAGTAACCAAGGAGGAGCAGGCCAGAAGGTTTGAACGACGTAAAAATGATCCTCTACGTCAATGGAAACTAAGTGAAGTTGATCTGCAGGCGCAGGAACTGTGGAATGAGTTTACGGAAAAGAAAAAGATCCTCCTGCAGAAGACCCATACTAAAAAATCAAGCTGGTGGGTCATCCGTTCTGACAATAAACATCTTGCCAGGTTGGAAACCATGAAATTGATACTCCGTTCAGTAAAATACAGGGGACGCAGTAGAACGCTGGACTTTACTCCAAATCCAGAAATTGTTATTCCAGGTGAAAAAGAATTACGAATTATGTTGAAACAGGAAAAAGAATTCGGTGTCCCTCTCAGTTGAACAAACTTTATTGAAGAGCTCTGTCTCTTTGCCGACTTTTTCTCTATTATTCCTCCAAGACATGCAAGGATATATGCTCCATGGTAATAAATAATAAAAAGAGCAATGAAAAACAGCAGGTTAAGCTTCATGAGGGGACAGCCATAAGGAATAAGGATGCCAAAGAAGAAAATGGCCGTGTTGCTGTTTGGATAAAAGAAAGCGATCTGGAGTATGAGGCAGAATTAAAAACTCTGCAGATCGAGTTGATGAAACTGCAGCAGCATATGCAGCAGAGCGGGGAACGGATTCTGGCCATTTTTGAGGGACGGGACGCAGCGGGGAAGGGAGGCACCATCCAGCGGATTATCAATAATCTGAATCCACGGAATGCGAGAGTGGTGGCCTTGACAAAACCGAATGAAACTGAGCAGAGTCAGTGGTATTTTCAACGCTATATTGAAGAATTTCCCCATGCCGGTGAAATTGTGCTCTTTGATCGCAGCTGGTACAATCGGGCTATGGTTGAACCGGTTATGGGATTTTGTACGGATGAGCAGAATAAACGATTTCTCAAAGATGTGCCGATGGTGGAAGAGCTACTGGTGAAAGACGGAATAAAACTGTTCAAGTTTTATTTTTCTGTTTCCAGAGAGATACAGAAGGAGCGGTTTGATTCCAGAAAGGTTGATCCGTTGAAACAGTATAAACTTTCACCCGTCGACAACCTGGCCCAGGAGTACTGGGATCAGTATTCCATCCGTAAATTTCAGATGTTGTCGGAGACGAATCGATCTCTTTCGCCTTGGACCATTATCCGTTCAGATAACAAGAAGATGGCACGGATCAACTGCATGAAGTTCATCCTTTCATCAATGGAGTATCCCAACAAGCTGCCGGAAAAAGATTTGAATCCTGATCCGAAGATTATTGTCTCTGGGATTGATGAACTGCAGCATATGCAAGAAAATCTGCTGACACCTGAAAAACTGCATGGGTAAAGAATACGATAACACAAAATAAAAGAGAAGCCGGTTTGTTTAATTTACCGGCCTCTCTTTTCCTTCCTAGAAACTACCTTATCTGAGCGGCAATCACCCAGGCAGGTACCCACGCTGCGGGCTGATTCAATCCAGGCATGATCCAACGGTACAACCTTCCGTTTGTTGACCACTTCTTTCAGCGGTACAGTCACAACTCTTCGTCCTTGCACCGCGACCATCACCCCGAAAATCCCTTCCTCGATCAGACGGACACAGGCGGTGCCCAGCTTGGTGGACAGCACTCGGTCTGCAGCTGACGGTGTGCCGCCTCGTTGGAGATGACCAAGAATGGTCAGTCTGGCCTCGAGTCCGGTTAATTCCTCCAGCATGCGTGCCAGATTCAGGGTATGGTTGGCTCGTTTTTCCTCAAACTCGGCCAGCTCAGTGGTTACTTGGCACATCAATTTTTTATCATCCTGTGCCTTGGCTTTTTCTTTTTTATTGAGAAGAGAAGATAATGTTTTGTGCTCTTCAAGTGAGAGTGCTCCTTCAGAGACGGCCACAATGCTGAAGTTGCGTCCCCGTTGCACACGTTTATCGATGGCATTAGCCACCAGTTGAATATCGTAAGGGATTTCGGGGATAAGGATAACGTCGGCACCGCTGGCAAGACCGGCGCCAAGTCCCAGCCAGCCAGCCTTATGGCCCATGATCTCGACGACAATAATACGATGATGGCTGTGGGCAGTAGAATGAAGGCGGTCGATGGCCTCGGTTGCAATGGACAGAGCTGTGTCATAACCAAAGGTAATATCGGTCATGGCCACGTCATTATCAATGGTTTTAGGCAGAGTGATGATGTTGAGACCCTTTTGCGCCAGGCGATAGGCGTTTTTCTGGGTTCCACCGCCGCCAATGCAGACCAGAGCATCAAGGTGGTGATGATGGTAATTGTCAACAATAACGTCAGTCATGTCCATCAGGGTTCCGTCCACCGGCATCTTGTGCGGTTTGTCACGACTGGTGCCAAGAATGGTTCCGCCAAGGGTTAACAACCCTATCATCGATTCACCTTCCAGCGGCACAAATCTGTTTTCCATCAACCCGCGAAAACCGTCACGAAAGCCGATTACCCGCATATTGGTTTTCATGCCGCCCTTACCGATGGCCCGGATGGCCGCGTTGAGACCTGGGCAGTCACCGCCTGCTGTGAGAATGCCTACATTCTTTGCCATATGCGTGTTCCCTTGAAAATGATTTAAAAAGTTTTGTGCTATCAGGGTTAAATATAATTTTGACTATTCTTTTCCGATCGCCTATTGGGGTTGACCGCAACATTTTTTATATTTTTTGCCGGAACCGCATGGGCAGTCCGCATTTCGGCCTATCTTGTCAATTTCTCGTTTTACAGGTTTTTGAGGGGCGGGTTCTGCTTCCTTTACCCCGGCAGCTCCCATGTTTAACTGTATCTCCTGGGCCTGACGTCTGCGGTGTTCTTCTTCCAGACGTTCAACTTCGTCTTCTTGGACAACGTGAACTCGCATCAGGGTGGAAACCGTCTGTTCCTTGACCATCTCAATCATGCGCATAAACAGGTCAAATCCTTCCCGCTTATATTCATTCAAAGGATTTTTCTGGCCATAGCCCCTGAGCCCGATTCCCTGTTTCAGGTGATCCATGGATAACAGGTGGTCTTTCCACAGATTGTCAACCATCTGTAACAGCACTACCCGTTCCAGATGTCGCTGGACCGGCACACTATTGCGTTGTTCCTGAGCAGCGTATGCATTGAAGATCAGTTCGCGTAATTTTTCCCGGAAGCTGTCTTTGTCCATACCGGTACGATCCGCTTCGCTCCATTCCGGTTGAATGTTGAAGGTTTCCAGCATTCGTACGTCAAAATCTTTCCAGTCCCAATCTTCAGAGGCACGCCGCTCCTGGGAGAAATCCTCCACCACGGTCTCGAGCAGATCAGAAATCATGTTTTTTACAACCTCGACAAGATCTTCACCAGCCAGGACCTCACGCCGCTGGCGGTAGATAACCTCACGCTGCTTGTTCATGACATCGTCATACTCGAGCAGATGTTTACGGATATCAAAGTTATGTCCCTCCACCTTGCGTTGGGCATTTTCAATGGCCTTGGAGATCATGTTATGTTCAATGGGTTCATCCTCTTCCATGCCAAGTTTGTCCATGATCCCGGAGATCCTTCCTGAACCGAAGATGCGGAGCAGGTCGTCCTCAAGCGAGAGGTAAAAACGTGAAGATCCGGGGTCACCCTGACGTCCGGATCGCCCTCGCAGCTGGTTGTCAATGCGGCGAGATTCATGGCGGGAGGTACCAAGGATATGGAGGCCGCCCACTTCGCGCACGCCTTCTCCCAGCTTGATATCGGTGCCGCGGCCGGCCATGTTGGTGGCAATGGTTACCTTGCCAAGTTGTCCGGCACCGGCGATAATCTCGGCCTCACGATCATGCTGTTTGGCATTGAGCACCTCATGGGGGACCTTTCCTTTCTGCAACATCTTAGAAATCTTTTCGGATACATCAATGGAGATGGTTCCCACCAGGACCGGCTGTCCTTTGGCGTGCAGATTCTTGATCTCCTGCACTACTGCCCGATATTTTGCCGCCTCATTCTTATAGATCACATCAGGAAAATCTGTGCGGATCATGGGTTGATTGGTGGGCATGATGATGACGCTCAGATCATAGATCTTTTTGAACTCCGGGGCCTCGGTGTCTGCTGTTCCGGTCATTCCCGAGAGTTTGTCGTACATGCGGAAATAATTCTGGAAGGTGATGGAGGCAAGAGTCTGATTCTCTTTTTGTATGGCGACATGTTCTTTGGCCTCAAGTGCCTGATGCAGGCCATCACTGTAGCGCCTGCCCTCCATGGTGCGGCCGGTAAACTCATCGACGATGATGACCTCGCCATCTTTGACGATATAATCGACGTCACGCTGAAAAAGGGCATGGGCCTTTAAGGCCTGGGTTAGATGATGCAGTTGTTCTATGCTGGAAGGATCGTACAGATTCTCAACTTCAAGGAGTTCTTCGCCTAAGGCAACGCCTTCTTCAGTCAAGGCCGCCTGTTTGGCCTTTTCATCAACGATAAAATGTTCATCCGCATGGAAATGGGACATGATCTTGTCAACATTGACATAGAGTTCTGTCGAAATCTCTGCCGGGCCGGAGATGATAAGCGGGGTTCTGGCCTCATCAATGAGGATGGAGTCCACCTCATCGACAATGGCGTAATTAAATCCGCGCTGACAGAAATCAGTCAGCTCAAATTTCATATTGTCGCGCAGATAATCGAAACCGAACTCATTATTGGTTCCATAGGTCACATCAGCGCCATAGGCTTCCCGGCGTTCGTTATCATCCATACCATGAACAATTTTCCCAACGCTGAGTCCCAGAAATTGATACACCTTGCCCATCCATTCAGCATCCCGAGCGGCAAGATAATCGTTGACGGTTACCAGGTGTACCCCTTTTCCGGTGAGGGAATTGAGATACGTGGGAAGGGTTGAGGTCAGGGTCTTGCCCTCACCGGTCTTCATCTCGGCAATCTTGCCCTGATGCAGAATGACCCCGCCTATGAGCTGCACATCATAATGCCTCTCCCCGAGGACACGTTTTGCAGTCTCACGCATCACTGCAAAGGATTCAGGGAGGAGGTCATCCAGGGGCTCACCTTTGGCCAATCGTTCTTTAAAAGCGACGGTTTTGGCGGCAAGCTCAGCGTCATCGAGGGTCAGAAGGGAATCTTCAAGTTCATTAATACGGTTTATCAGAGGGACGATCTGTTTTAGCGCCCGATCATTGGTGCTGCCGAATACTTTTGTCAGTAATTTTCCAATCATGTCAATTTCTTTTATTTTGAATTCATGGTGAAGACCAGCGCTTCCTCATCACAGTCAGGAAACTTATGGCAATGGAGGCAGTCGCTCCAAATCTTGTGGGGCAGGTCCCGCTTATCAATATCAGTAAACCCCTGCTTACGGAAGAACCCTGCTTGATAGGTCAAGGTAAAGATCTTCTCAATTTCAAGTTTCTTGGCCTCTCGCAGGCAGGCCTGGACCAGTTGTGCCCCTAAGCCCTGTCCTTGAAAGTCCTCTTTGACAGCCAGTGACCTGATCTCAGCCAGATTTTCCCAGCTGATCTGCAGGGCACAGACACCAAGGATTTCACCTGCCTCGTTGGTGAGCACAATAAAGTCACGCAGATGGTCATACAGTGAACTGATGGAACGACCGAGCAACAGTCCCTTTGCCGCAAAATGATTGAGCAGGGAGTGGATTGTTTTCACGTCGTCCATGCGCACGTTGCGTATTATTGATTGTATTGGTTCCATCGGTTGTATCTGTCCAGTTGCTCTTATCTGTCTTGTTGTTTATCTTAAAAAGCTAAAGCTGCTAATCTGTTTTCTTGAGGAACACGATTTTGCTGACCTCACTCTTCCCTGATTGTGAAGGTCGTAGTAAGGATTCTCCTGTCCAGACGCCCAGCAGAAACATCCATAAAAAGATACAGAAACAGACCACTCCCACGCCAGTAATAGCACTGGGCGTCAGCTCAAATTTGATCTTTTTTACCTTTTTCCGAGGTGTTCCGGCCATTCTTCAACAGTCCTGTTACATCTCTTCAGGGGCGGTCAAGCCGACGATTCGCAGTCCGTTCTGGAAGACCACCTGCAAGGCCTCTATCAGGCAGAGCCTGGATTGGCTGAGCTCAATGCTATCGGTAATGACTTTATGCTTGTTATAGTAGCTATGAAACTGCCCTGCAAGATCCATCAGGAAAAAGATGACCCGATGGGGGGCAAGATCGAGCGCCGCGTCTTCGATCATGGCCGGAAAGGCTGCCATGCTCTTCAATAGCTGCAGTTCCTCCGGTTCAGCAAGCAGGGAGATATCGACATCCTGCACGGGAAGTTTTTTTACACCCTTTTCTTCGGCCTGACGCAGGATGGAGCAGATCCTGGCATGGGCATATTGCACATAATAGACAGGATTTTCCTGACTCTCTTTGGTGGCTAAGTCCAGGTCAAACTCAAGTTGACTGTCGGCCTTGCGCATCATGAAAAAGAAGCGGGCCACATCAACCCCAACCTCGTCAAGGAGTTCGTCGACAGTGACAAAGGTCGCCTTGCGGGTAGACATCTTTACCTGTTTGCCATCACGGGTCAGGGTTACAAACTGATGAAGTACTACTGTCACCTTGGAGTCATCATATCCAAGGGCTCGCACCCCGGCCAGGACGTCAGGGACTGTGGCAATATGATCGGAGCCGAATACATTGATCAGCCAGTCAAAGTTACGCCGGCATTTTTCACGGTGATAGGCAATATCAGGCAGACGGTAGGTGGGCTCGCCTGTACTCTTGATGATGACTCGATCCTGATCCTGGCCAAATTCAGTGGTCTTGAACCAGGTAGCGCCCTCTTTTTCATAGACCAGACCTTTTCCTCTGAGCTCAGCGACCACTGAGTCCACATGGCCATCTTCGTAAAGGGTGTGTTCGTTGAAATAGTTGTCAAAGACGATTCCCATTCGCTCAAGAGTTCCGGAGATATCCTTGAAAATTAGATCTTTGGCCTTCTTGGTGAAGGGGAGGACATCTGCATTGTCTTTGAGGGAGTCTCCATACTCTGCAATCATCTCCCTGGCAATATCCTGGATATAATCTCCTTGATAGCCATCTTCCGGGAACTCGCTGGGCAGTCCAAGCAGTTCCAGGTATCTGGCCCGGGTGGACTCGCCTAGCACTCGCATCTGTCGTCCGGCATCATTAAAATAATATTCACGGAAGACATCATGACCAGTGGCCGTCAGCAGGCGGGCAATGGCATCGCCCAGGATTGCCTGGCGGCCATGACCGATACTGAGAGGACCGGTGGGATTGGCGCTGACAAACTCCACCATGACTCTTTTGCCTTGGCCGATGGTGGAAAGACCAAACCCGCTTCGCTGTTCCAGTACGGGAAAAAGAGTTTGTTGCCATACTCCGGTCTTCAAGAAGATATTGACAAAGCCGGGACCGGCAATTTCCAGATGATCGATGAGTTCCGCCTCTTGTTCAAGAAGGGCAACCAACTGAGTTGCGATCTGTCGCGGATTACTTTTTTGGGTACCGGCAAGGATGAGCGCCATGTTAGTGGAAAAATCTCCCTGGCCTTCCCGTTTAGGAACTTCCACCGTATACTTCCCGGCCAAATCCGCTGACCACTTGCCCGCCCTGACCCCCTGCTCGAAACAGGCGTCAATAACTTGTTTTAAACGTTGCCGTATCATCTTTGCTCAATTATTGCTTAAGTATAGTTTCTGTCATTGTTGTTGCCAAAGAGACAGAGGACTTCGTAGGAGATTGTCCCCATCCATTCGGCAATTTCATCGGCAGTAATGGTTTCAGCCCCCTGTGATCCCAGAATAACTACCGGGTCACCAGTCTCTACGCCTGAAATTTCAGAGATGTCTGCCATGCACAGATTCATGCAGATGCGGCCAATAATTCTGGCCCGCTGTCCTTTAATAAGCACTTGTGCCCTATTGGACAAGCTGCGGAGGAATCCATCTGCATATCCAACCGGCAGAACAGCTAGCTTCGTCTCCTTTTCAGTAACAAAGGTATGGCCATAACTGATCCCGGTTGATGTTGGAACTGTTTTTATCTGCACGACCTGAGTGGTAAATGACATGGCCGGAACAAGTTTTTTCTCTCTGGCAAGTTGCGTGCCCTCTGCACCATCGGGATAATAGCCATAGAGGGATATGCCCAGACGTACCATGTCGCAGCAGGTTTTGGGGAAATAGAGGGCTGCTCCGGAGTTGGCAATATGACAAATAACTGGAGTTTGCTGACTCGACTGCATGCAGACTTTTTTATAGTGTTGAAACATCGCCATGGTCTGTGTGGACTCTGTGTCATCTGCCATGGGAAAGTGGCTCATGATTCCGACAAGTGATAGCTTGGGAAAATCTTCCAGACGAGCAAAAAATTCATGCACTTCAGAAGGCCTGAATCCCAGTCTGCCCATGCCGCAATCGACCTTCAAGTGAAAATCCATCTCTTTACCATTTCTGACCGCAGCCTGCGAGAGCAGATCCATAGCCTGATAATCAAAGATGACCGGAGTCAGGTCATAATCAAAAAAGAGCTGTTCCTGAGAGGGCTGAAAACCCAGCAACACAAAGATCTGACCCTGGATCCCTGTGCGCCGTAATTCAACCCCTTCCTCAATCTCGGCGACTCCGAAACAGTCACATCCTGCCTCGGCAAAGCGGACGGCAGTCTGGACCATTCCATGACCATAGGCATCTGCCTTGACCATGGCCATGATTCGGATATCCCGGCCGACCCGTTGCTGCATTTTACTGAAATTCTCGTGCAGGGCAGAGGAGTCAATGCAAACCTGATTAAAAGATCTGGAAGATGGATGAGGATGAATCACTGCTTTTCCTGCAGGTCAGAAATGTGTTGCCAAGCCCGCCAGGCGTGTCGGCTGGAATAAAATAAAGCCCAGCCAATCGCCACATACAGACCGCCCAAGAGCTCTCTGGGTAAGGCTGATTGGCGTAGCACCATGCCACTTCCTATCATGACCAGAACCAGCAGCCATGTTCGTATGGAATAAACCGCTCCCAGGCAGGTTCCGTCTGCCATCTCGAGGATACGATGGACCCCTTTTCTGGCAGTGTTGTCAAGGATGAAAAGTGATTTCAAGGTTCCGGCAATCATGGCCGGCACTATGACCCATAGTCTTTCGACTGCTACCAGCCAGGAGGCTCCACGGAACATGAGTACGCCTCCTATTAAACTCCATAACGTAGCTGCAAGCAACAGATGAATCCGTCTAGGGACACCTGGCTTTAATTTTGTAAGTGTTCCTTTTATCATCTGAAACTCATATCCTTAAAACAAGACAAGCCCATTCCCCCAAAAAAGGGAATGGGCTTGTCTCAGACTGAGACTGATGGAAATTACACTTCAGTGACAGTGAGAGCGCCTTCAGGACAAACTTCAACACAGGTCTCGCAACCAAGACATTCGTCAGGCTCGGCGACAAAGGCCTTACCGTCACGCATCTCATATACCTGAGCAGGACAGGCGTTTACACATTCTTCATCACCAACACATTTGTCTAAATCAATAACGATATCCCAAGCCATAATACACCTCCAATAGAGAATTAAAAGAACAAGTATTTTATACTTAAACGGTAAATTGACAACAAAAACGATTTTTCATTTCGTGCTTGTTGCATTAATTCACGGCCTGATTTTTGTCAAGAAAAAATCATCTTAATACCGGAATGGGCTCTTTGTCAGACCTCGGTAAAATCAGAAGGAGGGTTAAGGAGATATTTCAGAAATTTAGCCTTGTCGATACAGTTGGAATAGGCAGAGTCAGGACTGATCATTTTTTTATCCAGAAAGCCCAGGATAGCGTCATCAAGGGTCTGCATGCCATATTTTTTACCGGTTTGCATCACCGATGCGATCTGGTAGGTTTTACCTTCACGAATAAGATTGCGGACGGCCGGGGTGGCTATAAGGATCTCGAGTGCGGCACATCGTCCTTTGATGTCGGTACGTTTAAAGAGGGTTTGCGAGACCACGGCCTTCAGGGCATCCGATAAGGTAGATCTGACTTGCCCCTGCTGGTTGGCGGGAAAGATCTCAATGATACGATCAACAGTCTTCATGGCATTCAAAGTATGCAGAGTACCGAAGACAAGGTGACCGGTCATGGCGGCCTCCATGGCCAGGGAAATTGTTTCAAGATCGCGCATTTCACCCACCATGATGATGTCGGGATCTTCACGCAAGGCGCCACGAAGGGCGGCAGTAAACGATTTGGTATGCTGACCGACCTCTCGGTGATTGATAATACATTTCTGGCTCTTATGTACAAATTCAATAGGGTCTTCAATGGTCAGGACATGATCTTTTCTGGTTCTGTTGACTTCATCAACAATGGCTGCCAGGGTCGTAGACTTACCGGACCCTGTAGGTCCGGTTACCAGAACAAGCCCCTTGGGTAGTTGGGCAAGCCGGGAGATAACCTTTGGTAGTCCCAGCTGTTCGCAGGACATAATGTCGCTGGGAATTTCACGGAAAACGGCGCCAATACCATGCTTCTGCTGGAAAAAGTTACAACGGTAACGGGCAAGCCCTGGGATCTCGTAACCAAAATCGATATCTCCGGATTCTTCAAAGGTCTTGATTTTTTCTTCCGGGCAGATTTCATAGAGCATTTTTTTTAATTCTTCATTCTCCATTACTTTAAACTTCACACGCTCCATATCTCCACGAATACGGAGGATCGGTTGCTGGCCTGCCACCATGTGTAAATCCGAGGCACCTTCATCGTTCATCAATTTAAAAAAAGCATCTATCTGAGCCATAAATTCACCTTATCCAGCTAGTCCACCGTTTGTCAGGAGAAAACGAGTTAATTGATATCATACCACAACGGTCTTTTTTATATAATTAACCACCTCATCAACATCATCCATCATGTCGATGAGTAAAAGGTCGTCCTTGTTTATTGTTCCGTTTGATATGAACTTATCCTTAATCCATTCTAAAAGTCCACCCCAAAAATCACTGCCAATCAGAATAATAGGGAAGGGTTTAACGTTCTGGGTCTGGATAAGGGTCAGAGACTCGAAAAGTTCATCAAGGGAACCAAAGCCGCCGGGCATACAGATAAAGGCCATGGAATATTTCATGAACATCACTTTACGCACAAAAAAATATTTGAAATGTAAAGGGAAATTGATAAATGCATTGGGGGCCTGTTCGTGTGGAAGGTGAATATTGAGGCCAATGGAGACGCCACCTGCTTCAAAAGCACCCTTGTTGGCTGCCTCCATGATACCTGGGCCGCCTCCGGTAATGATTCCATAACCGGCCTGGGCTAATTTCCCGGCAAGTTCTTCTGCCAGTTTGTAGTACGGATCGTCTTTTGTTGTTCTGGCTGAGCCGTAAATTGTTACCACCGGCACATCTATTGCGGACATGGTGTCAAAACCATCGACAAATTCTGACATGATGCGAAACATGCGCCATGAATCGCCAACGACACTGTTGTCTAGACAATATTTAGGTTCCCTTTTTATCCGCCTTCGATCACTGTTTTGCATGCTGGGATAATCCTTTGCTCGAGTTTATTGAGTCTGTAGCTCCAGGAGGTAGTTGCTGGCCTGTTTGTACTGGTTGGACCCAATCTCTTCATGGGTAAGTATCTTGGAGAACCAGTGCCTTGCTCTTGTTTTCTTCATCTGTTTCCAATATGTTAAGCCCATCTGGAACCCAGCTGCTTTTTTTGTCTCTTTGTTCCTGAGGCAGTGGCGGAGAGTATCTCTGGCTGCTTCCAGATAGCCGCATTGTACCTGCGCTCTTGCAAGGCGAAGATGAAACAGGGCCGGTATTTGATTCAGCTCAACACTTTTTTCGCAGAACTTAAGGGCAATCTGGTCGCCCTCGTTGTTGTCAAGGTAGATTTCTCCCAGCAGGCTCAGGGCATCCGCATCAAACTCATCAAAACGTATGGCTCGTTGTAACCAGCTCATTGCTTCCCGAACCCGGCCCACGCCATTACAAGATTCTCCTAAATAACGTAAGGCCCTACCAGATCCTGGATCATTTTTTTTCGTATCATACCACGGTAAAAGAATATCTAGAGTCTCCTGATATCGTCCTGTTTGACAGTAGAGTTTCCCAAGTTGCAAAGGCAGTTCTTTTCTGACGTCGGCAATATCCGGTTCATTTTCAATATGATACTTGAGGGCATGTTCAAAAGATTCCACCGCCCCTGCAATATTCCCTTGTAATTCACGCCCAAGTCCCAGGTTATACCAGGATATGAAGTCATCATTTTTTACAGCTAAGGCTTTCAGAAAGCAGTCATTGGCCATGCTGTGCCTGTTCATCATTGCATAACTTACGCCAAGACTGTTGAGCAGGTTTACATCATGGGGCTGGATTAATAAGCCGCGCCTATATTCTTTGACAGCCTTGGGGATATCGCCCTCTCCATAAAAAATATCGCCGCTGACATTCAGGCTTAAGGCCTCAAAGACCGTGATTGAGCCTTCTCCCAATAGGGCTCCATGCAACAAAGCTTTTCGACAATTAAGTACCAGCTCTGATTTTTTAAAATCACTGAAGGGGAAAAGGGCGATACCTGCCGCTACAGTTCTTTTGCCTTTCGTGTCGTAAATTATGGATTGTATGATTTTTCTGACGATAGGCATCACTTCTTGAAAATTTATACCGGGGAGTAATATATAAACATCTTGATCTCTCCCTTTTATTTTTTTACTGCCAGCAAGGTTAAGAATAATCTTGTCATAGATATTGTCAGTGTCTTTAGTTGGATGCAGTTGTACCAGAGAAAATTTATCCAATTTTTGCCAATAGGGTTGAATCCTGGCCAGGATATCGCGAGTCGAGGCATAGAGGGAGTGGCGTTGAGCATTCTGTAGTGAGCGATAGGTGCAGAAGCTAAACGGTCCTCTTTTGCAGGCAATCTGCAGGGCAAGCCAGGCTTCGTCGAGGACCTGTCGGCCAGTTTTTCTGGTTTCATTGTATTCGTCCTGGCTGATTTCTCCCTGGCTGTATCCGACGTGAACGCGTTTGAATTGCTCCCGTTTCAAGAATGAGACCAGCAGAGGGCCAAAACGGGCGGCGTAATCTTCATTGCAGTTCCGGAAGGCGAAGGCGAAAACGGACTGTCCGAGATGATACAGGGGGACATGTTCTCCGGCAAAGGATTTAAGTATGGTCGCTGATCGTCGCACATGTCGCATGCCTTCCATGGCGGTGCGAGCCTTAGGGTAGATTTCTACCAGAACCAGGCCAACATGTTCTCCTTCCGGAAAGGCATCAAATAATGTGTTCAGGTGGGCGCCATTGAGGAGGCCGGTCTGTAGATCGACACCGGCCTGTTTTAATATCAGGAATTCGCGTTGCAGGGTATCACGGATCTCCTGCAACCAGTCGTGACCAGCCTTTTTCACAAGCAGTCGATCGATTCCTGTAACAACGGCAACAATAATCTGTTCATCAGCAATAGGAAATGGAAAGAATAGGCAATTGTCATAGGCCGCAGGTTCTTTGTCCTCTAGGGTTTGTGTGAAAATTTCTTTAAGAAGAGAACGTTTGGATGCATCATCAGATGAGTTGTCCAGTTGACTGGCATCTTCAAGAAAAAATACCTCAGTGGCCGTTACTATTTTCTCTTTAATTACCCTGGAAAATGGGAGGAAGAAATTCTGAAAATCATGGTATGAAAGCGAATGAGCAGCGCTGAAAAGAGGAAAATGATGAATCACGGGAGCTCTCCTCGTCCTAGGAAGGAAATTAAAGACCCGGCCAGATCGGGGATTTCATTATCACTTACTGTCCTCATATCTAAGAGCAAGGAGTCATCTTCAAGTTTTCCAATGATAGGAATGGGGAGCTTGCGCAGGCCTTGCTCCATAGCGCTGAGATGAATCTGTAGAGGTTTGAAGGCGACAGCCCAGCTGGGCAGCCCATGTTCAGGCATAGCGCCACCACCCACCCGGGACATCGTGGGGCGCAGGCAAAGAGAGCAGACTGGGTGAACTTTTGCGTGTACTCTGTGCATGAGTCTTTTGGCTCTTCTTTTTATCAGATCAACAGGTTGGGTTAACATCTTAAGGGTAGGGATTGTGGTCAGGGCCTGCTCCAGGTCATAATAGTTGCGTAAAACTGCCTCCAAGGAGGCCAGCGTGAATTTGTCTATGCGCAGGGCACGATTTAAAGGGTTGCGTTTGATGAGGTCAATGACTTCTTTTTTGCCGACGATAAGACCGGCCTGGGGCCCGCCAAGGAGCTTGTCGCCACTGAATGTGACCACGTCAACACCGGCCTTGACAATCTGTTGGACGGTTGGTTCTTGCGGCAGACCAAATGAGGAAAGATCTACCAAGCTGCCACTCCCCAGGTCTTCCATTACTGGTAAGCCACTTGCATGGGCCAAGGCTACGAGTTCTTCAGCAGAAACCTCAGAGGTGAACCCGATAACCCTGAAATTCGAGGTGTGAACCTTTAATAGCATGGCTGTTTTATCATTTATCATTCTTTCATAATCAGCGAGATGAGTTCGATTGGTGGATCCAACCTCAACTAGGTAAGCGCCGCTCTTAGCGATTACATCTGGGATTCTGAACGAACCACCGATCTCAACCAGCTGCCCCCTGGAGACAATTACCTCTTTTCCGGAAGCCAGGGTGTCGAGCGCCAGTAATACTGCGGCTGCATTATTATTGACAACCAGAGCTGCTTCGGCCCCGGTCAAGTCACAAATGATTTCTTCGACCAGGCTGTATCTGCTGCCCCTTTTGCCATTGTTGAGATCAAATTCAAGATTGGTATAATGGGTGCCGGCCTGTTGAAGGGCGTCAACCATGGTTGCGGAAAGTAGTGAGCGGCCAAGGTTGGTATGGATGACAACGCCGGTGCCATTAATAACTCGCCGAAGATTCATTTGGTTTTTTAAGGTAATTGCCTCAAGGAGCCGCTCATCCCATTGCTCGTGACTCAAAAGCTGGCAGCCTGGGGCGTCTGTTAAAATACGTTGTCGTTCTGAGTCAATACAGTGACGCACCGCAAGTTTAACAAGCTTGGGTGGAACCGATCCTGTCCTGTCAGCTAAGCCTGCAAGGCATTCGTCAATTTTAGGTAAGGCGCAAAGGAGTTGTTTCTTGTCAGTCATGAGGCTGTGCATTTAAGAGGTGAAAGGGCAGTATAATACAACTATGTTTCTTTAAATTAAGAATAATCATCTGCTATGTTACGGTTTATACAGACTAAAAGCAAACTATTTTCAAAGAGATTGAACAGGAGAACTCTAATAATTGGAAAAAAATAATAAAGAGAGTGATGTTAAAATTTAGGCCATTTTTCCATTGACAGCGTGTTCTTGATTGAGTAGTTTGCCGCGGTCCTTGGGTGAGAGGCAAAAACAGTAGCTCATCTGCAGGAAGACAGGAAGAGTAACAATAAGCGTGGCAGTAAAACGAACGACCTGAGAAAAAAGTTATTGACAGGTTGTTCGGATTTGATTAGATTTACATCTTCGCCGCGGCCTTGACCGCGTAACTGTCTTGCGGAATGAGACGGTAGAAACGATCCTTGAAAACTGAATAGCAGCAAACAGCAAACGGTCCCAAAGGGTGCATGTATTAATATATG
>VMSP01000070.1 GCA_013792135.1 Desulfocapsa sp. | reverse complement strand
TCAGCACGGGTCAGGGACAAATGACTGGATAAATGGGTCATTTGCCTCTGACATCTGTCATCTTGGCCTCAAGGACGGAAATTTTGTTCGTCGGTTATGATTTTTTGATGGAATTTGGGGCTAATGAGAAATGCGGGCTAGGGATCAAACGACAACAGCCGATCCCGGAAATACTCGGTGGGCTCTGTCAAGCGGAAGCAGCTGAGAGAAAGGTCCGGTCGATTCGTTACCAGATGGGAGTGGCCCGTTTCCCGGTAGCCAAGGATTTGGACAACTTCAAGTTCGCAGATTCTCCTGTCAACGAGCCTTTGATCAGAGATCTATACAGCGGCCACTTCCTTGAACAGGCCAGAAACCTGATCTTCTATAGCTTCTTTACAAAAACTTTACAAAACAAGGGAGCGCGCGTTGATGAGAACTCAGAAAACACTCTCATTAATTGTAACAAGGATATTTTTTGTTGTCTGACCAATCTCAAAACCCGGCCTCCTCTCAGTTAATCTCAACAATACTTCTTGACAAAAGAGGCACAGGACATAAAGTAAGTAATCAATTACTATCTTTAAGGAGATTGAATGCACATACCTGTTAAACATCTTCCGGCGGAACAACGCCGGGCAGCAACGGTCGAGGCCGTGGTCGAACTGGCGGCAGAGCAGAACCCGAGCGATATCACCACAGCAGCCATTGCCAAACGCATGGGGTTGACCCAGGGTGCCATTTTTCGCCATTTCCCCAACAAGGAAGCCATCCTACTGGCAGTGATGGAATGGGTCACCGAACAATTGCTGTCACGGCTGGAGAAGGCAGTGCTGGCAGAACCGTCGCCGGTGGCCGCACTCAAGGCCATGTTCATGGCGCATGTGGAATTTGTCGTGGCGCATCCGGGCGCTCCCCGTATGTTGTTTGGTGAGTTGCAACATGCTGAACAGACACCTGCTAAACGCATGGCGCAAACATTTATACGCCGTTACGGGGAGCGACTGCATCGGCTCATCGAGGCAGGAAAGGCTTGCGGAGAAATCGAGACCGGACTCGACACTGAAGCTGCCGCCACCCTCTTCATCGGCACCATCCAGGGCCTGGTCATGCAGTCCCTGCTGGCGGGCGATGTTGGTCGTATCCGCCGTGATGCGCCAAGGGTATTCACCATTTATCAACGAGGCATCAGGAGCACATTATGAAACGTCCACCTCTGCAGAAGAGCACACTGGCTATACTTGCAGTAGCCATCCCCCTGCTTGCCCTTTTTATCTATGTTGCCCTGCGCTCCGGCCCGCTTGCCCCGGTGCCCGTGACATTGGCCAGTGTAGAGAACAAAGCCATTTCGCCGGCGCTGTTCGGCATCGGTACCGTCGAGGCTCGATACGCCTACAAGATCGGGCCAACGTTCGCTGGTCGGGTCAAAAGAGTGGATGTCCATGTGGGAGATCAGGTCAAGGCGGGACATCTGCTGGGCCAAATGGACCCGGTTGATCTTGATGACCGGATCCGTGCTCAGGATGCCGCGCTTAAACGGGCCGAGGCGCAGTTAAGTGAAGCCCGGACGCGTCAGCTTTACGCGCAAACGCAGGTCAGGCGTTATGAAGAATTGCTGGCAGCTCGCTCGACAAGTGAGGAGATCAATGCCACCAAGAAACATGAGTTACGGCTAGCCGAGGCGAGTCTCAACGTGGCGCGTGAGGAATCTCTCCGTGTCCGCGCCGAAGGCGAGGCCTTGATCGCCCAAGGTAAAAACCTCGACCTTGTCGCCCCGGCCGATGGACTGGTCACCGTGCGCAATGCAGACCCCGGGACAACAATTGTGGCCGGACAGGCGGTCGTGGAGCTGATCGATCCGCAGAGCTTATGGGTCAATGTGCGTTTCGATCAGATTCATGCGCGCGGTCTTGCCGCCGAACTCCAGGCTCAGATCGTATTGCGCACGCAGTCGGGTGGGCTTGCAGGTCGTGTACTCCGGGTGGAGCCATTGGCTGACGCGGTGACTGAAGAAATACTGGCCAAGGTGGTGTTCGACCGGATCCCCAAACCGCTACCGGCTGTTGGCGAACTGACCGAGGTAACCGTCGCCTTGCCAACGCTTTCCTCCGGGCCGGTCATCCCTAATGCGGCCATCCAGCGCATCGATGGCCAGTTGGGCGTGTGGCAGGTCATGAATGGCGATCTGCACTTCACCCCGGCCACCTTGGGTGCGGCCGATCTGGAGGGTCAGGTCCTGGTTCAGGAAGGTCTCACGGAAGGTGACCAGGTCGTCGTCTATAGTGCAAAAGCCATAAATGCACGCAGCAGAATTCAGGTGGTTGAACATCTGCCGGGAGTAAAACGATGATCAGTCTGGCCGGACGCGACATCATGCACGCCTGGGGGAAATTTGTCTTTACCGGCATGGGCCTTGGACTGCTGATCGGTGTAACCCTGTCGATGGCCGGCATCTACCGCGGCATGGTGGATGACGCCAAGGCCTTGCTCGACAACAGCGGCGCTGATCTCTGGGTGGTGCAAAAGGACACCCTCGGCCCCTATGCTGAGCCGTCAAGCATCTATGACGATACCTGGCGCGCCATACGCGGCATGCCGGGCGTCGCCCGGACGGCCAACGTCACCTATCTTACCATGCAGGTGCGCCAGGGAGATCGCGACGTACGGACGATGGTCACCGGCGTTACAGCAGGCGAGTCCGGCACGCCCGGCTGGCCGCCCTATCTCGTCGCCGGTCGCCAGATCACCCGCGGCCACTACGAGGCGGTGGCCGACATCGCCACCAAGTTCAAACTCGGCGACCGTCTCCAGATACGACGCAACCACTATACCGTGGTCGGCCTGACCCGGCGGATGGTCTCTTCCGGCGGCGACCCGATGGTCTTCATCCCCCTCAAGGATGCCCAGGAGGCCCAGTTCCTCAAGGACAATGACGCCATCCACCAGCAGCGGCGCCGCACTGCCGCAAACCCGTCTTTTAACCGGCCACAGGTCCCGGGTCTGCTTGATTCTGTCATCGCCTCACAGAGCACTAACCCTTACGTCAACGCAGTTCTGGTGCAGATTGAACCGGGCCATAGTCCTGATCTGGTGGCGGAATCGATCCGCCGCTGGAAGCGACTGACGGTCTACACGCGCAGCCAGATGGAAGAGATCCTCGTCGGCAAGCTGATAGCCACATCGGCCAAACAGATCGCCATGTTCCTGGTGATCCTTTCGGTTGTCAGCTCAGCCATTGTTGCCTTCATTATCTACACCCTGACCCTCGGCAAGATCCGCGAGATTGCCGTGCTCAAACTGATCGGCACCAAAAACCGCACCATTGTCGGCCTGATCATGCAACAATCCATTGCCCTGGGCTTGATCGGCTTTGTGGTGGGCAAGATCACGGCCACCTTACTGATGGCGCCGATCTTCCCTAAATATGTGCTGCTGGAGCCTCTCGACTCCGTTATTGGCTTTGTTGCCGTGGTGGTGATCTGCATACTGGCGAGCATCATTGCCATTCGCGCCGCCCTCAAGGTCGATCCGGCTGAGGCCATTGGAGGTTGACATGCTGGCAAAAGGTATACGTATCGAAGGTCTGAAAAAGCGTTATGGCAGCGGAGACACCGCCGTCGATGCCCTGAGAGGCGTGGATATGCAGGTGGATCCGGGTGAGGTGGTCGGTCTTGTCGGACCTTCAGGATCCGGCAAGAGTACCCTGCTCAAGTGCCTGGGCGCGGTGATCGAGCCCACTGCCGGGCGGATGATTCTCGGCGACACGACGATCTATGACAATGGCTGGAAGGTGAATGACCTGCGCGCCCTGCGTCGTGACAAGATCGGTTTTATCTTTCAGGCGCCCTATCTCATCCCCTTCCTCGATGTGACCGACAACGTCGCCCTGCTGCCCATGCTGGCAGGCGTGGCAAACGGTGAGGCGCGCCAGCGGGCAAGAGAGCTGTTTCAAGCGCTCGACGTTGAACATCGCGCCAAGGCCATGCCTTCGCAGCTCTCCGGAGGCGAACAGCAGCGAGTGGCCATTGCCCGGGGCTTGATCAATCGCCCACCGGTGATTCTGGCCGACGAGCCCACCGCACCGCTCGACAGCACACGCGCTCTGGCGGTGATTCGCATATTGAACGACATGGCCCGAAAATTCGAAACCGCGATTATCATCGTCACCCACGACGAAAAAATCATCCCGACCTTCAAGCGCATCTACCACATCCGTGATGGCGTCACCTATGAAGAGGCCGGTGAAGGACGGGCCTTC
This sequence comes from Desulfocapsa sp., assembly GCA_013792135.1. Taxonomy (GTDB): domain Bacteria; phylum Desulfobacterota; class Desulfobulbia; order Desulfobulbales; family Desulfocapsaceae; genus UBA2270. Next base: position 6,657 of record VMSP01000070.1, on the reverse strand, counting down.
GAATGAAGCGTAAGCAGCCGGCCAGAAGGGCCTTTCATTCTGCATCATTCGCGGCAAGCATCACTACCTTGCCTGCCGCTCAAGGCTTCCATAAGCCTTTTAAGGAGCATTTCCATGGCCAATATTGAACCAACACGTCGTCGAATTTTGCCGGCTCTCATTCTTGCCACTCTGCTTACTGGCTGCGCGGTTGGCCCGGATTTCAAAAGCCCGGCAGCACCCGCTGTGGCGGGCTATACATCAAGCCCGGCGTCCGAGGATTCACTGCGCTTCGTCAAAGGCTCCCTGGTCAACCCGCAATGGTGGCAAGGACTTGGTTCAGCCAGACTGAACGGTCTGATCGATGAAGCACTGCTGGCCAGCCCTACCCTGGCTGCGGCCCAGGCCACACTGCGCCAGGCGCAGGAAGTGCATGGTGCACGGGCTGGCTCAACCCTTTACCCGCAGGCCGATGCCAATCTCAGCAGTCAGCGCCAGCAAACCAACCCCAGCGCCTTGGGTCAGACTGGCGACGCCCGGGAATTCACTCTTTACAACGTCGGCGCAGGTGTTCGTTATACGCTCGACCTGGCCGGAGGCAACCGGCGCGCCCTGGAGGCCCTGGCCGCCCGCGTCGACTATCAACGATACCAACTGGAAGGCGCGCGATTGACGCTGGCGGCGAACATCGTTACCACCGCCATCACCCAGGGCGGGCTTACCATGCAGATCAAGGTCACCGAGGACATCCTCCTCTCCCAGGAAGAGCAGATGGAACTGGCACGGGAAAGGGTTCGCCTCGGCCAGGCCTCTCCCGACGAGGTGTTGACCTTAGAGACCCAGGTGGAACAGACTCGCGCCACCATCCCGCTCCTGCGCAACCGATTCCAGCAGAGCGAACACCTGCTGGCTGTACTCGCTGGCCGAGCACCGGCCACAGGCGCCTTGTCATCCTTTTCCCTGGAAGAGTTCACCCTGCCGGCCGATCTGCCACTGGTCGTACCCTCCGAGCTGGTGCGGGCGCGTCCCGACATCCAGGCTGCGGAATCCCTGCTGCATGCGGCCAATGCCGAATACGGCGTGGCCATCGCCAGACTCTATCCCCAGCTCAACCTCAGCGCCAACCTCGGCTCACAGGCCTTGACTACGGGCGCGCTGTTCGGCAGTGGCTCAGCGGTCTGGAGCCTGGTTGGCCAATTGACACAGCCCTTGTTCAACCCCGGACTGCCGGCGGAAAAGCGGGCCGCGCTGGCCGCATTCGATGCGGCTGCTGCGAATTACCGAAACGTCGTCCTGGAATCACTGCGCAATGTGGCCGACCTACTGAGCGCCTTGGACAATGACACTCAGAGATTGGCTGCACTGACTGCTGCCCATGGGGCCTCCAAAAAGTCTCTGTCTTCAATGGAGCGCCGTTACGCACTGGGCGCGGTCAGCTATCTTGAACAGCTCATTGCGCAACAGCAGTCGCAACAGACACGAATCAACCTGATTGAGGCGCAGACTCAGCACCTTGTCGATAGTGCTGCATTCTATCAGGCAATGGGCGGTGGAGGTCTAAACAACAGTGAGACTATTGCAAAACAATAGCCGATAAACTCCCCGCAGGAAGAGTGGCCGCTCATTCAGCCGCCTCCAGCCTGTAATTCCTCGCCTTCAAAGAAATGCAAGACAGAACAGTTGACGCTCATTCGATTCCCAGACCCGAAGAGAATTGGACCTGGCAGCGTGCAGGCTTTGCTTATCCTTTTGCAGGATAAGTATCATTTCCGAGGGCTGCCCTTGTTCCCGATCCTCACGTCTCCTTGTTCAACATATCATACAAACCAAATTGGTTCGGTGACTTATGTCAGAATAATGTGGACATAAGCTGTAACGGACGTGGCGGGCAAGGAATTACTGTTTGGGGGTTAGAGGAAGAGACATCTAAGAGACGTATTGACGAATACATACGAAACATATATACCTAAAACTACTTAATTTGGTGAATTTTAACTGAACTTAAAGACTCTTTTATAGATGTCCGGAATCAGCTTCATGCATGTTCGGCAACCATGAGTAAACAGATATAGATTTTTTTCAATCCCCGCAGTGAGAACAAAGGGGAAAAACAAATTCCTATCTCCTCACCGGGAGGGGCGAAAGATGACGGATCATTTGGTGGAGTATGGCGGCAAAATTCTTAACGGCGGTTTTTCGGCCAAGCTGTGTCGGCGACTTACAGAGTGTATAACTGCACTAGAAGCCTTGGACAAAATATCCTCGCCCATCATTCCTTACATCGCCGCCTGGTGCGGGGATGGAAAAATTATTTGGTATGAATATGTCGGGAAGCGGTTTTTGACCCTTCTTAATTGTCAACGGTCGGAAATTGCCGAAGTCTTTCAGCAGAGCATTGTCGATCGTCGATTGTATCGCTATGCAGACCGGGAAACCAAGGTTGAAGAGGAGATTGTCACCAGAGCCGAGCTGCGGGGCGATCAAAGCGATCTGCGCGAGAAAGTGAAAAGAGAGGGTGTGGTTGAATTTATTTACCAATTAGCCCTGCCCGGGGAGAAGACGATCTGGCTGAAGGACCAGGCCATGATCGAAGTATTTGCCGACGACGAGATCTGTCTCTCCATTGGCTGCCTGACCGAGGTCACCAAGGAGATGGAACAGAAGGATTTACTGGAAAAAATCGGCTATTTCGACGAACTCACCAAGTTGCCGAAGCGGGCCATTATGCAACGCATTATTGAGATCAACATCGGCAACCTCCACCGGGGCCACATCAATGACTTTGTTTTTATGATGCTGGACCTCGATCATTTTAAAACAGTAAACGACACCCATGGCCATCAGGCGGGAGATCAGGTGCTGGTGAGTTTGGCAGAAGTAATGCGCTCCATCAAACGGCAGGAAGATGAGATTGGCCGCTATGGGGGGGAGGAATTTTATGGTTTCTCCAGCGGTGATTTAAAAAATGGGTTACAATTTGCCGAGCGCTTACGGCTGGCGGTAGAAGCCACCGATTTCGTTTACAACCAGCAGCGGATTCCAGTAACGGTCTCCATCGGCTTAGTGGCGGCCAGTCAGTTGGTGAGGATCGGTAAAATTACAGTGGAGGAGTTGATCCGGGTAGCGGATCAGCGGTTGTATGTGGCCAAGCAAGGCGGGCGGAACAGGGTGGTCGGCGAAGATCCGCAGTAACTATTCAGGTGTAGTTATTCAGATTTAATCTGACATAATTGGAGAAAAAGATCAGAGCGAATATAGTATCTTGGTCTATCTCGTATAATCAGGAAAAAGGTTAAGTTTCAGTTTCCCTGTCGATCATTAACCTTGCCATTGGTTTCCTTCTGAAAAGTATTTTTCACAATTAATGCAAAAGGGTGTTTCTACTTGTAGACAAAAGCTCAATACTGTGTTTTTATGAATGATGGTTCATTGATTGATAGATGAACGGCTTTCAGGAATAATCTAAAATTTCAGTTCCCCTGCCGATCATAAACCTTGTCAGTGGTTTTCTCTTAAAAGATTTCACTAAATCATTAGTAAGTATATTTCAACTGTGATTTAATAATCATCTACTCATTGTTAGATCGGCAGCAGGATTCAAGGGTCATCCTTCATTTACAATAGGATTGACTGATATGAGCAAGTATTTTTTTTTAAGTCAAAGTATGAAGGGGAATCATGAATAGAATATTTACAATTTTAACGCTAATAACGATGGTACTGTTTTCCGTTTCTGCGATTGCCGCCGATAGTGTTGTGGTGATACCGCTTAGTGGTAAGAAATCTGTCGGCGATGCAATAGCAGCGGACGTGATAGAAGGCAAGACGTTTTCCAACAAAGATGCTGTGAATATACCCGGCACCATGGTCAACAACGGGGCTGTATCATTTACCCCCGATACCACCGACCAGACTGTACCTGAAGGCTATCATGACGGCACCGGTACGGTGACGGGTGATGCGAACCTCGTCTCCGCCAATATCAAGAAAGGGATAAGTCTTTTTGGTGTTTCGGGCAATGATAATGTCGTAGATACCTCGGATGCAACGGCAGTGGCAGCAAGTTTACTTAAAGACGAACGTGCATATGTAAAAGGGCAGCCGGTGGTGGGAACCACTGGTCTGTTTTGGGGCTGTTCACCTGGGAGTTCGGAATGGTCCATTCAGGTTTGCTTACAGCGATGTGTCGAATTGTATACGGATATCTCAGACAAAGATAAATGTGACAATTTATGTTATCACATAGCCGCTTATATAATTAGTGCCTCAACACCATTAGCGCCAGTTCCTATTTGCGGTGGCCCAATTGATTGATTTAGATCGGCACTTTGCACTTTCTGGGCGTGGAATTCAGGTTCTGATACCGAGGTCAGTGATAGGTTTTATACACACTGCATAATCATTTAACCCAACGTCCACCCATCGCATCCACTTCAAAATGTATTGCCCGATGCCAACAGCATCAGCACCTTGCTCATAAAGCCGGGCAATACGTTCTTTCATGTTTCTTAGAGTTTTTTCTGCAACACTTAAAATCCCAGGTTCAAAAGAGAGTAGCCCAGGAAATCAAACCCTCGCTCAACCCAGACGATGAAAGTTTTATCCGGATGCTGTTCAACCTGCAGCTCTGCCAGAATTTCATTCACCACTTTCACCGCTTTTCTGATCTTCGATCGGGTAGAGGCAATCAAAATCCAGTCATCCATGAAACGGACATAAAAGAGGCCGGTACTTTCCATCGCATCATCAAGGGGCTTGAGATACAGGGCGCCCATCAGAGGAGACAGGGGACACCCCAGCGATATCCCGCAAGGCACATCCCGATACAGGCCGCCAAAACAGCCCCCCCGCTTCAGATACTGCCACAGCAACCTCAACACACATTTGTCGGAGATATATCAGTCAGCTGATCAAAAATCACCATATGATTGACCTCCCCCTGTTTATTGTACCAGTTCAAGGTTAGTGATTTCGGTTTGTTATTTTCGGAAGAACTCTGTTGAAAATTCTTCCGGTGTCATATCGTTTAAAGAACTGTGAGGCCGATTCGTATTATAATCTTGGCGCCACGATTCAATGATCTGCTGTGCATTGTGTAAGTTAACAAAAATATGTTCATTGAGACAATGAATCCCGAAGTCTGCCATTAAAACTCTCAATAAAAGCATTCTGAACCGGTTTCCCCGGCGCAATAAATCTGAGCCCGACTTTGTTCTCAACTGACCAGAGGTCAAGGGCCTTACTGATAAATTCCTGACCATTATTAAGCCGATTCAGTGTAGAACAGATCATAGGGATATTAAAACAGGCCCAGACTGGGATGAAGATTGTTGATTTGTGCCGGACATCAGTGATGTGACCTTTTATAAATGGCGGAGCAAGTACGGCGGGCTGGAAGTTTCTGGAGCAAAACGTTTGTGAGCTCTTGAGGCAGAAAACAGGAAACTCAAACAACTGCTTGCCGATACGATGCTGGAAAACCATGCAATAAAGGACGTGCTTTCAAAAAAGTTTTAATGCCTGCCGATCGACGAAGCATGATTGTCTCGTTGTGAGAAGATCATCAATTCAGTGAGCGACAGGCGTGCATTATAGTTGGACTATGTCGGAGCAGTTACCGCTATGAGGCCAAGCCAAAGAACGATATTGTCATCAGGGGAAGGCACAATGCACCAAACCAACAAAGCTTTTGAAAGATACTTCAGAATTGGGGCTGACGACATTCGTGAGATCTATCAACAATCTTCAGGCAATAATGAAAAGAAGACTTTGAAACTAAACAAGACAAGATCAAAGATGAAAAAGTAAATCTGCAGCCTTCGGATATTTTGTTCCAGTGGGGTATCCATTTCGCTCTCGTAGTTATATAATAGAGTTATGGACGATCCGACTTATCCGAAGCACCCTGTAGGCGGTGTTGATTATCCGCGAACGATGCAGGAGTTTGACGAATGGTTTTCGAATGAAACCGCCTGTGTTGCGTATTTGTTGCGGTTGCGTTGGCCAAGAGGATTTGTTTGCCCTTCCTGTGGTGTTGCTAAAGGATGGTTGACAGCTCGGCAACAAATTCGTTGCGCTGGATGCCAACGACAAATTTCGATTACAGCCGTTACGATATTTGAAGGCACTCGTAAACCATTGCGAATATGGTTTCTGGCAGTGTGGTATGTAACGAATCAAAAATTTGGAGGCAATGCCCTGGGGCTTCAGCGAATTCTCGGGCTTGGAAGTTACCAAACGGCTTGGAGTTGGCTGCACAAACTGCGTCGAGCGATGATCAGTCCCGAGCGAGATTTGTTGCATGGGCATGTTGAAGTTGATGAGACCTACGTCGGCGGTGCTGAAGAAGGGTTGCATGGTCGACAGATAGAAAAAAAGGCTATTGTCGTGGCGGCTGTAGAGGTTTATGAACCGAAAAGCTTTGGCCGTATACGTTTGCAACAGGTTTCAGATGTTAGTGGAGACAGTCTGATTGGGTTTATTCGGCAAGTCGTATTGCCGGTTCGGTTATTTTGACCGATGGATGGAAGGGGTATGAGCACGGTAAATTTATGCTAACCCTACATGCATTGAAGGGCTGTGATTCTTTCCGGTAATATTCAGGCAGCCAAGAACAGAGCCCACGTTAAATGACAGCTTACGCATTGCCTGGGCAACATTCCGTGCCCCCTTGCTTTT
>VMSP01000182.1 GCA_013792135.1 Desulfocapsa sp. | reverse complement strand
TAGCCGAAATTGCGCTTCGCTTCAACTATCGCTTCATCCTTGGCAACGACCTTGATGCCTCGAGCGGGCGTCTGCTTGACTTCAAAATATTTTGCATAGTGCTGCTCATGATCCGGATGGTGCTGGCCGCTTTCCAGTTCCAGTTCCTGTTGCATGTCGAAAAGTCGACTGTTGAAGGCTTTTTCGTCCTCCAAAGCCCGTTCCGGAGAAAAATAAAGATGAAGATGCTACTCTCACCCGCCCGAAAGTCTACTGTAAAACGTTCAACGTTAAGTAAGCTCATTCGTAACGAGGAGAGGCGCATTCTCTTAAATCACAAAGTAATCATTTTATATTTTTCTCTCATTGGAACAACTATAAGTAGGGTGAGGAGCCGTACTACCCGTAAAGTCGATAAAGGTGCCGTTTAGAAAGTAAATGGGAAGAATAATTCTTTCTATTGTGGTGGCGATCCCTTTGTGAGTAAACTCTCCCGATAAATGCATCTTAGCAAGTGTAAGTGTCAACAAACAGAGAATGATAAAAAGTCCTATTCGTGTAAAGTTAAAAGGAGTAGGGTAAATTAAAATTTGACATATTTTCCGAGAGTGATAATCTTTCTTATATGGTTTCAGTATAAACTGAAAAATCTTTCGAATGCAGTATGCATTTTTTAGTTTGTGTTTAAGGAAGGGAATACTTGTCTAGCAATAATGAGTGAAAATACATCTTTCTGAAAGGAGTATTTTTATAAGCTCATTGTATTCTGGTGTTTGGCATTGAATCGAAAAAAATAAAAAGGGGTGGCAGATGAAGCAGGATAATGTTTTCAGGCATATCTTTGGATGGTTGCTCTTGTTTGTTTTGTGCCTAGGGGCTGGCCCTGTTTATGCTGCAACCATTTCCGGGACAGTATATAATAGCGGTGGAGTTACTCCCATTACTACCAGTGGATATGTAGATGTATATACCTCCACTGTCGGCCCCTGTGATGCCGCCACTTACACTTATGTCGACACTGCCTTTATAGAGGCGGATGGTATTTACACAACTATCTTGACTGACCTTCCGGTTGGGGACTATTATCTGAAGGCCTTTTCCTACGGTAATCATGTCCCTGAGTGGTGGGCAGATCCCGCGAGCAGTCCTGTCTGCGGCGCTGCGCAGATTGTGGCAGTGACAGATGTAAACCAAACGTTTACAGCCACGAATTTCCAGCTTGATCCCGGCGCCACTATTTCCGGCACAATGAATGACAGTAATGGAAGTCCCATTCTCGTTGGTGGGGTTATTGAGGTCTATGCCAGTGATCCCTGCTCCGGCATAAATTATGTCACCACTGGTCTCGTCAACACCAACGGCTCCTATGCGATCACTGGCCTTTCAGCCGGCAGCTATTATCTGAAGGCCGTTTCCAATGGCAATCATATCCCTGAATGGTATGCAGGTGCCACGAGCACGTCTGACTGTCTCGTGGCGCAGGCCGTGGTCGTAACAGCAGGCCAGACGGTTGGTGGTAACAATTTCCAGCTTGATATCGGCGCTATCATTTCCGGTACAGTGACAGATAACGGTAGCCCTATTGTCGGTGGTGGGTTGGTAGAGGCCTATAGCAGCTATGACTGCGTCACCGACACTTATACCCTTGTTGGTGTTGGTTCGATTGGTCTAGGTGACGGCACTTATGCAATCACTGGCCTCCCGGCTGGTAATTATTTGGTGAAGGTCTATCCCTCCGGTAATTATAACTCAGAATGGTGGGCCTCTCCCGCGAGTACTCCTTTCTGTACCTCGGCGCAGACAGTGACAGCGGTCGTAGGCGGGACGGCTCCTGGCATTAATTTCCAGCTTGCTGCCGGTGCCACAATTTCCGGCACTGTTTATGACAGCAGTGGAACAACTACAATTACCGGCGGGGGGTCTGTAATTGCATATAAAGATGCTTCCTGTACTGGTACCAGAGCCGGTATCGGCTTTATAGCCACGAATGGTACCTATACGATCAGCGGTCTCCTGGCCGGCAACTATTATTTAAAGGCCTTTCCCGCCGGTAACTATCTCTCCGAATGGTGGGCGTCTCCCACGACTCCCACGAGTACTCCTCTCTGTGGATCGGCGGCGGTCGTGTCGGTAGCAACATTATCAATCACAACCGGCATGGACTTCCAGCTTGATAGCGCTTTTTTGGTGACGACATCGGCAATCCCTGTTGCAGGCGGTATTATTACCGGCGGCGGTACCTATCTCTCGGGAGATCCCGCGATCTTAGAGGCAACACCGGCAACAGGCTATACCTTTGCCAATTGGAGTAGTGCCACCACGACAATAACAAATCCTCTGGATAATCCTCAGAATATCACGGTTATTGTAGACACAACTATCATTGCCAATTTTGACCGAATCCCTTATCTGGTGACGACGTCGGTGCTTCCGGCTGCTGGTGGTGCGGTTACTGGTGGGAACATCACTTATCTTTATGGTGATACCGCCACGTTGACGGCAACTCCGGCACGAGGCTATGTCTTTACCGGCTGGAGTGGAGATGTCACAGCAACATCAAACCCTCTGGGATTCCCGGTTTATTCAGCCAAGAGCATTACCGCCAATTTTGTGCTGAAGAAGCATCTTTCTTTCCCCGTCCGTGCAAAGGATGGCACGATCGTCATTATTCACTTGTAGGGTGTCGGGCGTAGAAAAAATTATCTCAACAATTGAGTAAAGGAGCAGTTATGTATAAGAAAATTATATTTCCTGTCGTCTCTATCGTCATGTTCTCGATGTTTCTTTTCAGCATTGCCGGTGCTGCGGTTCCAACGCCGGAGCAGCAGGTACAAATTCGTGCCGAGCGGATGCAACTTGAGTCAGAGCGGAAAAAAACATTGATGAATTGCAATCAGTTCAAGGAGGTAAATCCTGATAGTTATGTCCGGTGTGTGCGTGAACATACCGTTCGGCATGAGGCGAATGTGCAGTTGTTGATGCAAGATCCAGATGTTTATTTTGCTAAGAAAGCAGCAGGTTCAAAGAAATAAATGACAAAGAGTGGAACCGAAACACTGTACAGACTTCACTCTTTATCTTAGCTGCCACTGTAACTCAAAAGGGGGTTGGATTGAATAACCGTACTTTGTTGTTTCTTTTCTGTCTGATTGCTGCCGTGACGTTGGGTGTTTTGGGAGTTGAACAGGGTGTCTGTGCGCAATCTCAGCTAGACATGGAGCCGCCGCCTGAATCGGGAGGGCAGGCCGCGCCAGACAGATCTGTTGAGACTTCTGTTATCAAGACCCAAAAGGATCAGGTTAATTACGCCATTGGCGTCAATTTGATCGGCAACTTTAAAAAACAGGGTGTTGATATTGACCTGAACTTAGTGATGAAAGGCATGGAAGATGCATTCGCTGGAAATAAACTGCTCCTGTCTGATGCCGAGGTTGGAAGGGCTATTAAGCAGTATCAGGCTGAAGTGCGGCGAATGCGGGCGAAAATTATAATCCGGGAAGCGGAAGAAAACAAAAAGGCGGGAGAGACGTTTCTCTTGGAAAACAAGAAAAAAAAAGGGGTCGTGACCCTGCCCAGTGGCTTACAGTACCAAATCCTGAAATCTGGAGATGGCAAAAAGCCGTCAGCAAGCGATACCGTCGTGTGTCATTATCGTGGAAAATTTATTAACGGTAAAGAGTTCGATAGCTCGTACCGTATGGGCCATCCAGCAACATTCAAGGTTAGTGGTATTATCTCCGGTTGGGGAGAGGCTCTCAAGCTTATGCCGGTTGGTTCTAAATGGAATATTTTCATTCCTTCTCAGCTCGCTTATGGTGATCGGGGGGCAAGTGGTACCATTGGAGCGAACGCCACACTTATTTTTGAGGTCGAGTTGCTTGCTATTAAATGAATATCTGCAGTTTATGAAAAGAGTGCAATATAAGTGAAATATGATTGAAGAGTTATTTGTCGATGAGTTTGTCGTACCATTGAGCTGAAAGGGAGGAGGGGAGATGAAAAAAATTTCTTATATAATCGTCTGTATTTTGCTCTCGTTGACGGGGATTTATCTGGTGAACGCCAGAACGAATAACAGGACGAATAGCAGTCCATGGATGCAGCCACTACAGGGGCAGACCCAGCCATCAGTACAGAATGACCAGGTCGGAGGCTCAGGGGATATTTATGGGAACGGGCAGGTTACGAGTAAGGCTGAATCTGCTGGATCGAGTAACAACCTGTCTGTTCTGGATCAACAGGTTCAGGTGCAGATATCCGCAAAGAGTGACCAAACTATGGAGTCAGGAGTGAGTCGTTCCCGCAATGAACAGGCTGTGAGGAAAGTTGAACCTGCCTGGTCGAATAACAGCCTGTCTGTTGAGGAGCAACAAGTTCCGGAACAGAAATCCGTACAAAATGACCAGATTGATGCATCAGGGAAGGATAATTATCGGAAGGAACAGGCTGTGAGCGGGGGGCAACTCGTCAAGCCGGAGAGTCTTCAGCCGATTCAGCAAGAACAGGCGCAGGCAGCTGCAGTGAGTGATCAGACCAGACCTTCAGGAATGGATATTTCTCAAAATGAGCCAGCCGCAAAGGATCTTGAACCAGTAGTCCCGAGTAGCAGTTTGCCGGTTCAGGTATCACAAAATCCGGGGCAGACACCTGCAACAGGTGATCAGATTATACGGCCAAGGGCAGGTATTTCCTGGAAAGAGTTAGTTATGAATCAGCGTGATATTAGAACGCGAGCAATAGCCAGTCGGAATACCTTGATAATGCAAGCGGTGAGTAGCGGTCAGAATGACACTCAGAATGGAATTCAGGATGAAATTCTGAATGTCATGCAATGAACGTCATTGATGATACCATAACCGATACCCTCTAAAACACTCTTATTATAAGTGGAGGAAGGAATGAATAGACAACGGTTTTCAGCCATGATTGCCATGCTTGCTGTGTTGGCGGCCCAGGTTTCAGGAATTGGGCAGGGAGAGGCAGTGGCCGGACCCCGCGATAGCGGTGTTCCGGATTATTATAATACACCTAATTGGGCCAATAGCCCACCGCTCCGGAAATTTGTTGATGGACTTCCAGGGCTGAATGTTGGCAACGCAAATAATCTCGGCCAGTATATCCCTGTAGCTGTTCCAGATACAGAAACTTATCCGGGAACGGATTATTATGAAATCGAAATCGGCCAATACCGGGAGCAAGTGCATAGTGATCTGCCGCCGATAGTTGTAAATACAGGAGGCACCTTAATGCGGGGCTATCGGCAGACTAATACGACAGCACCTGGGGTGAGTAGATTTCATAGTTTGGGGCCACTGATCGTCACTACCAAGGATCGTGCGGTGCGCATCAAGTTTACCAATTCGCTGCCAACTGGTGACGCCGGTGATCTTTTTATCCCGGTTGATACTAGTATTATGGGTTCTGGTGAATTTACGATTGACTATGATCCAGAGACGAAGGATCCGATAACTACGACTTATGGCGTGTTTACCCAGAATCGGTCTGTTATCCATCTTCATGGTGGTCGGACTCCGTGGATAAGTGATGGAACCGCCCATCAGTGGATTACTCCGAAGGACGAAATTACAGACTATCCCAAAGGTGTCAGTGTCTCTTATGTGCCGGATATGTGGTTTGATGCTGCTGGGACACATATTACAAATGTTACTTATCCTGGCTCAAATTGTGCAGGAAAGACGTCCTGCGGAGTTGCGGGTGCGACAAACAATCCCGGATCAGGAGCGCAAACCTATTACTATACCAACCAGCAGAGCGCAAGGATGATGTTTTATCATGATCATAGCTGGGGAATTACCCGTCTTGGTGTTTATGTCGGTGGAGTAGCAGGCTATTTGATCAAGGATCCTACCGAACAGGCTCTTATTGATGCCGGGAAAATTCCTGGTGCTGTCGCCGGTGAAGAGATTCCCTTGATCATTGTTGACAAGACCTTCGTAGATGGTGTTTCAACGAGACCCACGTATGTGCTTAAAACCGATCCGACCTGGATATGGGGAAGTCAACCTGGAACAATTCTTCCTTGGAACCCCATCGGTGCACTTCCCGTAACCGGAGACCTCTGGTGGCCCCATGTGTACATGCCGGCGCAGAATCCATGGAATCCTGACGAGAGCGGGATAAATGCCTTTGGTCGATGGCATTATGGCCCCTGGTTTTGGCCACCTACCACTAATATCTCCAACGGGCCGGTTGCGAACGAATATTATGACCCAACCTGTGTACCAAGCGCCATCAATAATTTTTTCTGTCAGCCGCCGCAGCGGCCCGATACCCCCAATCCGTCCTGGGGTGCAGAGGCTTTCATGGATACCCCGTTAATCAATGGAACTGCCTATCCCGTACTGAAGGTTGATCCCAAGGAGTATCGTTTTCGGATCCTGAATGGAGCCCATGACCGGTTCTGGAATTTGCAGATGTATGTGGCGGATCCTGGCCGGGTCTTTCAGGGAAGGCTGACGGAAGTAAAAATGGTTCCGGCAGTAACGACTATCGGATATCCTGAGAGTTGGCCTGCAGACGATAGGGAGGGTGGGGTACCTGATCCGGCCACCAGAGGTCCAGCCATGATCCAGATCGGAACGGAAGGCGGTTTTTTGCCAGCTCCGGTGTTGTTGCCTAATCAGCCGATCAATTGGAATATTGATCCGACAACTTTCACTGCCGGATTGGTGCTGCAACAGAACCAGGGTGGCGGCACGCTGATGTTGGGCCCTGCGGAACGGGCGGATGTCATTGTTGACTTTTCCAAATTTGCCGGTAAAACCCTGATCCTCTATAATGATGCTCCGGCACCATGGCCGGCACTCGACCCCCATTATGATTACTACACGGGCGCTCCTGATAACAGATCAATGGGTGGTGCTGATACGACTCGGTTCGGCTATGGCCCTAATACCCGAACGATCATGCAGATTAAGGTTTCCGGAGCCGGCGGAACAGCGCCCGTTAATGACTATAATTCAACGACCTTGGCCACTTTGGAGGCTGCATTTGCAGGACCGACTGGTGTCTTTGCAACCGGGCAGGACCCGATCATTGTCGGGCAGTCTGCTTACGATACCACTTATGATAAGACCTTTCCCGCTACCGCTCCCAATTGGGGACTGTCGCGAATCACTGATAACGATTTGAGTTTCATGAGGGTTGATGGGTCAATAGTCTCTAACTATCCGATGAAGCCTAAGGCTATCCAAGATGAAATGGGTGAAGTTTTTGATGAGTTCGGACGCATGAGTGCCAAACTTGGTCTTGAGCTGGCATTTACCAATGCTGGAATTCAGACCTTTGTCCTGCAAAACTTTGTTGATCCGCCCACTGAGATCATAGCTAAGGATCAGGTACAGATTTGGAAGATTACCCATAATGGAGTGGATACGCACCCTGTGCATTTCCATATATCTGATGTACAGGTTCTCAACCGGGTTGGCTGGGATGGTTTTATTTATCCACCTGATCCTAACGAGTTGGGCTGGAAAGACACGGTCAGGATAAGTCCGCTGGAAGACACGATTGTGGCTATCAGGCCGGCTCAGTTTACCTTTCCCTTTACTATCCCTGAGAGTATTCGACCACTTAACCCAGCCTTTCCTCTAGGATCTACGGTTGGCTTTTCGAATCTTGACCCGGTGACCGCTCAAGCACTTACTCCTGCGACGGTCAATATAATGTACAACTTCGGTCATGAGTACTTGTGGCATTGCCACATCCTCAGCCACGAAGAAAGCGACATGATGCGTCCGATTGTCCTCAACCCCAATACCAAAGTGGATATTCTCTGGAGAAACATCCGTGATGGAAAAAATATGGCCTGGTTTATGGACGGGATAACTACAGTCTCACAAACACTCCTTCCATTGGAGCCTGATCAGAACTGGAATATTGTGGGCAGGCGTGACTTTAATGGTGACAGCAAACCCGACATTTTGTGGAGGAACACTTTGACCGGTGCAAATAGGGTTTGGTATATGGATGGAGACATACGAATTGGGCAAGTGCCTATTGTCCCTGTTGTTGCCGATCAGAACTGGAATATTGTGGGTACAGGTGATTTTAATGGTGATGGTCAAAGTGATATTCTCTGGAGAAATGCGACTACGGGCCAGAACCGGGCTTGGTATATGAATAAAATATTGTATGCAGGAAGTGGAGCGATAGAGCCTGATCTTGATCTATCTGCGATAATTGCGGGTACAGGTGATTTTGATGGCGACGGTAAATCTGACATTCTTTGGAGAAATACAACAACCGGGGCAGTAACGGTTTGGTATATGAACGGAGTGACTGTGAATGGTCCTCCAGAGTCTACTACATCCGAAACTGATCTTACTTGGGAGATTGTAGGTGTCGGTGATTTTAACAGCGATATTAAACCGGATATTCTCTGGAGGAACAATGTGTCAGGCGAAAACAGGGTTTGGTATATGGATGGAATGGTAAGACTTGGGGAGGTACCACTTCTCCCCACCATTACCGATCTGAACTGGAAAATTGTAAATTAAGGTAAGGTATCTTTGTCCTGGCGGCAAATCCGTTGATTTCTACTTGTAAGTTTATTGACGGATTTGCTCAGTTGCTTCTATGGAAGTTATTGCAATGAACACCGGCGGTACTTATAACGGTGTTTATTGCGACGGTCAGATCTTGCCCATCAATAACCTTTTAAAATTTTTTGAAAGGTTATTGATTTTTTTTAAAATTTCCAATTGTTTTGCCTCTGGCCAAGAAAGGTGTGATTTCTGCAAGCATGTGTGTAATGGCTTGTTGCCAGATCTTTTTCATAATATTACTACCCCGTTTCTTTCTTGTCTGGGGAGTCTCAGTGAGTTTCCAAGGCAGAAGTAATCGGTGCCAGCAATCCTATTTCGAAATATTTTTATTCATCCTTCCCTTCCCCCTTGGAACTATCCCGCATTTCTCATTAATAGAGAGCAAAAAAGGCCACAAATGTTGTATAATTATTGTGATTTCAAGACAATAAACAATACAACAAGAGTGACCTTATGCAAACAGAGTGTACAAGAATCTACAATTCATTTCAAGCT
>VMSP01000186.1 GCA_013792135.1 Desulfocapsa sp. | reverse complement strand
ACGAAATTCGGTGCCTCCGGGTGGAACCGGGGGAACGCACACCGTCCCATAAGCCCTACAAGCACCGATTCTTTGATGGCTGTGATATTCGGAAGGCGCATCTGGATGGAGTAGGCGATGGTGGCTCTGATTGTGACGGGCCTGGCAGCACGACTGTGCATCTTGATAATACAAAAAGGAACCAACCCCTATGACGAAGCAGCCCACAACTACCGACCGGCAAACACTTTCCGCCCCACGGCCAGCGGCCCCTTGCCCGACCCAAAGCTGATCACCCGCTTGCAGCAAGGCCGTCCCGCCCGGTAAAGGGCGACGGTTGCATCTTCTTCCCGCGCTCGTGCTGATGCTACTGGTTTCTTCCGGCAGGCCTGCCTTGGCAGCCCCATCTTCCGGCGCGCCAGTCCTTATTGGCCCGATGCATCTGCTATTGCGCAACAATCCGACCGTCCCGACCTTTTTGTCTTTCACCATGGCCGAAGATACGATCTACAACGGCACGCTTACCGCAACAGACCAGGAGGGCAAGCCCCTCGTCTTTGCCAAGGCGTGAGAGCCCGGCCATGGCACACTTTCCGTCAATGCTGACGGGGGCTTCACCTACACCCCGACTGCCGATTACTTCGGCGCGGACTCCTTTACCTACTCGGTTTCCGATGGCGTCCACACGGTGAATCAGGTGGTGGCGGTAACGGTGACGGATGTGGCGGATGATATCACAGCACCTTCAAAAACTTGAGAGAGTTTCCCTAATTTGGAAACAAAATGATGAGCATTTAGTTGAACTATGAGTTTTGATGAAAATGTAGCACATGTAACAAGTATAAGTATAAATTGAACAACTTGAAGTATACAAGTAGATTGATGAGAATGAAGTTCTACTATAAGTATATCTTGAGTTGCTCCTTGGGATGTATCTAATGCACAAATAACTATAACAGTTGAGGATGCTGCAGGAAATTCTAGAACTATAACTACAAATTCATATATGATAGCCAAACTTGATAACAAGAAAATTGAAGAATATATAGTTTAATACAGTAATGTCCGGTTAGGGAATTTTGTCCGGGTTCCGGGGCGGGTTCCGGGGACATCCATGATAAGTATTGTCAAGGGGAAAGCGGAGATTTCCCTTAACCTCCAAAAAGTACTCAACCCTTTCTTCCCGTTACTACTGACGAGAGCGGAAGAAAGAGACCACTCCGAGAATGGGCTCTCCGATT
>VMSP01000056.1 GCA_013792135.1 Desulfocapsa sp. | reverse complement strand
GGGAACCGAGATGGTAATGCCTGGTGATAATGTTTCTGTTGTTGCCGAGCTGATTACTCCTATCGCCATGGACGCTGGCCTTCGTTTTGCTATTCGTGAGGGTGGTCGGACAGTTGGTGCTGGTGTTATTAGTGAAATTATAGCTTAATATTAAAATTTTAAGCACTTTGTCTGGTTTTCTGGGCAGAGTGCTTTTTTTCTATTGGATGGTCAGGTATGAGAGATATCATTACTCTTGCGTGTGGAACATGCAAACGTCGTAATTATACGACGACAAAAAATAAGAAGAGTACACCGAACAAGCTTGAACTAAAAAAATTCTGTTCTTTTTGCAGAGCACACACCCCACACAAAGAGACTAAATAGTAAACATTAAAAATGTTATAGGCCAGTAGCTCTAACGGTAGAGCGCCGGACTCCAAATCCGGATGTTGGGGGTTCGAATCCCTCCTGGCCTGCCATTTCAGTGTCGGACTGTACGCGGCAACGGTGAGTTAATAGTGATTTTTTGGCAGGTATATATTGCCAAAGATAGGGATGGCTGGGACGATGATAAATAAATCAAAACCTATCAAAGATCTTAAAGTGATTGCTGAGGAATCTGCTAGTTTCTCGCCGACTCAAATTAAGAAATTTATTAATGAAGTCAAGATTGAAGCTACTAAAATTGTTTGGCCGGAAAGAAAAACAACCATTGGCCTCACCACTGTTGTGATTATTCTGTCAATTGTAGCTTCTCTTTATCTGGGAACAGTTGATTTGTTGCTAGGGAAAATAGTTTCTTCATTTTTGAAGTAATCTTTTTTCTGAAAAAGTATTGATGTTAGAAATAGTTACTTTAACCCCTTAACTGATTTAAAAGCTTATCCATGGAAAAACATTGGTACATCCTGCAGGTTCATTCAGGCTTTGAGGATAAGGTTAAAGCAACCCTTGAAGAGAGGATCAAGAATGAAGGCCTTGTGGAATCATTCGGAGATATCCTGATTCCCACTGAACAGGTTGTGGAAATGGTGAAAGGGGTCAGGAAGACTTCCTCACGAAAGTTTTTCCCTGGTTATATACTCATTTCAATGGAGTTAAACGATACTACATGGCATTGTATTCATGAAAATATGCCTCGGGTTGTTGGCTTTGTTGGAGACGACACGAATCCTTTGCCTCTTCCTGATGAGGAGGCTGCCAAGATTATTGGTCGTATTCATGATGGATCAGAATCACCCCGGCCGAAGGTCATATTTGAGGTTGGTGAAGTTGTCAGGGTTACAGATGGTCCATTTGCTAATTTTCAGGGTGTTGTTGATGAGGTTTTCCCTGAAAAAGGTAGGGTCAGGGTCAAAGTGTCAATATTCGGCAGGGAGACTCCTGTTGAATTAGAATATGTCCAGGTTTCAAATAGTTAAATTTAATGAATACAGATCAGTAAAGTTGGTAATTCATATTTTATAATGAATAGTAGTCTGGGTTTGTTTGATTCTTTTAACGGATTACTCAGTGAGTAAAAAAATCTACTTTGTAGAATACAGCAGGAGTAAATAATGGCCAAGAAAATCACGGCATATATCAAGTTGCAGGTTGCTGCTGGTAAAGCCAACCCGTCTCCACCAATTGGTCCGGCATTGGGTCAGCATGGTGTAAATATTATGGAGTTCTGTAAAGATTTTAATGCCAAGACTCAGTCTATGGGTGATACCGTTGTTCCGGTCGTAATAACAGTATTTCAGGACAGGTCGTTTACTTATATTACCAAAACTCCTCCAGCGTCTATCCTTTTGCTCAAAGCTGCAGGTCTGAAAAAAGGTTCGAATAATCCGAAAATTGATCGTGTTGCGGAAATAACGAAAGATCAGATTCGTGAAATTGCTGAGATTAAACTTCCTGATTTGAATGCATATGATATTGATAAAGCCATGCGTATTATTGCAGGAACAGCCCGCAGTATCGGGATCACTGTCATAGGATGATGCAAATTTAAATAATTTTACTACAATTCAAGCAGATGTCTTTTCTGATTATATGCTGAATACGTAGGAGGCCACAAAAATGCCGAAACACGGAAAACAATATAGAAATAAAATAGAAAATCTTGACCGTTCAGTTTTAATGAACTTGGACGATGCGGTTAAGGCGGTTGTCAATGCTAGCTATGCTAAGTTTGATGAAACGTTTGATATCGCAATGAAATTAGGTGTTGATCCTAGGCATGCTGATCAGATGGTTCGTTCCTCTGTTGTCTTGCCGCATGGTACAGGTAAAGTTACTCGCGTTCTTGTTTTTGCCAAGGGTGAAAAAGAGGCTGAGGCACGGGAGGCAGGTGCAGATTATGTCGGAGGGGATGAACTGGTTGCGAAAATTCAGGGTGGTTGGCTTGAATTTGATAAAACAGTAGCAACACCTGACATGATGGGCACAGTTGGTAAAATTGGTCGAGTCCTTGGACCTAGAAATTTGATGCCTAATGCCAAACTTGGGACAGTGACCTTTGATGTGGCCAATATTATAAAAGAGATTAAGGGCGGTAAGGTGGACTTTCGAGTTGATAAGGCTGGAATAGTTCATGCTGGACTGGGCAAAATATCTTTTGGTGATGCCAAGCTGCTTGACAATGTTAAGGCCTTTATAGAAAAAATTATTCAGTTGAAACCCTCTTCAAGTAAAGGGATTTATCTTAAATCAATATCTGTCTCCTCAACTATGGGTGCAGGATTTAAGGTTGATCCTCTTTCTGCCAGGGCCATGGTAAAATAAATTTGAGTATGACAACATCCTGAGGCTTCACAGTCGCTGGATTTTCAGTCAAAGACAGCAGGTACAGTTAGTTTAATTGTGTTTATTCATAGCCTGCCGAGACGATGGAAGGGGTTTTGTTCAATGCCTTGCATTTATTTCTCTTTGTAATGTGTTAAATAATTATAGAGTGTTGTAAATGTGATATGAATTAAGACGAATAACTTTCGTAATTGCTGTTTTTGATTAAATATTAACCTTAAACGAGCATGGGAGGAGTACTTTGAATCGTGATGAAAAATCAGCAGTAGTTACTGAGTTGAATGAATCATTCAACCGGGCCAAATTTACAGTGGTTGCCGACTATTGTGGATTAACGGTTTCAGAGTTGCAAGAGTTGCGTGGTGAATTGCGCAAGTGCGATTCAGAAATACGAGTAGCAAAAAATACCCTTCTGAAAAGAGCAGTTACAAATACCACAAGTGATCTTCTTGCCGATGACTTTACGGGAACTACCGCTATTGTCATGGCGTATAATGACCCGGTCTCCCCGGCAAAGGCACTTGCTAAGTTTGCTGATGGTCACGCCAAGTTTAAGATACGGTGTGCTGCTCTTGAAGGAGATAAGCTTACAATTGATGACTTGATTGCCCTGTCAAAACTTCCGACAAAAGAGGTTTTGCTTGGTCAATTTTTATCTGTTCTCAATGGAGTGCCTACGGGTCTTGTGCAGGTGCTTTCTGCTGTACCCCGGACTTTTCTTTATGGGTTGCAGGCTATCAAAGAACAAAAAGAACAGAGTGAGAACTAACAGGTATTGTGCTGTTTCTTTTTTTGATGGCAGTAGAAGCTTGAAGTCCTAAAAAGTTACGTTAAATCATAAAACTACATGAGGTATTATAATGGCTGTTTCTAAAGACGATGTAATTGAATTTATCTCCAACATGTCCGTTCTTGAGCTCTCTGCTATGATCAAGGAACTTGAGGATAAGTTTGGTGTATCAGCTGCTGCTCCTGCTGCTGCTGCTGCTGCTGTTGCTGGTGCTCCTGCTGGTGCCGCTGCTCCAGCTGAAGAAAAAACTGAATTTGATGTTATTCTCACCGGTGCCGGAGATCAGAAGATTAAGGTAATTAAAGAAGTACGTGCCATCACTGGTCTTGGCTTGAAAGAGGCTAAGGATCTTGTAGAAGGTACTCCTCAGCCTGTGAAAGAGGGTGTCAGCAAGGATGAAGCCGCTGATATCAAAACCAAGATTGAGGCTGTTGGTGGTGTGGTAGAAGTAAAATAAGTTGTCTTTGTATACCTTGTTCTGCTTGCAGAACAACCAGTTTAAATGTAACACGCTACGGCTTTTGGCACGTAGCGTGTTGCATTTAAAGCTTATGGATTTTTTTTAATGTGGGTAACAGTTTGTAACTGTTTGATTTTAGATCTATTTAAGAGAACATTTTCTCCCCGTGGTTAAAGTTATGATCTTACAGGTTTTTAATTTTTGCACAGGGCAGTCTTTTGTATTGAGGAAGAATTTTTGTTTCCATTTAACTTCCCGTCATCATCTTTGTCACCTCTTTTTATCCCCAGGCTACGTCATCTTCTGGCCTAAAGGGTCATTTACATCGCAACTGTTGAATTTTACATCCAGTCTGTGATTTTAAAATAACGCTCTCAAGGCAACCTCGAGGACTACTATGGAACGAGTGAGAAAAAATTTTGCCACGGCGGCTTCTGTCATGGAGCCACCGCATCTTATCTCCATGCAGCGTATATCATACGGAAAGTTTCTTCAGATGGATGTCGAAGCTGATGCACGTGAGGATTTTGGCCTGCAGGGAATTTTTAAGAATGTTTTCCCTATTAATGATTTTAATGGACTATGTTCTCTTGAATTTGTTCGCTATACCTTTGGTGAGCCCAAATATACGGTGGAAGAATGCCAGCAGCGTGGCATGACCTTTGAGATACCGCTTAAGATCACGGTCAGGTTGATCACTTTTGATATCGATGCGGTGACAGGTGTTCAGGCCATACGTGATATCAAGGAACAGGAGGTTTTTCTTGGAAGTCTGCCCCTGATGACCGGAGATGGTGTGTTTGTCGTTAATGGTACTGAGCGGGTTATTGTCTCCCAATTACAGCGTTCTCCCGGCCTTTTTTTCACTCATGATAATGGAAAAAGCCATGCCAGTGGTAAACTTTTATATTCCGCACGAGTTATACCAATTAGAGGTTCATGGATAGACCTTGAGTTTGATATTAAAGACGTTCTTTATGTTCGCATTGATCGCAGGCGTAAATTCCCTGTTACCACATTGCTGAAGGCCATAGGTCATAGTTCAGCCGAGCTTTTGCGGATATTTTATCTTACCAATACCGTCCGTGCAAATGGTGATGACTATTTGCTCTCTTTTTCTCCTGAGACCTTTCAGGGGCAGAGATTGGAGTTTGATCTAATTAACCCTGCGGATGGAGAGCTCCTGGCTAAAAAAGGGCATAAAGTCAGCCAGGCTCTTTGTAAGAAAATTAAAGCGGCAGCCATTGATTTCCTGAAGATATCAGTCGAGGAGCTTTCCGGCCGTTTTCTCGCTAAGGATGTCGTTCATCCGACAACCGGTGAAGTTATTGCCTTGTGTAATAGTGAACTCACTGATTCCCTGTTACAATCGCTCTCAGAAAGTGGTGTCAGTGAATTTGAAATACTTTTTATTGATGGTGTCAATTACTCAGATTCATTCAGAAAGACATTAGCACTTGATAAGGTCGGAAGTTCCGAAGAGGCCTTATTAGAGATCTACCGCAGATTGCGTCCTTCTAGTCCTCCAACGAAAGAAGTTGCTGAGACTTTTTTTGAAAATCTCTTTTTTAATGTTGACCTCTATGATCTCTCAGAAGTCGGGAGATATAAAATCAATGCCAGACTTGGTCTGACAACTGACATTAATCATAAAGCCTTAACTCGTGAGGATATTGTTGAATCGGTGAAGTATCTGGTGCGCCTGAAAGACAGTCAGGGCACAGTGGATGATATTGATCACCTTGGTAACAGACGTGTCCGAACAGTTGGGGAGCTCATTGAAAATCAGTACAGAATGGGGCTTGTCCGTATGGAACGGGCCATTAAGGAAAGAATGACTCTTCAGGAAATTGAGACCCTGATGCCTCATGACCTTGTGAATCCAAAGCCTATCTCTGCGGCCATTAAGGAGTTTTTTGGAACCAGTCAACTTTCTCAGTTTATGGATCAGACGAATCCTATCTCTGAGGTTACCCATAAACGTCGTCTCAGTGCCCTTGGACCTGGTGGTCTTTCCAGAGAGAGAGCAGGATTTGAGGTTCGTGATGTGCATCCTACCCACTATGGTCGAATCTGTCCTGTTGAAACTCCTGAGGGACCAAATATCGGTCTTATTGTTTCTCTGGCGACCTATGCCCAGGTGAATCCTTATGGCTTTATTGAGACTCCTTACCGGAAGGTCGCGGATAGAATTGTGCTCGATGAGGTGAAATATCTGAGTGCTCTGCAAGAGCAGAATCAGATCATTGCGCCTGCTAAAACCAAATTGGATGCTTCAGGAAAGATTGTACCTGATTTTCTCATTGCCAGAGAAGAAGGTGAGGTCTTGACCGTTGCCAGTGATCAGATCAGTTATATTGATATTGCCCCCAACCAGTTAGTCAGTGTTGCCGCCTCACTCATTCCCTTTCTTGAGAATGATGATGCCAACCGCGCTCTGATGGGTTCAAATATGCAGCGTCAGGCTGTACCTCTCATGATTACCGCTGCTCCTCTCGTCGGTACAGGGATGGAACGGTATGTGGCCCGTGATTCAGGTGCATGTTTGCTGGCTGGTGACGATGGTGTGGTGGAGGAAGTTGATTCCAATCGCATTGTTGTACGTTATGATCGACCCGGTGTCGATGGCTATGATACCGGCGTTGCTGTATATCGATTGAGTAAGTATAAGAAATCAAATCAGAATACATGCTTTACTCAGAGTCCTCTGGTGCTTCCTGGTTTGCGTGTCAGCAAGGGAACAGTCCTTGCTGACGGTCCCTCTTGTGAGCAGGGTGAACTGGCCTTGGGGAAAAATGTGACCATTGCCTTCATGCCGTGGCGCGGATTCAATTTTGAGGATTCAATCCTTATCAATGAAAGGCTGCTTAAGGAAGATACCTTTACCTCTGTCCATATTGAGGTCTTTGAGACCATGGCCAGGGATACAAAGCTTGGCAAGGAAGAAATTACTCGCGATATTCCTAATGTGAGCGAGGAAACCCTGAGAAATCTTGATGACTCCGGTATTGTTCGTATCGGTGCTGAGATCAAGGCGGGTGATACACTTGTAGGAAAGGTGACACCGAAGGGTGAGACCATGCTTTCTCCTGAAGAAAAGTTACTGCGGGCTATTTTCGGTGAAAAGGCCCAGGATGTTAAAGACTCATCACTTCGTGTTCCACCCGGTGTTGAAGGTGTTGTCATTGATGCCAAGGTTTATTCTCGGAGGGGTGTTGATAAAGATGAGCGATCATTGATGATCGAAGACCTTGAGATTGAACGACTCACTCAGGATAAGGTTGATGAGTTGACCAGTCTTAAACGTGGTGTCTGTCGTGAAATAGGTGATATTATCGACGGACGCACGGTCAAGAGTGATGTCTCCGATAAGAAAGGAAATGTTGTCGTTAAACTGGGGAAAAAAATAAGTGCTGATCTTGCAGAAGTCATCGGTTTTACCGCTTTGCGTACCCTTGATTTTTCCGAAAAAGCCAAATTCCAAGAGCAGATTGATCAGGCTTACGCCCGTTATGATAAGCAGGCGGCGCTTATTAGTAAACGGTATGATGGTATCATCGATCGCAAAAAGAAGGGGGATGACCTTCCTCCTGGTGTGGTTAAGATGGTCAAGGTTTATGTGGCAACGAAGCGTAAACTGTCCGTTGGCGATAAGATGGCTGGACGACATGGAAACAAAGGTGTCGTTTCCCGTCTCCTGCCTGAAGAGGATATGCCTTTCTTTGCTGATGGCACCACGGTGGATATTGTTTTGAATCCTTTAGGTGTTCCTTCTCGTATGAATGTGGGGCAGGTGCTTGAGGTCCATCTTGGTTTTGCTGCCAAAAAACTTGGGCAACAGCTCAGTGCTCTGGCACAACAGCATGAAGTTGAGGCCATTAAGAAGAAGTTGCAGTCGATCTATTCTCAGGACGAGTGTTCAAAGATCATCGGTACTCAGAGTGATGAAGAACTTCTTGACTGGGCACGTAAACACTATCGTGGATTGCACGTGGCCAGTCCTGTCTTTGACGGTGCCAATGAAGCACAGATTCGTCAATTGCTGGTTGAGAGTGGTGTTGATGAGGTGGGCCAGAGTCAACTCTATGATGGCTTGACCGGAGATCCCTTTGATAACCAGGTAACAGTCGGTGTTATGTATATGTTGAAACTGCACCATCTGGTAGATAATAAGATCCATGCTCGGTCAACCGGACCCTATTCTCTTGTGACTCAGCAACCCCTCGGTGGTAAGGCCCAGTTTGGTGGCCAGCGTCTGGGTGAGATGGAGGTGTGGGCCATGGAGGCGTATGGTGCTGCCTATACGCTGAAGGAGTTTTTGACCGCTAAGTCAGATGACGTGGAAGGAAGGACCACAATGTATGAACGGATAGTTAAGGGTAATAACTTTCTTACTACTGGTCTGCCTGAATCGTTCAATGTCCTTGTTAAAGAGCTGCAAGGTCTTTGTCTTGATATGGAGCTGTTACAAGATTGAGGGTGTAAGCTGAAGAATGGCCTTTAAAGGCCCCGTGCTCATCGTGTGCAGATGAACTTCAAGCTGAAAACTTCTCTAACCCTATAAACTGTGGGAGATGTAATCTCGTGGAAGAGCTATTTAATTTTTTTCAAAAGCCAAAAGCTCCTGTTAAATTCAAAAAAGTACAGATATCTTTAGCTTCACCTGACAAAATCATGGACTGGAGCCATGGTGAGGTAAAGAAGCCTGAAACCATCAATTATCGGACCTTCAAGCCCGAAAGAGATGGCCTTTTTTGTGCCAAGATCTTTGGTCCGGTCAAAGATTTTGAGTGTAATTGCGGGAAGTATAAACGCATGAAACATAGAGGTGTCGTCTGTGAAAAGTGCGGGGTTGAGGTTATTCAGTCAAAGGTTCGCCGGGAACGGCTGGGGCATATCAAACTTGCTGCCCCGGTAGCTCATATCTGGTTTCTTAAAAGCCTTCCCAGCAAGATTGGTGCTGTTCTTGACCTGACGCTGAAACAACTGGAAAAGATTCTTTATTTTGAACAATATGCAGTCATAGAGTCAAGTGTTGACTCTATTCCTGTCTCTACTCTGCTTACCGAAGAGACGTATCGTCAGCAACGCGATGCCTTTCCTGGGCAGTTTCAGGTTGGTATTGGTGCCGAGGCTATTCGTGAGCTGCTCTCCAGACAGGATTTGGTTGCCTTATCAGCTCAGTTGCGCGAAGAGATGACATCGACAAACTCGAAAACTAAAAGGCAGAAGCTGTATAAACGGCTTTTCGTCATAGAAGCTTTTCGTGATTCCGGCAATAGGCCTGAGTGGATGGTTTTAGAGGTCATTCCGGTATTACCACCCGATTTGCGCCCTCTTGTTCCTTTGGAGGGTGGCCGTTTTGCCACTTCCGATCTCAATGATCTTTATAGACGGGTGATTAACAGAAATAACCGCCTGAAAAGACTCCTTGAACTTGACGCACCGGATATTATCATTCGCAATGAAAAACGGATGCTTCAGGAGGCGGTCGATGTCCTTTTTGATAATGGACGTCGTGGTCGTGTCATTACTGGAGCCAATAAACGGCCGCTGAAGTCGCTTTCTGATATGCTGAAAGGGAAGCAGGGTCGGTTCCGTCAGAATCTTCTGGGAAAACGTGTTGATTATTCCGGTCGTTCCGTCATTGTGGTGGGACCCCATCTTCGACTGCATCAATGTGGTATCCCTAAGAAAATGGCTTTGGAGTTGTTTAAGCCCTTCATCTATAATAAGCTTGAGAGCAAGGGTTTTGTTACCACCATCAAGAGTGCCAGGAAAATGGTGGAAAAAGGGGCCAAGGAGGTCTGGGATGTTCTTGAAGAGGTTGTTACTGAATATCCCGTGATTCTCAACCGTGCGCCAACCCTCCATCGTCTTGGTATGCAGGCCTTTGAGGCTCTGCTGATTGAAGGTAAGGCAATCCAGTTACATCCCTTGGTTTGTGCGGCTTTTAATGCCGACTTTGACGGTGACCAGATGGCTGTTCATGTGCCTCTGTCTGTTGAGGCCCAGGTTGAGGCGCGGGTTCTCATGATGTCATCGAATAATATCCTCTCACCTGCCAATGGTGAACCGGTTATTATTCCCTCTCAGGATATTGTTCTTGGCCTCTATTATATGAGTCGTGAGCGAATCAATGCCACCGGTGAGGGTAAGATCTTTTCAAGTCCTGAGGAGGCAATAATTGCCTATGATTATCAGGCTGTTCATTTACAGGCCAAGATTAAAGTCCGCATGGATGGGGAAATTATTGATACCACCATGGGGAGGATTCTGCTTGGGGGCCTGTTGCCTGTAGTTGTGCCATTTGCAGAAATCAATAAGGTGATGAGTAAGAAGGCACTTGCTCAACTCATTGATTATACGTACAGGCATGGTGGAACTAAAGAAACGGTTATCCTTGCTGACCGCTTGAAAGATATAGGCTATGAATATGCCACACGGGCCGGGATCTCCATCTGTATTAATGATATGAAGATACCGACGAGTAAGGAAGATCTGATTGAAAAGGCAGAAAATGATGTGATGGATGTTGGACAGCAATATTCTGATGGTCTTATTACCTCCGGTGAGAAATATAATAAGGTTGTCGATATCTGGTCCAAGGTGAGTGAGGATGTTGCCAACGAGATGATGGAAGGGATAAAGGTTGATTATGTCCGTGACCATGATAATAACGTCGTGGAAGTACCAAGCTTTAACTCTATCTTTATCATGGCTGATTCCGGCGCCAGGGGCTCCAGGGATCAGATCAGGCAGTTGGCCGGGATGCGTGGACTGATGGCTAAACCATCGGGCGCCATTATTGAAACTCCGATCAAAGCCAATTTCCGAGAGGGACTTGGTGTACTTGAATATTTTATTTCAACTCATGGTGCTCGGAAAGGGCTTGCGGATACAGCGCTGAAAACTGCCAACTCCGGATATCTTACCCGGAGACTAGTTGATGTAGCGCAGGATGCAACGATTATTGAAGCAGATTGCCAGACTATTGATGGAATTATTGCTGAACCACTGATGGACGGTGGAGAGGTAATTGTTCCCCTTGGAGACCGAATCTTAGGACGTGTAACCTTGGAAGAAGTCATTGATCCGTATAGCGGTGAGGTGATTGTGGCTGAGGGTGAGGAAGTCACTGAATCAAAGGTTAAGCAGATCAGTGAGGCAGGGATTGACCGGGTTCATATCCGCTCAGTGCTTACCTGCCGGACTCGGCGCGGGGTCTGTGCTGCCTGTTATGGACGTGATTTAGGGCGTGGTCATATGGTGAATATCGGTGAGGCAGTAGGTATTATTGCTGCTCAATCCATCGGTGAACCGGGAACTCAGCTGACCATGCGTACCTTCCATATCGGTGGTACTGCCAGTCGTGCCATTGAACAGGCTGAAGTCCAGACGCAGCGTGGCGGTTTGGTCGTCTTTAAGAATATGCATTACGTTGAAAATAATCTTGGGGTCAAGATTGTCATGAATCGTAATGCGGAAATTACCATCAAGGATGAACTTGGTCGAGATCGTGAGCGCTATAAGGTAAATTATGGTGCTCAGATCTTTGTAAAAGAAGGAGAAACGGCTGAGGCCGGTATGATTCTTGCCAAATGGGACGCCTATACGATTCCCATTGTCAGTGAGGTTGGTGGTATTATTAAATATGGTGATGTGATTGAAGGTATCACCATGCAGGAGAAGTTGGATGGAGTGACCGGGAAGTCCAGTAAGGTCATTGTCCATTCAACCACTGCTGCCCAGTTGAATCCACGCATCAGTGTTAAAAATGAGCGCGGCAAAACTCGTAAACTGCCAAATTCTGAATCTTTTGCACGATACAGTCTGCCTGTAGGATCGTTTATCTCAGTGGATGAGGGAGCTGTTATTGAGCCTGGAGCAATTGTTGGAAAGATTCCCCGTGAATCATCGAAAACAAAGGATATTACCGGTGGTTTACCACGAGTTGCCGAGTTGTTTGAGGTTAGAAAATCAAAGGATCCTGCCATTATTTCCCAGATCGATGGACGGGTAAGTTTCGGCAAGGAATTGAAGGGTAAACGGCGGGTGGTTGTGACCCCTGAGTATGGAGAACCCGAGGAGTATCTTGTACCAAAGGCCAAACATACCATTGTCCATGAAGGTGATTATGTGCAGGCTGGTGAGCCTTTAATGGAAGGGGTTGTCCTTCCCAATGATATCTTGAGGGTTCTTGGAGTAAAAGAGCTGGCCAAATTCCTGGTTAATGAGGTACAGGAAGTGTATCGTCTGCAAGGTGTTAAGATCAATGACAAGCATATTGAGGTTATTGTCCGTCAGATGCTGAAGAGAGTACAGATCACCAGTGCCGGAGATTCCCGTTTCATGATTGGTGAACAGGTGGAATGGTGGAAATTTGAAGATGAGCGGGAACGCCTTTTTGCCGAGGGAAAGGTCCCAGCAGTTGCGGAACCCATGCTCTTAGGTGTCACAAAGGCTTCACTGTCTACTGAAAGCTTTATTTCTGCGGCCTCATTCCAAGAGACAACAAAGGTACTGACCAATGCGGCTATGGCGGGTAAAATTGATCAGCTGGCCGGGTTGAAGGAAAATGTAATTATGGGAAGGTTAATTTCGGCAGGAACCGGATTGCGAGGCAATTCATAGGGAACTATTCTACTCCAATATCCTTTTTTGTGTTGACACAGATACGACATTGGGGTAAATAACTTTTCTTTGTGTTTATCCTTTGTGGGTTGTTTATTCACAGGTTGTGGTAAGCGAGTAAAGTTATTAAGAATAATAAATTAAGCGTAATCGAACAGGAGCAGTAAAAGTAATGCCAACAATTAACCAGCTCGTTCGACAGGGCAGAAAGAAGATAGTTAAAAAAACAAATACCCCTGCATTGAAAGGGTCACCTCAGAAACGTGGTGTCTGCGTTCGTGTATATACAACAACTCCGAAGAAACCAAACTCGGCTCTCCGTAAGGTGGCAAGAGTAAGGTTGACCAACGGGATTGAGGTGACTTCCTATATCCCTGGAATTGGCCATAATCTACAGGAGCATTCGGTTGTTTTGATCAGGGGCGGTCGTGTAAAAGATTTACCTGGTGTAAGGTATCATATCGTTCGTGGTACCCTTGATACCCTTGGGGTTACCAACAGACGACAAGGTCGCTCAAAATATGGTGCAAAACGACCTAAATGATAGGTTGCTTCTGTTGCTGAAAAGGATAAAAAATGCCGCGTAGAAAAATAGTAGCAAAAAGAGAGATTGAGCCCGATCCACGCTTTAATTCAGTGTTGGTAAGTAAGTTTACCAACGGTATTATGGAGCGAGGGAAAAAGAGTGTTGCTCAGCATATATTGTATGGTGCCATGGATATCATTGCAGCCAAGGTGACTGATAGTGATCCTTTGACAGTTTTCGAAGAGGCCATGGAGAAGGTACGGCCAAAGGTCGAAGTTAAATCGCGTCGTGTCGGTGGTGCTACCTATCAGGTGCCGATGGAAGTCAGGCAGTCCAGGAGAAATGCCTTGGCTATGAGGTGGATTATCAGCTATGCCAAGTCACGCTCTGGAAGATCTATGTCTGAGAAGTTGGCGGCAGAGCTTATGGATGCATTTAATAACCGTGGTGCAGCTGTGAAGAAGCGCGACGATACGCATCGTATGGCTGAGGCGAATAAGGCATTTGCGCATTATCGCTGGTAGGGATCTGCTTTCAATAAGCGTTTGCTGGAACTATTTTTGTTGTACGGTTGGCCATCAATAAATATTGATTGTGTCGAGGGGTATTGATGGCTGTTCATGAGGATCTGTCTAATGTGCGCAATATAGGCATAATGGCCCATATTGATGCCGGAAAGACTACCACAACTGAACGAATTCTTTACTATACCGGTCGGTCTCATAAGATTGGTGAGGTTCATGACGGCAATGCTGTTATGGACTGGATGGAGCAAGAACAGGAGCGAGGGATTACGATAACCTCTGCCGCTACCACCTGCTTCTGGCATAATTGTAAGGTAAATATTATTGATACACCAGGGCATGTCGATTTCACTGTTGAAGTCGAACGATGCTTGAGAGTGCTTGACGGTGTAGTTGCTGTTTTTTGTGCCGTTGGTGGGGTTGAGCCGCAGTCGGAGACGGTATGGCGTCAGGCTGACAAGTATTCCATCCCCCGGATAGCATTTATTAATAAGATGGATCGTCTCGGGGCTGATTTTGATCGCAGTCTTAAGATGATAGCGAAGAGACTTGGGGCAAACCCGGTTGCTGTGCAGCTTCCAGTTGGTTGTGAGTCTGCATTTGAGGGGATCATTGACCTTGTTGAAGGTAAGATGTTCATCTTTGATGAGGTGTCACTTGGACAGGAAGTAAGGGAGGTTGATATCCCTGAAGAGTATCAACACAAATTCACGGCCGCACATATGGTACTCCTCGAAAAGTTGGCCGACTTTGATGAGGGGATCATGGGAAAATACCTGGAGAACAAACCAGTGTCACCTGAAGAGATTTATTCGGCTCTCAGGAAAGCAACGCTGAGTCTTGACTTGGTTCCCGTCTTTTGTGGTAGTGCCTTTAAAAATAAAGGAATTCAACCCTTACTCGATGGCGTGATTCGCTATCTTCCCTCTCCGCTCGATGTTCCCTCGGTTGAAGGGCTAGATGAAAGTGGTCAACTCGTAACGCGAGTTCCAAGCGATGACGCCCATTTTTCTGGCTTGGTCTTTAAGCTTATGAGTGATTCCTTTGTTGAGAATCTTGCTTTTTTGCGAGTTTATTCCGGTACGATTAAGGTTGGCGACAGAGTTTATAATCCTGCGAAAAAAAAGCAGGAAAAAATTTCTAAGCTTCTTAAATTGCATGCCAATAAGCGTGAGGAAGTTAAGGAAATAGGTAGTGGTGATATTGGAGCCGTGATAGGCCTCAAGTTTACGACGACGGGTGATACCCTCTGTGCGAGTGATGATTATATCCTTCTTGATAGTATGGATTTCCCGGAGCCTGTTATCGGAGTAGCCATAGAGGCTAAAAGTAAGGCTGATGAGAAGAAGCTTGCTGACTCCTTACAGAAGTTAGCCCTTGAAGATCCTTCTTTTACGATAACGACCAACGAAGATACTGGTCAAACGATTATTTCCGGGATGGGTGAGCTGCATCTTGAAATAATTATTGATCGTTTGTTGAATAATTTTAAAGCGTCTGCCAATGTAGGTAAGCCCCAGGTTGCGTATAAAGAGACAATCAGTATCACGAAAGAGGCAGAGGGTAAGTTTGATCAGCATACCGGTGCTAAAGGACAATATGGGCATGTTGTT
Source organism: Desulfocapsa sp. (assembly GCA_013792135.1). Taxonomy (GTDB): domain Bacteria; phylum Desulfobacterota; class Desulfobulbia; order Desulfobulbales; family Desulfocapsaceae; genus UBA2270. Next base: position 1,182 of record VMSP01000056.1, on the reverse strand, counting down.
CTCAAGGTCGATCCACTTTCCAGAGGTACAGGTTTTGTTTTTGAGAGCAAGGTAAGCGAGGACCAGATTCCTGCTTCCTTTATGAAGGCCATCGAGAAGGGAATTTTCGATAGCCTTGATGCTGGGCCCTTGATTGGTTATCCCTTGACCGACTTGAAGGTTAGTTTGATTGGTGGCTCCTATCATGAGGATGATTCTACCGAGATGGCATTTGGGATTTCTGCTGCGATGGCGATTCGCCGTGTGGTTGCAGATGCTGAACCTTTGCTGTTGGAACCTTTAATGCTTGTAGAGGTTGTTACTCCAGACCAATATCTTGGTGAAGCGATTAATGATCTTAATAGTAAAAGAGCCAAGATTGGCATTGTTGAGACTGTGCATGATTTACAGGTAGTTCATGCACAGGTTCCCTTGGCAGAGATGTTCGGATATTCAACATCTTTGCGATCCGCTACTCAGGGACGTGCTAATTTTACAATGCGATTTTTAGAATATGATGTGGTGCCGAAGGCTAAGGCAGAAGTAATAATAAAGAAAATCAGAGGAATTTAAGTTCAATCATATTGAGGTCCGATTATGGCAAAAGAAAAGTTTGAAAGAAAAAAACCACATGTCAATGTTGGTACTGTGGGTCATATTGATCATGGTAAAACGACCCTGACCGCTGCGATAACCCGCGTACTCTCCACTAAGGGTTTGGCTAAGTTTACTGATTTCAGTGAGATCGATAAGGCACCGGAAGAAAAAGAGCGTGGAATTACTATCGCCACCGCACATGTTGAGTATGAGACAGCCAATCGTCATTATGCTCATGTGGACTGTCCAGGTCATGCAGACTATATTAAGAACATGATTACCGGTGCGGCCCAGATGGATGGCGCGATTCTAGTAGTTGGTGCCAATGATGGTGCCATGCCTCAGACTCGTGAACATATTCTTCTTGCCCGTCAGGTTGGTGTGCCTTGTATTGTCGTTTTTCTCAATAAATGCGACATGGTGGATGATCCTGAACTCATCGAACTGGTAGAGATGGAGCTGCGTGAGCTTCTTGACAAGTATGACTTCCCTGGTGATGATGTTCCGATCATCCATGGCTCTGCTTTGAAGGCTTTGGAGAATCCAGAAGATCCTGAGGCTAGCAAGTGTATTTGGGAGCTGATGGAAGCCATTGATACCTATGTT
>VMSP01000135.1 GCA_013792135.1 Desulfocapsa sp. | reverse complement strand
TCTGAATACACACAATACAGCCTCGCTATACACGGCCTTTCCGCCTGAAGAAGCCAGGTGTTTAGCAGATCGTCTTGAAATACATCACACCCCTAAGCACGGGAGTTGGTTGAATATAGCAGAGATTGAACTCAGCGTTTTGAAGCGACAATGCCTTACGGGTCGAATTGACTGTATTGAGAAAATGCGATCTGAGGTAATGGCATGGAATACTGATCGGAATAATCGTCAAACCAAGGTCGATTGGCAGTTCACCACGAATGATGCGCGAATTAAACTGAAACGGCTATATCCGAAACTCTAAAATATACACTGTACTAGTGCCATTCGTGACAGACCACGTTTTGCGTGGCGAAGAAAGTGAAAGATAAATAGAATTGTGCCTATGTGAATCGTCGTCTTCATAAGCTTTTATCCTTTCATTATGCATTACAAACTGATGACAGCAGCATCGGAACAGAGATGGATGAGTTCCACGGCGGAGCCCATTCTTGCTCCATCGATCAGATCATCTTCAAATATCTGCCGGCTTTTGGCACATGGCGTACAAGCAAGGATCGGGACCTCATGGGCCTGGAGGTACGTCATCAAATCATCAGCGACGTCGCCGGTTGCAGCCTGAAGATGATTGATCATTCCTTTTTTGACGAGATATACTGCCTCATCAAGTAGGAAGAGGGAAACGTTTTTTCCCTCTTTATGGGCAATTGTAGCCAGATGAATTGCTCGGCTTGCCCTGTTTGGATTATCTGTGCCGCAAGAACAGACAATAACGAAGTTGTTGCTCATGGTTTACCCTCCTTTTCTTGATTTTTCTTAATAGTTAGCCGTGTATCTCTGAAAATATAAAAATGAATGGTAGCTCATTTTTATATGACCGTCAATAATCTCTTCAGGTCAATAAAAACAGCTTCAACTCTTTTGCAGTTTTTTTCTTTGTTTTCGTTAATAGAGATAGAGTTCATAGGCATCAAGGGAGATTTCGGGCCAGAGTTGATCCATGACCTATCAAAACAATGGAGCATCCCGGTCAATTTTATGTTCATCGGCTCTCCCGACGATCGCTTTTCTTACCGGGGTTGAAGAACCTGGCGGCGTCAGGTTGATAATCTAGCGCCGAGGAGGATGGGGATAATCGGGGGCAGATCGCGTTTTACGTGCTTCATTGCGCGTTGGTCAAATATATCCAAACACTTACCTGAAAATCACAATATCTCTTTGACGCTATTTGTGTTTTTCTGCTCCATCAAGTAACCTCAAAATGTTATGTCAATATGTTGGATAGATATGAACCACCTGATATCCTCGAGAAATGATAGACAGAATTTTCCTAGGAGTCTGTCAGATTATCCGAATTTAAAAAAGATAACATATTGATATTGCAACATATAATTCGAATTGCAAGTTGCGTAACATTTCTAGTATTTCCTTAAATATCAGAAAGTTACAAGAACTGAATCACCATAATCCGACAGACTCCTAGGCACGCGTCTTAACTTTGCGTCCGCAAATCATCAGAGGATATAACTATGCTTAATAATATCGGCAGACAAGAGCTGCAGGTGACGTTGCAGCAATTGGAGCAGGCTATTTACAATCATGAGCAGTGGGCCAAGGATCTCACCCGTTCGATCATCTGTCGATTGACCTTCGATAATCGAGACATGGCAGATGATGCTCATCGTCAGTGTCGCTTCGGCCAGTGGTATTATGGTACTCCTCCTCAAGCACTTCGGGAGCACCCGGCATTCGTAGCGATCGAGACAGAGCACCGCCGTCTGCATCAGCTTGGAGCACAGTTGCTTCTTGCTGCGACAAACGAGGCGTTAGGGTCTCCGAAAGACTATGACAGTTTCACAAATTCTGCCGACCGCCTGCATCTGGAAATTTATTCACTTAAGCAGGAGCTCGAGGAATTACTCAATAATCGTGATGCATTGACGGGCGCTGAGAACCGCATCGGCATGCTCATCCGGCTGCGGGAACAACGTGAGTTGGTCAAGCGTGACGTTCAGAAGTGCAGTATCGTGATTATGGACTTGGACCATTTTAAGGTGGTCAACGATACCTATGGCCATCCTGTCGGCGACCAAGTGCTCGTGGCCTGGGTGAGTTATATCAAGCAACATCTGCGGGCATACGACAGAATTTACCGTTATGGAGGTGAGGAATTTCTACTATCCTTTCCGAGTACCAATCTTCAGACCGTCTCAGATATAATCGAACGTATACGCAATGGGCTTACTGCAATTGACATCGGCGCGGACGAAACAAAGTCGATCATGGTCACTGCATCATTCGGCATTACCATGCTCGATCAGAGCGTCAGCGTTGAGGAGTCGATCAAGCGCGCGGACATCGCATTGTATGCAGCCAAGAAGGCGGGGCGCAACCGTGGTTGCGTTTGGGATCCTACGATGATACCTGGTCAGAGTGGCGGAGACGTTCTTTAGGGAGCAATTACCGGAGAGATTGGAGAAAAGAACTGAGCTGCGAACAACGGCGCGCAGGGCGACGGTAAAAAGCCCTTGCCCTGCGCGTTCTTGCGATCAAGCCGTTGTACAGGATAAGAATAAATATAAGGCAATTGTAAAATGCAGGTTACAGAAAGAATACACGCGATAAAAATTCCTTTCAAAATCCCTGTCTCTCCAGAGATATCAATCGATAGATTTGCTTTTGTCTATCTTGTCTTTGGAGACAAAATACATTTGATTGATAGTGGTGTGGCAGGTACCGAATTGACAATTTGGGAATATATAAAAGAACAAGGCCGAGATCCGAAAGAAGTTTCTTCCTTAATTCTTACCCATTCACACCCTGATCATATTGGTTCTGCCAAAAGTGTAAAAAGCCGGACGGATTGTACTGTTTTTGCTCATAAACTTGAACAAGAATGGATTGAGAATACAGAACAACAATTTAAAGACAGGCCTGTCCCTGGATTTCAGACTTTGGTTGAAGGCCCTGTAGTAGTTGACCGCTTTCTTGCTGGAGGAGAAATTCTAGAATTAGAAAAGGGCCTGTCATGTAAAATAATTCATACTCCCGGCCACTCAAAAGGCTCCATCTCATTATTGTTTGAAGATGAAAAAACTTTATTTACCGCCGATGCTTTAGCTTATCCGGGTGATCTCCCAATTTACGAAGATATTTTCTCCTGTCTTGCATCAATAAGAATTTTACAACATGTTGAAAATGTAGATAATTTATTGTCATCCTGGGAGGGTCCCATCCAAGGCCAAGAGGAAATAATCAAACGAATGAATGAAAGTATTGTTTATCTTGAGCGTATTCATACTGCTGTCATGAATAACATCCTTGTTAATAAACTGCAAAATATTATGGAGTTATGCCAAAAAGTAGTAAGTGAGCTTGGGCTCCCTCCTTTTGCAGCTATGCCCCTTGTTGCCAAAGCATTGGCATCAAGTCTTGTTGCTGAACAAAATTAATAAAATGCACAATCATGCGCTTGAGTGGATGCGGGGACATTGGGCGGCGCTGATGCGGCAAAGTAGGAACGTAATCGGAGGCAGAGCGCATTTGGCGCTATTGCTGTCGGAGTCCTTATTTTAACCAAAAACAAATTTACAGCAAAGGGTCGTAACTGCATGGCGTGGGCACACCTTCCGGAGATCTCTCAGTTATGGCATTGAAACCGACAATTTATAAATTGAAAATTACCCTGGCTGATACTGACCGAGATTATTATGATACGCTTACTTTAACGGTTGCTCAACACCCTTCTGAAACACTTGAGCGTATGATGGCTCGTGTTCTGGCCTTTTGTTTGAATGCTCAGGAGTATCTGGTCTTTACCAAAGGGCTTTGTGCAGTGGAAGAGCCCGATATCTGGGCGCGCACATTGGATGATCGACTATCATTATGGATCGATGTGGGGGAGCCAACTGTTGAGAGAATAAAAAAAGCAAGCCGACTTTCGCCGGCAGTGAAGGTCTATAGCTTTAATTCAAAATCGGATACCTGGTGGACTCAGGGACAAGCAAAGTTCAATGAGCTGCCGGTGTCGGTTGTTCAGTTCCCGTGGGAGAGTATCCAGGAATTGGCGGCGCTGGTGAAGCGAACGATGAATCTTTCCGTCACCATTACCGGCGATACAGCCTATGTTGGTGCGGAAGATGCAGAATGTTCGGTCTCTTGGGTCTCATTACAAGCTGCATAATCATGCAAGCTTGCCAGGGAGGGAATCTGTCTTCTACTGTAGTTGATTTGCGATAACTGCTTGAAGTTGAGGTAAATTATTTTTTTATTTATCCCGATTTTGATGTTTGAAAATTAGGAACAGCGACTGTTCCTTTAATCCTGTCGATAAAAACCTCATACCCACAAGACTGCTCTGTCTTTGTGTTTCAAAAAAAGGTCGCTGTCCCTGTTTTATTACCCATTTTTTACTTACATCATTCTTTCAATATGTTCAGTCAACAAGCTCAGTCAGCACGTAAAGTTGAACAGATAACTTTTCAATTCTTTGCCTTTTAGCCAATCTCTCTTGCTCCTTACCAGAATCATAAATTCCGGGCGACAATAATAGCGATTGCTAGATCCTGAGCTGCCAGGATCGAGCTCTGCACCGTGGCCACGTTGACATTCTGCAATTGCTGCGTAACCAGGATCTGGTTCGCCTCCATGCCTATATTGTCCGCCATGGCCAGAATCAGAGCCCCCATCTCCAGGATGCGGTTGGCCATGACTCCGATATCAGCAGAAAGCTGCAGCATGCTCTTGAGCGAGGCTGAAAGGCTGGTGCTGGAGGTTATGTTTTTCAGGGCGTCAATGGCGATTACATAGCCGTCAACGGCCGTGGTCAGCGAGGTGAGCATGATGGAGACATTCGCCAGGCTGGTCAGGGAGGTGGCGTTGATGTACATGGTGCTGGTTGCCGACTGCTGGGCGATAGTTCCGTAAGCGGTGGTCACCTTGGCAAGAAAGGTATGGACATCAGTGGCAACCGTAGCAAGCTGTTTCTTCATGGTAAATGGGTTTAAGATCACTGCTACCATTTTGGCCGCCAGCAGATTGCCATCAATCACCAACTGATTAAGGGTCAGGTCGTTGGTACTGGTCTCCACCAGAGAAGTCACAGTCAGCATATTGGTCTGGGTCTGCAAAATAGACTGCTGGGTGAGCTGTATATTCTCGTTTTGGATCTCCTGGGTGGCAATGATACGATCGGCCATGAGACCGATATTATCGGACATGACCAGGATCTTGTCCGCCATTTCACCAATGCGGTCGGCCATGGTGCCGATATCATCGGAGAGTTGAAGCATGGCCACAATGCCATCCTTGATGGTAATGGCCTGTCCGGTCTGAGACAGGGCCTGCAGATCAACGGAGAGGCGAAGGTTCTCGCTGGCAAGGTTCGGTGTCAGGGCTGCCAGTTGATTGAGGGCGGTGAGTATGTCCACATCAATCTGCAAGGGGGCGGCGAGCCTCTGGTCAATCTGGGTGATATTGTTGACAAGATCACGGGCTGCCTGATTGGCCGCAACCAGTGGGCCGCAGACCGTGTCGCCGGTCAGGGTGATATCCTTGAGCTGGGTGTCAAGGGCCTGGGACTGGGCCAGCAGTCCATTCAGATCATCAAGCAAAGTGGCCTGTGAGGCGGTCGGATGAAGCCAAAGGCCTGCCGCTATGAACAGGGCAATAAAAAATACGTTCTTGATCTTATTTTTCATATTTGTGTCTCCGTTGGATGTCAATATGCTTATTTTAAAGGAAGTTTTTTATCACAGTGAGGGTGACACTCTGGGCGGTGAGCAGCGAGCCCCCGGTCAGCTCTATATTGGTCTGCTGCAAATCCTGGGTCGTGACAATCCGGTCGCTCATCAGGCCGATATTATCTGCCATAACAATGATCTTGTCGGTCATCTCCATGATCCGGTCAGACATCTTGCCGATGTCGGTGGTAAGGCGCAGCATGCTGGCGGTGGCATCGGAGAGGACAGGAATCTGGGTGAGCGGCGCGATCTGGTTGATGGTATTGGCATAAGCCTCCAGCGAGAGGGCTAAGGCCCTGTTAATGGTGGAAAGATCGCCCAGTAAGGTCAGGGTGTCGCTATTGATAAAGTGACTGGCAGACTGGCTGTTCTGGTTGATCAGGGTGTAAAGACTCTCTGTGCCGGCGAGCAGGAGGGAAGTCCTGGCTGCAAGCTTATCCAGTTCGGTCACCATGTTGGCGCTGGTGAGCGTCGTTGCCCCCATGTCGTTTTCCAACACAACCGCATCGGTCTTCACCAACCCCAAAGTCATATTGTAGGCAATGGAGGAAAGGCTGTCGCTCATGGCCACCATATTCGCCTGGGTGGTGAGGATGGATGCCTGGGTCAGGGCCACGTTGCTGTTTTGTAACTGCTGGGTGATGAGAATGCGATCAGCCATGGCACCGATATTGCTTGCCATGACGAGGATGCGGTCCGCCATCTCGAGGATCCTGTCGGCCATCTTGCCGATATCATCAGACAACCGGAGCATGGCGCTCAGGGCGGCCCGGTATTCGAACAGCTCGGCCACATTTTCTATGCTACGCAACTCCAGGGACAGACGGATCGAATCGGCCGCCATTTCCGTGGTGAGAGTGGAAAGGGTGTCAAGGGAGGTGGTGTCGGTGCTGGTGAGGGTAATAGGTACTGTAATCCGGCTGATAACCACGGCTACAGTGGCCAGATAGTTCTCCATGGAGGTGTTGAGGGTGCCAAGCTGGGTGCAGGTTCCACCCTGGTTAACGCTGATGTTTGCCAGCTGATCTTGTATGACTGTGCTCTGGGCCACCAGGTTTTGCAGATCAGTGGTAAGGGTAGCGTTGCCGGGGGAAGCTGAAAAAATAAGGGTGAGGGCCAGGATGAAGCCGCCCAAGATTTTTTGCATCATTGTAATCTCCAATTGGTTAAGGAATTTTTCTCTTTTTTACTCACTTATTAATACGGTAATAGGAATTATTGTTAAAATAATGCCATTTGTTGGCTAACGCAAGAGAAATTTATTAACAAAATGTGAATAAATTAACATTTAAGTTAATTTGATTATGTGTTTGAGGCTAATATTTCGATATTGTTTGGGATATTTTTTTCTATTGACATTAATTTTTTAATAACAATAATGGAAAATATAGCTTTCACGAGATTACGCTTGATTTGACACGAGGGCATGAGGCCCCAATCTGGTAGAAGGAATATGGAGAGGAAATATGGAAAACAGCGAAACCGCCATTGCCATTGAGAACAAACAGCGACAGGCGTATTTTATTGCCGGACTGGCGGAGACGATTCGGGCTCAGAAAATAGCCCAGAAGGATCTGGCAGTGAAGGCACAGATCTCAGCGGTCACCCTCAGCAAGGTGTTGAACGGGAAGCAGGGATGCTCACAGGAATGGCGAAACAAGGTTAGCAAGCCCCTCAATATGACAGAAGAAGAATTGGTAAAAAAGGGGGCCGTGATAACAGCGACCACTCATCCCGCCATTCAAGGCGAAGTGTCTTTGTCAGAAAAACTTGCCTCAGCCGCTTTGCCCGAAAACGTTATCGAGACGACAGAACAAGGGCGTGCGCTTCCCATTGAGGAAATTTTTCAGGTTCTCCGCGATAAATTTCAGGATACCGAAGCAGAGGCTAAAGAGGCCAAGGCTCATATGATCCGCTGTTATGAGGTCTTTGAGGCCTTGCATGACAGCATAACAATTGTTTCCAGCGATCGGAAAATCATATATCAGAACCATGCCTCCATCCTGTTTTGGGGAAAACATAATGGCGAAGACTATGATACGGTTCTGGCTGAGACTATCCTCGATTATTCCCCTTATGAGCTTTTACTGCAAAAAACATTTGATTTGAATACTTCCCACATCAAGGAAGTCAGCACCAACAATGGAACATACATGGTCAACATGCTTCCGGTTGCCGGCGATATGGGGCGCGTTGATCGTGTTGTTATTATTGCCAGACCGGTAAACAAAAATTATCAGGACCAGACCGCACAGGCCAGAACACAGGCCGCTTTTAACGCCCTTGATTTCAGTCTGATTATTTTTGACCAGGATCGGAATCTGGTCAGAAAGAACAGGACTTTTTGCAACATGCTCAGCCTGAACGGCCAGGAAATCAAAACATTCGACGACCTGCAAACGGTCGCTTCCCGTATGGACAACGCCGGTGAAGTCCTTACCAGGATGTACAAGGTCTTCGATCAGAAGGTCCATATCTCAGGAAAGTGTATTCACCCTGACGGAAAAGTCCTGTGGCAGGAATTGACCCCACTCTTTGGAAATGATGAGGAATTTTTGGGCGTGGCGTGTCAGTTGCGGCCCTGGACCGGACAAGAAGCCTAGCAATTCAGTAAATTCTAAATTTGCACAGTCGGAGCGCAAGTCCTGTACTTTTATTTTAAAATTATCTGGAGACATGTTGAAATGGCTGTTTCGACAATCAAAGCAATTCTTGTGACCGTATGTGTGTCTATTGCCTTAGGAGCATGCATCTCTTCAAATCCTGAATGGTTGCAGCCAACAGGAAGGGCGGCTTCCGTTCCAGGGCAGCCTGAGCCGGAATTTACGCAGTATGTTCATGACAGTCGTGAAAATATCCGCCAAATTTTAGACGATCTTCGTTTTAAATCAGGTCAGAGTCCCTATCTGGGGGGGTATACCAGTGAAGAGACGGCAATAATGCGTGGCCCGTTTCAGTGGCCGGAAAAAGACAGCGATATGTGTTGGGACACATCAAAAGGCGGGGGGAAGGGTTTTCTTCTTATCCATGGCTTGACCGATTCACCTTATCTGATGCGCAGTATCAGCGACTCTCTCCGAAAGGCTTATCCGTGTGCCTTGATCCGGGCCGTGTTGTTGCCTGGGCATGGCACCGTGGCCGGAGACTCATTGAAGATGAAACATGAAGACTGGATGCGAATAACAGACTATGGAGTGAGAAGTTTTCAGAAAATCGACCAGATTCATGACCTGTATCTGGTTGGATTTTCGACTGGCACGGCGCTGGCCATAAGACATATGAAAGAGGGTCAAAGTACAAATAAAATCAAAGGCTTGATTTTGGTGTCGACGGCCGTCAAAGCCAAAACTAAGTTGGCCTGGGCTGCCACTATTCTTAGATTTGTTAAGGACTGGGCGAACAAATATGATGAGAAAGATGCCGCACGATATGAATCTTTTTCTATGAATGCCGGGGCTGAGTTTTACGAACTGACCAAAGGCCTGGTCGACAGTAAGTACGCCCTGGAGGGTCCTGTGCTTATGGCTGTCAGTGCCGATGATGATACCATTGATGCCAGGGAGGCCCGTAAATTTTTCTGTGATCTGACGACCGCTAAACGTCGCGCTCTTATCTGGTACAAGACCAAATATACGAAGGAAGACCAATCGCTAGCGTCTTGTAAAGATATTGCGACGGTGGAATTCGACAGTCCTGAACTGAATTATAAAGGTACTCCCTACAGATTTGCCAACTTCGCCCATACTGCCCTATCTATGAGCCCTGGAGACAAACACTACGGTATTAACGGCAAGTACCGAAATTGTAAATTCTATGAAGACAAAGACGATTCTGATGGCTACGAAAAATGCCAGAAGGGATCGGATGAAACTATTTTCAGCGAAAATAATATCGCAACTTTAAAGGATAAAAACGGGAAAAAACTTCAATACGATTATTGGCGGCGTGGAACGTTTAACCCTGATTACGACAGGCTGGAAAAGAGTATCCTTTGTTTTACCAACAACGAATGTCAATTGGAGAGCGTTCTCAATTTAAGCAAATAAGCTTCAATCGTAAGGTGTAAGATTCTAACGATTCTCTGTTTTTTTTATGATAATTTCCTGAGATAAGTCGGATTGTGCTTGGAACTGGAAAGTTTGCTGGCTTAAGAGTTAGAGTAAATCATTGTTTGTCCCGCCTCGTCCTCCCACCTTTCGCGCTTTCCTTCCTTCTCTATATTGTGACCCAATATATCCAGATATTTATTTGGAAAACGCGATGTTTTTTGAAGATATTTGTGTTTCCCGGTTGCATCAGGTAACGTTAAAAAAAGTTATGTGAATATGGTCGAATAGATATGAGCCGTCAGATATTTCAAAAAAAATGATGGATGAATAAAATTAATTTATTTAGACCTTTGGTGTCTCTATCTTGATCAATGCCAGAGCCCCAAAATTTGAAATCAATGCTTAACAGCAGTCTCAACAAGAGACATGACGACCTTTGTGCCCCCTTTAACTCACATGAACATGAATATATCTCATGATTAAATTTCAACACAAAACAATAATGTTATTCAACCTTCCCTGCCATCTGATTACCAAGTTTTTTGTTTTTTTGATGCTTGCTCTTGTTGCTTTCTCCAATCCGGTCCATGCCAGGGAAGGGACTATCAAGGTCGGCGTCTACGAAAACGCTCCCCTTGTCTATCAGGATGAAAGTGGTGGCTACAGTGGACTCTCCATCGATATTTTGAAACTTATTGCCGCAGAGGAAGGCTGGAACCTTGAATATGTTTCCGGTAGTTTTGCAGAGAGTGTTGAAAGGCTGGAACGTGGTGAAATTGATCTGCAGGTCTGTATTGCCTATTCCGATGAAAGGTCCAAAAAAATTGATTTCAGTAAGGAAATATTGCTGAGCAACTGGGGCGTTGTCTATACTTGGCCCGGAAGTGGCATTGAGACCATCCTTGATCTGGAAGGCAAGCGCGTCGCCTTAATGAAACAAGATATCCACCCACAAGCTTTCATGAAAATGATCAACTCCTTTGGTATCCATCTTGAAATAATCCCAATAGATGATCTTCGTGAGGGGTTAAAGCTGGTAAGTGAAAAAAAAGTCGATGCCGTGGTCGTCAACAGGAGTTTCGGACTTAGCAACGCCAAGCAGTTTCAGGTTGAACGCACGGATATAATTTTCAACCCTATAGAAATCAGTTATGCCGCCCCCAAGGGAATGAATAGTGATCTTCTTGCAGTAATCGATAAGTACCTTAAGGCGTTAAAGGCAAACAAAAATTCGATATATTATCAGTCATTCGATAAAGCCTTTGGTCTAAATGAACCTCTTTCTGCAATGTCAAAATGGGTCTATTGGGGCTTCGTTCTTTTATTTGTCTTGATCGGTGTCCTTGTTTTAAGTAACAGCATTTTGAATCACCGGGTTCACAAAAGAACCGCTGAATTGCAACGCGAAATTGATGAGCGCAAGCAGGCTGAAAAAGCGTTGAAAAAGAGTGATACCCATTTACACACACTGATCAGTACAATTCCGGACTTGGTGTGGTTGAAAGATACCCAGGGGGTGTACCTTTTTTGCAACTCCAGGTTTGAGCGTCTGTATGGCGCCAAAGAAAAAGATATTATCGGCAAGACCGATTACGATTTCGTCAATAAGGAGTTGGCTGACTTTTTCCGACTGCATGATCAAGCGGCAATGGCCGCAGGCACACCCTCTGTAAATGAAGAGGAGCTTACTTTTGCTGCTGATGGCCATCGGGAAATTCTGGAAACTATAAAGACCCCAATGGTAGGGAGCGATGGACAGCTCATTGGAGTCTTGGGGATTGCGCGCGACATCACCGAACGCAAACGATCGGAGGATGAAAGAAAAGAAATGGAAGAGCGGCTTCGGCAAGCGCAGAAAATGGAGGCCATCGGCACGCTTGCAGGTGGCATTGCCCATGACTTCAACAATATTTTGGCAATAATTTTTGGTTTTACCGATATGGCCAGAGCGAATGCGCCTTCTGGAACGCAATTAGAAGAAGATCTTGAACAAGTTTTAATCGCCGCAAACCGAGCGAAGGAGCTGGTTAAACAGATTCTTGCTTTTAGTCGCCAATCGGCGACTGAACGTTTCCCTCTACAGATACAACCACTTATTAAAGAAGGGTTAAAGATGATAAGGTCTTCGATTCCCTCCACAATAAGCATAACTGAAGATATCAACTCAAAGAGTGGGAATATCCTGGCTGACCCATCGCAGATTAATCAGATTTTGATGAATTTATGTACAAATGCTTATCATGCCATGGAAGAGACCGGTGGGGTGCTTTCCGTGACATTGAAGCCTGCTTTGATCGGGCCTGAAGAACAGCTAATGTCTGCGCATGTCACCCCCGGCGAATACCTTGAACTTACTGTCTCTGATACAGGTTGCGGCATTGGTCCCGATATCATTGATAAAATATTTGATCCCTATTTCACGACAAAGGGGGTAGGGAAGGGAACAGGTATGGGGCTGGCCATTATCCATGGGATAATGGCAGATTGCGGTGGTATGATTACAGTTGAAAGCCAGTTAGGCTTAGGGGCGACTTTCCATGTATTTTTTCCCGTAGTTGCCTTGAATGCCGTGCCTGAAATAAATGAAGCGGAAGATATCCTCAAAGGGAACGAACGGATATTATTTGTTGATGACGAAGAACTTCTGGCTGAAATGGCTAAGAAGATGCTTGAAAAATTGGGCTATTGTGTGACTGTGTGCCACAGTAGTGTAGAGGCATTGGAAACATTCAAAAATACGCCGGGAGAATTTGATCTGGTCATAACCGACCAGACTATGCCTGGGATCACTGGTGCTGAGCTTTCCAGGATGATGATGCAGATACGACCCGATATCCCTATTATCCTCTGTACTGGATACAGTAATCTTATCAACGAAGCTTCTGCAAAGGAGCTTGGGATAAAAGAATTTGCCTTAAAACCCCTCACAAAAGAGACAATAGCCAAACTGATTCGCAAGGTTTTGAATGGAGGAAAAGAAGCAAAGGGTCAAAGCGTAGTTTGACGCATGTTGTCGGCTTCTGGCATACCTGCTTAAGCGTAGGTCATGAGCAAAGAATCAACAAATAGAGACTTGACTTCCTTGTTATCCGGTGATGCAGGACGTTAGCGCAAAAAAAGAGATCATATCACCGTATAGTAAAAACATTGTACCCCCATACTCTTCTTCCAATCATGAACAAGGAAATCATTATTAACACCAGGTCTTCATTCCCTAAATCCAGCATCAATCGGGAGATATTTCAAAGCAGCGCTTTGTTAGCTTTGATTGTTGTGGCCGTTTTCGGTCTTTTCCTATCGACCATCCTTTATTATTCCGAAATCTCCAAGGCGCATACCGTCATAAACCGAACCAATCGTGCCGTCGTTTTTTCCATTGAAGGGTATTTTGCCGAAATCATGAACACCCTCATGGTGTTGGAGGAGAATAAGGAAATCAGGGAGGCGATGGCTCTTGATGCAGAGGCTCATCAACGCATATTGGATGGGTATCGATCTTTTTCCAGATCCAACAAGAATATCGCCTTTATATATTCGGGGTACGAAAACGGTCTGATGCTGATCAACAACTACACGCCTCCAGAAGGATTTGATCCGACTACCCGTCCCTGGTATCGGGCGGCGATGGCAATCAAACCTGAGACCTCGGTCGGTCTGCCATATCAGGAAATTAAATCAAAAGAGTGGCTGGTTTCGACCAGCAGAGCTTTGAAACAGTCCGGTGGCGGATATGGCGGTGTGGTAGCTATTGATTGTTTAATTGATCAGGTTGTCCATCTTCTTGCCCAGCACGACGAATATAAAACGGAATTCAGTTTTGTCATGGACAGGTCTGGAAAAATTATCATGCATCCTGATCAGGTCCTGTTGGGTAAATCGCTTCCGGAAATGAAGGAAGCCTTTCAACAGGACAGTAACGGTGATTTTACCTACCGCATTGACAATGTGGAGAACTTCGCCCATTACAGTCGAAGTACTTCAACCGGCTGGACGGTCGTGACAGTGGTCGAAAAGAGGGAAATACTCCACCCAATCATATTACAGGTGTTGTTCCTTGTCAGTCTGACTGGTGTCATCGCCGTGTTATTGGGACTTGCGCAGAGTACACTGCTGAGCAGACGTCTGTCCCGACCGCTGGTTGAACTTGACAGAAAAATCAAGTCTATCATTGCTGGAGACGAACTGTATGCTGACGAATACGTCTATCCCAACAACGAAATCGGGATCATAGCCCAGGAAATCGGCCAATTGGCAGAAAAGGAACTGGATGCTAAAACTCGTGCACTGCAAGCAAGTGAAGAGACCTATAAAACCATCCTCATGGCTTCGCCTGATGATATCACCATTGCTGATCTCTCGGGGTGTGTCATTATGGTCTCTGAGGCAGCAAATAAGATGTTTGGCTATGATCCCGAGGAGGGGCCTGGTATGTCGATCATGGATTTTATTTTCCCCGAAGATCATGAACGGGCACGCGCCAATATGGTGAAAATGTTACACGGTAATTATCCTGGTCCCAATGAATACCGCGCCATCCGCAAAGACAAGTCCTGCTTTGACATTGAGGTAAAAAGTGCCTTGATTCGCGATCGACAAGGAAATCCATTTCGGATGGTCCTGATTGCTCGGGATATTACGAGGCGCAAGAAGACAGAACAACAGATCCAAGAATTGGTTCGCCAACTTGAGATAGAACGGGATCTTGCTCAAAGCAATTCGTTGACGGATAGCCTGACGGGTCTGTCCAATCGCAGGTTTTTTGATAATGCCTTACGGGCTGAATTTTCAAGACATAAAAGATCAGGTTCACAATTCTCTTTGATCATGCTTGATGTGGATCATTTCAAAAAATATAATGACCATTATGGTCATCTTGCGGGAGATGATTGCCTGCGGCAGCTTGCCATAACCCTAAGGACTGTGGTTGGACGTGACCTTGACATCATCGCTCGTTACGGCGGGGAGGAATTTGTGATCATCCTTCCCGATACAAATCGTCAAGGAGCGGCAATCTTGGCAGAGCGCATCGGTGAAGCCATGCTTAAGCTTGCCTTGCCCCATGCCAAATCGGACATATCCGAATTTGTTACGATCAGCCTGGGAATTGCAACGGCAGCAGATCATATTTTGACTGATGGATCCCAACTGGTCGCCCTTGCTGACCAAGCCTTGTACCAAGCCAAAAAGAATGGGCGCAATCGCTATGAGGTCATGCCTGTGACGATTTAAGATTGGTCACGAGAAATTGACTTCATGTTGAAGATCATAAAGTCATCAGGTTGTGGGGGAGAATGTCATGGAATTTTTCGAGTTTGCCAACGTAGTAACAACCCATGAGGAAATCAGGAATAAAGTGTCTGTCGATGACCTTCCCGTTTTTTGTGAGGATGTTGAAGCGGTGGCTGAAGCCGAGGAGCTGGGCCGAGTCATTTACTTCCGGCACTGGGGGCGTTTTCATATCCGACGGGAGAATATTATGGGCGGTGTACGATTTTTCGTTCCAGACTGTCCTAACGCTTTGGTCTGGACTGTGACGACAGGTTACCCTCCCTATCCGGAAAAAATCGTTCTCCATGCAACCATCAATAGGACTGAGCATGATCGCGAATTTATTGAGGCAACAAAGGAACTTCTCTTCACTTTAAAATCCGGAATGGAAAAGAATTTCAACAACGAGTCTGCCAAGCCTGTTTCCCGTCCCGATCTGATTACTGACTTACGGGGCAAGTGACGTTGTGGTGATTATTGACTGCTCTTCTGCCCCATCCCTGCAAGCAGGGATGGGGCAGAAGAAGGTGCTACTTCCTCTTTTTTTGCTGATCTCTTCTTTTAATAGCTTAGACCGGTTTGGATGATATCAATCATCTTTGAGGTAGTAATCCTCCATCATGCTGTCGGCCGCCAGGTTAAGAAAAACTCCCATGGCATCGCTGAGGTTTTTTACTACTTGGCTGTACGCCACTTTTTCCTCAATGGTTTTTGACTTTTTCAGTGCCATAAGGGCCTCAGATAATTGTATGGACATTTCCTCCATTATTTTTTCCGGATCCATATGTCTCTCCTTTGCTGTGCTGCTGTGTTAAAAAATCTGTTGATAACGGTGTCCCAAGGTTCCTTTACTCTGTTTTAGTCGTCAGGCTATTCTCTCCTGTCATGCCGATGGACTGCTCAATACTGGTCTGGGCTATTCGGTAGTCGTACAGGGCCTGAATATGATCGGCCTTGGCCTGAACCAGCAGAATGTCGGCATCGGTGACCTCAATCGGACTGCCGACACCGGCGCTGTAACGGCCGGATGCGATCCGGGAATTTTCTTTGGCCTGCTCGATGGTGAGTTGGGTGACGGCGATCCGTTCTTCTGCTTCCTGCAGATTGAGGTAGCTTTGTTGGACATCCTTGTGGATGCTCTGCTGCAAAGCGGTCACATTGGCGGCAAGGATGACGGCGTTGGCCTGGGCCTCACCGATCTGGTGCCGGGTCAGATGGCCATTAAAGATCGGTACGGTGATGGCGATGCCTGCACTCCAGCCCTCGTCCATGGTGTCTGCGTCGCCACTGTAACCGGCACCTGCATTGCCGGAGAGAATGGGCATATCACCTTTGCGGGCAAGATCAACGCTTTGCTGGGCAGTCTGTTTTCTCAGAACCAGAGCCTTGAGGTCGGGACGATGGTCCATGGCCAAGCCTAAGGCCTGCTCATAAGGAAGAGTAAACTTGACCGAGGTGAGAGTGTCTTCGAGCTGGTAATCAGGGGCAGCGGGTAAGCCCATGGCGTTATTGAGGACTACCCGGGCCAGCCGCAGGGTGTTTTCCACCTGAATTTGCAAAAGTTTGGCATGACTGAGATCGACTTCCGCCTTGGTGACATCATATTTGGGCTTTACCCCGGCTTCGAAAAAACCCTTTGCCTGGGCCAGATGCTGCTCAAACTGTTTGACGGTTTCGATGGCAACTTTTTTGTTGCGGGCGATCTTCAGTATGTCATAATAGGCCAGTTTGGCATTGAAGACGGAGCGGTCATCAGCTGCGTTCAGATCGGAACGGGCTGCCTCAAAACTGGTTTTCTGGATTTCGACCTGGGTTTTGGTTTTGCCAAAGTCAAAAAGCAGCTGACTGCCATTCATTGCGACTGCCAGTTGGTTATAAGCGCTGTCATCGCTTGTGCCGTACATAGTACCTCCCGGCGACAGACGGTCATAGCTGGTGCTGCCGTTGATCTGTGGGTAATAGAAGGACTTTGCCTGACCAATCCGGCTCTGGCTGGCATTGACATTTCCCTTGGCGGCAAGAATGGCCGGCTGATTCTGACGGGTGATAGCCACTACTTTGGCGAGGGTGAGGGTCTCTCCTTCCTTAATTGTCCGGGGAGGGGAGGGAGTCATCTTTGCTTCAGCTGTAACCGGAGATATTGTCTGCGCCTGCAGGGCCTGCTGATGAAAGGAAAATACGGCAAGTCCTGTGGTCAGCATGATGGAGAACATATACACTCTCTTTTTCATGGGTATTCCTTTATTGCTTAGAGGGAGCCTTGAGTATAACTCATATTTCCAGATTTTCACCTTGCATCTTCCGGTCATGGGCGATCAGCATATAGATTGATGGTACCACAAAGAGGGTAAAAAGAGTACCGATCACAATACCGCCGACCAGAACCAGACCGATGGAGTTCCTGGCTGCCGCACCGGCACCGGTGACCAAGGTCAAGGGAAAGTGGCCGGCAGCTGTGGCGCAACTGGTCATCAGGATCGGGCGCAGACGGGTCAGTGATGCCTCACGTACGGCTTCAAGCTTGGAATGGCCCTTTTCTTGGAGTTTGTTGGAGAATTCAACGATGAGAATCCCGTTTTTGGCTACCAGTCCCACTAAAGTAATCAGACCCACCTGAGAATAGATGTTCAGGGTGGTGGTCCAGCCATTGGTCCAGAAAGGAATATTGGGGTTGGGGATCTTCAGGAAAGTGAAGATCAGGGCCCCGAATATGGCCAGAGGTACTGATCCGGCCAGGATGACGAAGGGATCGCGGAAGCTGTTGAACTGGGCAGCCAGAGCGAGAAAAATCAGCACTACTGCCAGACCGAATGCCGGAAGGAAACGGTTTCCTTCAGTGCGCAATTGCCTGGACTCTCCTGTATAATCGATGACGTAGCCCTGGGGTAGAATTTTTACGGCCTCATCTTCAAGAAATCGCAGGGCCTCATCAAGAGGTACCACGGAGACACCACTGATGGTGACGGCGTTCAACTGCTGAAAACGGTTCATGGAACGGGCCGTCGTTGAGTTGTGGATGCTGGCGACGCTTGACAGGGGTACCATCTGTCCGTCCGGTCCGGTGATATAGATATTACGTAATTGCTCAGGGTTGAGGCGGTCGCTCCGCTGAATCTGGGGGATAACCTTGTAGCTGCGTCCGGCGATATCAAAGCGGTTGACGAAATTACCGCTAAGCATGGAGCCGATGTCAGCTCCTACCTGCTGCAGATTGAGTCCGAGATCAGCCACCCGGTCGCGGTCGATTATAAGCTCCGACTGCGGCTGATCAATTTTCATGTCAATGAGCGGTGGAAAGGCAAACTTGCCACTGGCCATAGCTTTCATCTGTAACTTTTTGGCGAACTCGAGGATCTGTTCCGGTTCTGCGGTGGAGGCCAAGACAAATTCTACTGGGAACTGGCCGCCACCGGGCAGGGAAGGTGGAATGACCGGAAACATGCGTACACCAGGGATGGTCGCCAGTTTATGCTGGACCTCGGGCAAGACCTCGAATACTGTACGTTCCCGTTCCGCCCAAGGCTTGAGGACCATACCCCCAAATCCGGAAGAGGGCATGGTCATCTGGAAGGTAAAGTTGGTTTCCGGTTCAGAGAGAAAAATATGGTTGGCCGCTGCCGCATACTGGCTGGTTTGATCGAGGGTGGAGTTGGCGGCTGCATCGAGGATGCCGAAGATTACTCCCTGATCTTCAGCGGGCGCCAGTTCCACTGGCGACATTCTGAACATGGGGATTGCCAGCAGACTGATGACGAGCCAGACCAGATAGACTGCCGGTCGGGTTTTCAGGGTCTGATCCAGCAAACGGCTGTAGATGTTCTTGATTCGCTCAAAGCCGCGGTTGATACGGCCGGTCAGACCATGTTCTGCAAGGCCTGGCTTCAGCAGCTTGGCCGACATCATGGGCGAGAGGGTCAGGGCCACGATTCCGGATATGGTTACAGCCCCGGCCAGGGTAAAGGCAAATTCCCGGAAGAGGGCGCCGGTCAGCCCGCCCTGCAGTCCGATGGGGGCATAGACTGCGGCGAGCGTTATGGTCATGGCAATAATTGGCCCTACCAGTTCCCTGGCGGCGACAATGGCGGCATCAAAGGGTTTGAGGCCCTCGCGGATATGGCGTTCGACATTTTCGACGACGATAATGGCATCGTCCACCACTAAGCCCACAGAGAGGACGATAGCGAGCAGGGTCAATAAATTGATGGTGAACCCAAAGACCTGCATAAGAAAGACCGCCCCGATCAAGGAGAGAGGAATGGTGACCACCGGGATAAAAACTGAGCGAAAAGACCCCATGAAGAGGAATATGATCACGATCACGATGAGCATGGTGTCACCCAGGGTCTTGAGGACCTCCTGGATGGCGTTGTTGATATAATCGGTGCTGTCATAGGCGATCCGGGCCTGCATGCCACTGGGCAGGTCCTTCTGGATGGCCGCCATTTCATCTTTAACCAGCTTGATAACATCCAGGGAGTTGGCGTTGGGCAGGGGCCATATGCCCATGAATACTGCAGTCTTGCCGGAAAAACGGACCTCGGCGTCGTAATCTTCAGCACCCATGACCACATCACCAATATCCTCAATGCGGATGGAGGCTCCATCCTGGTTGCGGACAATGAGCCGTTTGAACTCCTGAATGGAACTCAAGTTGGTATCAGCGGTGATGTTGACCTGGATCAGAGATCCTTTGGTGCGTCCGAGGGCGGCCAGATAGTTGTTGGCGGCCAGGGCCTGCCGAACCTGAACCGGCGTAATATTGTAGGCCGCCATCCGGTCCGGTTTCAGCCAGATGCGCATGGCAAAGGTGCGGCCGCCAAGGATCTCGGCCCGCTGGACTCCGTCCAGGGCGGAAAGGCGAGGCTGTATGGCTCGTGTCAGATAATCGGTGATTTCATTCTGCTTCAGGACATCCGAGGTGAAACTCAGGTAGGCTGCGGCGAATTTACTGTCTGCCGATTCAATATTAATGATCGGCACTTCGGCTTCCGGCGGCAGGT
The DNA here is from genome assembly GCA_013792135.1 of Desulfocapsa sp. Classification (GTDB taxonomy): domain Bacteria; phylum Desulfobacterota; class Desulfobulbia; order Desulfobulbales; family Desulfocapsaceae; genus UBA2270. The sequence goes on along the minus strand of VMSP01000135.1, from coordinate 5,414 downwards.
CAGCCCGGACCTGATCGACCTTGGAACTGATTTCGGCCAGGGCCTTGGTGGCGTCATAGTTCAGCTTTAAGCGGACGTTGATTGTGGAGACGCTCTGGGAACTTTGGGATTGGAGATAATCAATGCCGTCGGCGGCGGCAATGGCTCGTTCCAGCGGAGTGGTGATGAATCCTCGCACCAGTTCAGCGCTGGCCCCGACATAGACGGTGGTGACCGTTACCGTAGAGTTTTCGCTGCGGGGGTACTGGCGGACATTAACGGTTTTAATGGCCTGGAGTCCGGCAATGATGATGACCAGACTGATCACCACGGCAAGGACAGGACGACGGATAAAAATATCAGTAAAATTCATGGCACGGCACGGAGTATTGGTTGTTTAGACTAATTAGCCTAAAAGACTAGTTGTTTTCCGGTTTTGGTTGCATCTCGAAGGCTGGTGCTTGGCTGTTGTCGATCACCACAGCCTGGCCATTCCGTAGTTTGAAAACTCCAATACTGGCCACTGTCTCTCCTCCTTGTAGACCAGAGAGAACAGACACGAAATCACCGCGTTTTTCACCGATACGGATAAACTGCTGGCGTAACACCTTGATGTCCCTACCACTTTTTTCATCTTTCTTTTCTTCAACCACAAAAACAGAATCGCTGTAAGGGGCATAGAGAACAGCAGTGCCGGGGATGGCGAAGACTTTTTCCTGTTCCGGTAACACTATGGAGGCGTTAACAAACATTCCGGGGCGCAGGACCTCATTTTTGTTGGCAACTGTCGCCTGGACCCGGATGTTGCGGGTCTGGGCATCCACCTGAGGGGCAATAGCTGTGATCTTACCGCTAATCTGTTCTTTGTCGATTCCGTCACCGGTAATGCGTACCAACATTCCGCTTGTGATCCTGCCCAGTTCCTGCTGGGGCAGCATGAAATTAACAAAGATCGGATCAAGGACCTGCAGGGAGACGATTTCCTGACCTTCTTTCAGAAACTGGCCAAGATTGATCTGGCGGATGCCTAACCTGCCGGAAAAGGGGGCCTTGATATTTTTCTTCTGGATGACGGCCTGGATGTTTTCGGTCTGGGCCTCGGCCTCTTGGAAGCCGGCTTTGGCATTGTCAAATTCGGTCTGGGATATGAGACCCTTGTCGGCCAGTTCAGCCAGACGGCGCAGATTGGTGCGGGCCAGATTTCGACTGCTTTCCATGGCCCGTAACTGGGCCTCTTCAGCACTGGTGTCCAGTTTGGCCAGCGGGGCACCTTTTTCGATAAAATCACCGGGGGTAAAGGAGATCGCCACCACCTTGCCCGGTTGTTCGGCGGCCACGGTTACCCCCTGGACGGCATCGAGGGAGGCGACCGCCGAGAGAACAGACTCCCAGGATTGATGCTGGACCGGTGCCGTGGAGATGGTTTCCGGTGGTGGGACCATTTTGCTGCCAACTGCCATCATATGGCGGATCTGCAGGAATTTGATACCGGCAAGGGAACCACCGATGATGATAAGAGCAAGGATGGTGAGGAGAATACGCTTTTTCATGGCTTTTCTTCAATTGAGGGAGATGATGGAGTGATGACGGGCTGCCTGTTGGTGCCTGTCTCTTGTTGTATCGCATCCCAGCAGGCGGCCAGGGTGTTGTTGATGGTTGTCTTATCCAGTTGAATCAGGCCGGCGATGCTGTCTTTGACCAGAAAGACAATGGGGCCGATGGCAAGGGCGATGAGTGCGGCCTGCGGCAGTTCCTTGATGACCTGTTGGGCCTGACCTGCGGCAAATACCTGCTCCAGCGGCAGATCTTGACCGGTGTCACCGCAATTACAGAACAGTTTTTCCCGGCGCAGGGTGGTTCCGTAGGGTGAATTGTAGAATTGCTCTATGAATTTGAACTCATAGGGATTTTGTATCCCATACTGGAAGATTCCCCGGCAGAGATGGAGGAAACGGTCACGTATGGGTTGGTTGGCATCATATCCATGCAGCAGAGTTTCTTTGAAAGCACAGTTCACCTGTTTGAAGATATCGAGGACCAAGCTGTCTTTGTCCTTGAAATATCGATAGATAGTACCCGCACCCACCCCGGCCTCCTGGGCAATCATGGAGATGGGCGTGCCATGGAAGCCATACTCGGAGATGAGTTTGATGGTGGCGTGGATTATGAGCTCCCGTTTGCTGCCAAGATCTGCTTGAGTGGGAGATTTTTTTGTGGAGTGAATGTTCATTCCGCCTTTGTATTCTGTTTTCAGATGGGCGTCAAGGTGAAAATGCGCAGAGTTTATGAGAGAGGGTTGATGGGTGGATCTTTACTTTTGACATTCGTCCATTTCTACGGCATGGTTAGACCATGATAAAGCTTCCCATCCATGATATTCTGCCGGATCTGCGGGTGCAGTTGACCAGCCGCGAGGCGGTAATTCTCAGCGCCCCGCCCGGTTCGGGTAAGACCACCGTAGTGCCGCTAGCCCTGCTTGCTGAGACCTGGTTGGCAGGACAAACCATTCTTATGCTCGAACCGCGCAGGCTTGCAGCCCGGCTGGCCGCAGCCTTCATGTCCAGGCAGCTCGGGGAGGAAATCGGCCAGACCGTGGGCTACCGGGTTCGTTTTGAATCGAAGGTCTCGGCCACAACCCGGGTGGAGGTGGTTACCGAGGGGGTGATTACCCGCCGGATGCAGGAAGATCCTGAGCTTGCCGGGGTGGGGCTGGTGATTTTTGATGAGTTTCACGAGCGCAGTCTGCAGGGTGATCTGGCCCTGGCCCTATGTCTTGATGTGATGGGCAGCCTGCGAGAGGATCTCAAGCTCCTGATCATGTCCGCCACCTTGGATACCGGAGCCGTTAGCCGACTCCTTGATGACGCCCCGGTGGTTATGGGTGCGGGGCAAACTTATCCCGTGGGGGTGGAATACTGCCGGGCTGGGAAACTGCTTCAAAATTATCCCCGTGAGATTGCTAAAGAGGTGGCCGTAACTATAAATAAGGCCATGGCCGAGCAGCCGGGAGATATCCTGGCCTTTCTCCCCGGTGCAGCGGAGATCCGGTTTACCCAGGCGTTGCTGACTGCTGTCCTGTCGCAAACCGAGACTGTCATCCATCCCCTCTACGGCGACCTGAGCCTCGCGGCCCAGACCGCCGCGGTGCAACCGGATTTGAAAGGGAGACGGCGCATCATTCTGGCTACACCCATTGCTGAAACCAGCATCACCATTGAGGGCATCCATACCGTGGTTGATAGCGGCTGGAAACGGAGCCCGCAGTTCGACCCCAATAGTGGCCTCAGCCGTCTGACCACTCAGCGCATATCCAAGGCTTCGGCTACTCAGCGTGCCGGGCGGGCCGGACGTCTTGGTCCGGGCCACTGTTATCGTCTGTGGAGCATAGGTGAGGAGCACGGCCTTAAGCCTTTTGACTCGCCGGAGATTCTAACAGCCGACTTGAGCCAATTGGTACTGGATCTGGCCCGCTGGGGAGTGCATGACCCTGACGGACTGCGCTGGCTTGATCCACCGCCGGCAGGTCATTTCGTCCAGGCCCAATCTCTCCTGCTGGATATCGGGGCCTTGGACCGTCAAAGCCATATCACCCCACTGGGCCGGAAAATTGCCGAGCTCCCAGTCCACCCACGTCTTGGGCTTATGCTGCTTACGGCAAACACACATGGCGCAACTGGATTGGCTTGCGACCTTGCTGCTCTGCTCTCGGAGCGCGATATTATGAAGGGGCGGGACCGTTCGGTGGATATCGAAGACCGGCTCCATGCTCTGGCTGTCTTTTACAGAGATGGCGTGGCGGCGGCAAGGTCTTTGGATGTGGATACCGATACCTGCCGTAGAGTGTGCCGGACCAGCAGGCAGCTCCGGGAGCACCTACCCAAAACCGCCCGGAATAAGGCGGAGCATAGGGCAGAGCTCACGACGACTGCGGGTGAACTTCTGGCCTTGGCTTTTCCGGACCGGATAGGTCAAAGGAGGGCTGAGGGGCAAGGCCAGTACAAACTGAGTTCCGGTCGCGGAGCGCTTCTTCCTGCCCATGATCGTCTGGCTGCCCACGAATATCTGGCGGTGGCTGAACTGGATGCGGGCCGAGTCGAGGGCCGTATTTTTCTTGCCGCCCCTCTGACTAAAGGTTCTCTGTTGGCTCTTTTCGCCACTCGGCTGCAACGGGAGGAGAAGGTGTACTGGGAAGAGCAGAGTGGTACGGTGAAGGCCCAGCGTCTCTTGCGACTTGATGAGCTGATTCTGAATACAAGTCATCTGGCAAAGCTCTCGTCAGCTGCAGTGCTGGCCGCCCTGTTGTCCGCTATTCGCAACCGTGGCCTTGCGATCTTGCCTTGGAGCGACAAGGCAAGGGATTTGCAGGCGCGGTTGGAGTGTATGCGGCTCTGGCAGCCGGAAGCGGTTTGGCCGGATGTCTCGGATGCTTGTCTGCTTGAAAGCCTGGCCCAGTGGCTGTCTCCCTATCTCACCGGGATGCGGAGCGCGGAACATCTCAGAAAACTTGACATGTTCACTATCCTTGCCGCCATGCTCAATTGGCAGCAGCAGAGCCAATTAGACCGGGAGGCCCCCACTCACCTCGAGGTTCCCAGCGGATCCAGGGTTCGGTTGCGTTACATTCCGGGTGAACCCCCGGTGCTGGCGGTGCGCCTCCAGGAGATGTTCGGTCTGGCCGACACGCCGAAGATCTGCAATAATACAGTGTCGGTGCTGCTCCATCTGCTTTCCCCGGCCCAGCGTCCCATGCAGATCACCCAGGATCTGCTCGGTTTCTGGGAAGGTGCCTATCATGAGGTGAAAAAGGAGCTCAGGGGCCGATATCCCAAACATCATTGGCCGGATGACCCCTGGCTGGCCCAGCCTACCCGGCGGGTCAAACCCAGAAAATAGGTGGAATCCGGGAAATGTAGACCGCGTTACGCAAAGTAACACCTTACGTGCAAAATTCGTGTGCTTTCTCTCCTTGGTGGTATAATAATTCCGTAAATTATTTTTCAAAAAGGAGTGTCTCATGGAGCTTGAGGTTCCGGTAATCGGCATACTGCGCGGGGTAGAGGGTGATTTTTTTGGCGATATCATGCAGGTCTCCTTTGCGGCCGGGCTTCTGGCCATGGAGATCACCATGAACACGCCAGATGCCGAGGAAATTGTCCAGAGATATCGCCCCGGTGTGCCCGCTGGCAGGCTGCTGGGCATGGGCACCATCCGTAATCTCGATGAAGCCAGGCGGGCTGTAGCCGCGGGGGCCATGTTTCTGGTGACCCCTAATCTGGACACTGTGGTGATCAGGATGAATTTATCCTAACTCGCTTACAAAACAATATCGACAAGTTGCATTATATCCTGGACAACACCTCCCGCAACTGATAGAAGATTCATATTACAAATATGAGGGAGGAGTTACTTTGAATGTGAACCATGTCATAGTTCGT
>VMSP01000062.1 GCA_013792135.1 Desulfocapsa sp. | reverse complement strand
CTAAGCACGGGAGTTGGTTGAATATAGCAGAGATTGAACTCAGCGTTTTAAAGCGACAATGCCTTGCGGGTCGAATTGACTGTATTGAGAAAATGCGATCTGAAGTAATGGCATGGAATACTGATCGGAATAATCGTCAAAACAAGGTCGATTGGCAGTTCACCACGAATGATGCGCGAATTAAACTGAAACGGCTATATCCGAAACTTTAAAATATACGCTGTACTAGTGTCCTTTTAGCTTATATAACGCTGTTATTGTCGGGCTGCAGTGGTATAGCTACGAAAATTGATACCACCAGGACAGGCTGTATAGAAACTGGGAAAGCATCATTCTATGCCATGGAATATCAGTCTGAACAAACAGCCAGCGGGGAGATCTTTGACCAATCAGCCTATACGGCAGCACACAATAAGCTGCCTTTTGGAACAAAAGCTAAAGTCACTAATGTAAAAAATGGCAAAAGCGTAATAGTAAGAATTAATGATAGCGGCCCGTTTGACAGAGGGCTTATTATTGACCTAAGTCGTTCCGCATTCAGAAGAATTGGCAATATGAGCGCGGGTGTTATAGACGTTAAAATAGAAGTTGTGGATTAAGACACATAACAAGCGCGTCAACAGCTGACCGGCGCAAACTGCCGCACTGTCCGGTTACGCGGAACGTTATGCGATATAAGAGAGAAATATGACACTCGGACTCTTTGGAAAAGCATTGCTTGTGTGGGTGGGCATCCTTGTACTGGCCGTGGTCAATGGTGCTATTCGGGAGGCTGTAATCATTCCTGCTATTGGCCTCAAATATGCGCTCATTCTTAGTGGCTTACTACTCATGTTGCTTATCGTTGGGGTCACTTACTTGGCGTTACCTTGGATGGAAGCCAGAAAAATAACACAGCTTATCCTGATTGGACTCGGTTGGCTCTGCCTCACTTTGGCGTTCGAGTTTTCCTTCGGTCTTCTACAAGGAAAATCTCTGCCCGAACTGCTCAGTGCTTACACATTCAAGGAGGGCAATATCTGGCCGCTTGTCTTGCTTATCACGGCATCTGCGCCGTATCTGACAGCAAAGTTACGGGGTTGGGTGTAGTGTCGGTGGGCGCGCATAAGCAGGCACTCCAGCGGACTGGAAGAAGCGCGGCGGTCTTGCGGGCAAGTCTTTTGGCCAGCCGCTGAGTTTTATCGTTAGCCAGAAGCAATCAGACCTAATGCGAACCTCCACATTTATTATATTCGTTGCATTGTTTGTCTTGGCGGGTTGTGCAACCACAAAGGTTGAAACTACTGGTTCACCGATGGGGAAGCCATTTTGTCAGTTGGAAAAACCGCCAATTACTACGTTAGTTTTATGGGGAGCACAATGGCGCTCTGACCAGAAGGAGCCGCAACTCCGGGAAGCTGCCGCCTTGCGTGGAATTCAAATTTTTCTCGATAGTTTCAGTTGCATATCTGTAACTTCAGTCCAAAAACTGTCTTGGAGCGAGCATCCGCCATTGAACGAAGAGCTTTTTCATATTGCGGCATCTTCAAAGCCCGAGCCAGAACTGGTGCTTTTTGTAGTTGTTCGAGAGCTTGGGCCGCGCTTCGTCATTGGAATTCCCAATATCGTTGAAGGCGGTACTGAGGTGAAAATTGATGTGCGAGTTCTGGCAACGCAAACTTCGAAGTTGCTGGCGAACACTCAAACGTTGTGGCGGAACGGCGGCACTTTCGTGATCAAAGGTGTCAGTACGCTCGATCGCGATATGAGTTCCGCATTGAGTTACGTACTCATGTCGAACTTTGGTGAGAAATGAAAATGGCTACCAATTCTTTGGTAGCGTAGAAAAAGAGAGACCTTGACGATGTGAGAGTAAAAAATGCCCTCCCCTTTATGGTAATAATAGTTTTGGCAAACTAACCATAATAAAGGAGGGCAATATGGGATTTCTCCCACAGTGCGAAGGTATCATT
>VMSP01000103.1 GCA_013792135.1 Desulfocapsa sp. | reverse complement strand
TCCCCAAGCTCTGCGTTGTTCTAACAATTTTATCCTCGGAATATCGACTATATGCCTGCGGTAAAATTTTCTTCACGCCTTGATCTTGAATAAAAAGCCTGATTTTTCAAGGTACCCTTAAGTGTTAACCATTATATCTAATATCTGATTTAATATTGCAGATTGTTAAACCATGAGAATACCCCTTCAATATCTTCCAAAATTTTGATAATACTATAGATATAGAGTGCGTATAGCACTATGAATTAATTCTATTGCTGCGAGTAAACCATGGGCAGACATTATCTGAGCTCGCTTTTCGAGCCCCAATCAGTTGCTGTATTTGGCGCCAGCGATCGCATCGACTCGGTCGGGCAGGTCGTTTTCGACAACCTGTTGAGCAGCGACTTTCAGGGCAAGATCTATCCAATCAACCCCAGCCACGAGACAGTTCAGGGCCAAAAGGCCTATCCCTCAATTGCCTCTGTTGGCCAGCCTGTCGATCTGGCGATTATCGCCACCCCACCCCAGTCCGTCCTCACGCTCATCGATGAATGCGGCAGACATGGCGTCAAGGCTGCCGCGATCCTCACCGCCGGGTTTGGTGAATCAGGAGCCGCCGGGCTGGCCTTGGAACAGGTGCTAATCAAGAAGGCCCGGCAGTACGGAATCCGCATGATCGGCCCCAACTGCCTGGGACTGATGCGGCCATCGCTAGGACTTAATGCCACCTTCAACAAAGGCGGGGCCAAGAGCGGCAACTTGGCCTTCATCTCCCAATCGGGAGCCCTGTGCACCGCGATCCTGGATTGGGCACAGAGTAACGCCGTCGGATTCTCGACCCTTGTTTCCCTCGGTTCCTCCGCCGATGTGGACTTTGGCGAAATCCTTGATTACCTGATCTCCGACAGCACCACCAAAAGCATCCTGCTCTATATTGAAGGCATCCGCAAATCCCAAAGTTTCATGAGCTCCATCCGCGCCGCCGCCCGGATCAAGCCGGTAATCCTGGTCAAAGTCGGACGACATGCCACAGGATCAAAAGCCGCACTCACCCATACAGCCTCACTGGTGGGCGCAGACGATGTCTTTGATGCGGCCATTCGTCGAGCCGGCGTGGTGCGGGTGCAGACCATCACCCAGATGTTTGTCGCCGCCAAGGCCATGTCTGCCGGTTTCCGGCCGGTGGGCAATCGCCTGGCCATAATCACCAATGGCGGCGGCCCCGGCGTCATGGCCACCGACCGGGCGTCTGATCTGGAAGTCGTTATTGCAACGCTGTCTGAGGCGACCATCGACCAACTCAACCAATCGCTACCTCCAAGCTGGTCCCACGGAAATCCGGTGGACATCATCGGCGATGCCCAGGCCGATCGCTATCATCTGGCGGTGAAGGCCTGCCTTGATGACCCCAATGTCGATGGCGTCTTGGTCATCCTGACGCCGCAAGCCATGACAAAACCGCTGGAATCGGCCTTGGCTGTTATCGAGCTGTCCAGCAAAAGCAGCAAGCCCCTTCTCGTCTGCTGGATGGGAGAAAGCCAGGTTGCCGAAGCCCGAGCCGCCTTTGCACAAGCCAAAAAACCACATTTTCGCACTCCGGAACCGGCAGTAGAAGTTTTCTCGTACCTCTCTACCTACACCCAGAACCAAAAGCTCCTGAAGCAGATGCCCGGCCCCTTGTCCCATCATCTGGAGCCGGATATAGAAGGTGCACGCATGATCATCGATGCAGCGCTGCTTGAGAGGCGCCTGGTACTGGGCGAAATGGAATCCAAAGCGCTGCTTTCGGCATTCCACATCCCGGTGGCAAGTACCATGATTGCCCGAAGCGCCAACGAGGCCTTGCTGATCGCCGAGCAGTCAGGTTATCCGGTGGCGATGAAGATCAACTCCCAGGACATTTCGCATAAAACCGATACCGGTGGCGTACGGCTCAATCTTGGCAACGCCCAGGCCGTGCGGGTGGCTTATCAGGAAATTATTGACGAGGTTCGCTTCCATCGGCCAAACGCGGCCCTGGACGGTATTGCCATCGAGCCGATGATCGTCAAACCTAACGGTCGTGAATTGATGGTGGGAGTGAGCAATGACCAGGTATTTGGCCCGATAATCACCTTTGGGGCCGGAGGGACCATGGTTGAGGTCATGGGAGATCATTCTGTGGCACTCCCTCCGCTCAACGCGTTTTTGGCCAGGGACCTGATCCAGAGAACCCATGTCGCCAAGACATTGGGCCAATTCCGCCACATGCCGCCAGTCGATAACGAGGCCCTGGAAAGTGTTCTGCTGCGTGTTTCAGAGATGGTCTGCGAACTCCCTCTGCTCAAAGAAATGGATATAAACCCATTGATCATCGACGAAAACGGTGCTCTCGCTGCTGATGCCCGGGTGGTCCTTGAATATCGGCCACCCAGCACCGACCGCTACGCCCATATGGCGATCTATCCCTATCCATCCCACCTGGTCAGTCACCATCACCTGGCGGACGGCAAAGATATAACCATCAGGCCGATTAGGCCTGAAGATGCAGAAATCGAGCAGGCCTTCGTCCATAATCTTTCTGCTGAATCACGATATTTCCGTTTCATGCACACCCTGCAGGATCTCTCCACTGAGATGCTGGTCCGGTTCACTCAAATCGATTACAGCCGAGAGATAGCACTGATTGCAGTAACAACGGAACAGGGAGAGGATGTCGAGATCGGGGTGACACGCTTTGCTATCAACCCCGATGGAGAAAGTTGTGAATTTGCCCTGGTAGTAGCTGATAACATGAGCGGCAAGGGACTTGGCCAGAAACTGATGACAGCTTTGATGGATGCAGCCCGGTCAAAGGGGCTGAAGGTTATGACAGGAGAAATCCTCAACGACAACGACAGAATGCTCAAGTTAGCAAGACACCTTGGGTTCACCATCGAAAACAGCCCCGAAGACAGTGGCATTAAACTGGTAAACAAGATCCTGTAACGGAATGCCCTTGTTCTGATTTCCCCTTATTGAAAACTAGGATGCCACCCATACCTCTCTGGCGGGACTCAGGCTCAGGAAACTAACGATGAGATAATGAGTCCCCCTACCCTGGAGTGAGCACAGGGGTGTCAATCCCAACCCTGAACAGCTCTTTTTCAGTACGGATCAGCGATTTCCACCACCGGATCCCATTCCACCACTATCATAAATCTTGTCTCGTGTCCGATCTTGATCCTTGAGGTGGCCATCCTCTCATGGACAACTTTTCCATTTATTGATATACAAAATTAATAGGGATGGAATTTGAACCTCTTTGCAGTCTGCCTATTTTAATGTTTGCCTGTATTCTTAATCTTACTATTTCAATAATATGTCAAATAATACATAAAATCAAAGAGATATCGCTGAAAAATCATGTGAAGATCATAGCTCATTGCAGAAAGAAATGTGCCATTGATCACTCAAGATAAAATGGATCAGGAAACGTCCATTTCATCTTGAGATGGAGTTCTTCCTCACAGCTCAATGAGAGCAGCGAACAACTCCTGGATGATGGGAACATGAGAAGTGGCAGGTGGGGGAATAATGAAAAACAGACCACGTTTTTTGGCGTGATGTAACAGCGTGAACCGTCCCCTACCTACAGGACAGTTCAGAAAAAGCGGTAGATGACTGCGGTTACCACCGCCCAGAGTAAGATCAGAATAGTCCCGAGCGCACAGGCGACGCTGAGCAGCCGGTGACTGAGTAATTCGCGGCGGTTTTCCTGATAACCGAAAAGCAGTCCGCAGAGGGCGCCCGCCGCCATACCGCCGCCATGAGCCCAGTTGTTGATTCCCGGCACCAGTAGACCAAAAACAAAAATACTTATGGCCCAGCCGCCGATCTGCTGAAACACTTGCCGGCCATAAGTGCCGCCCCGGCTTTTTCCGTAATAAAGAACCGCACCGACCAAGGCGCAGACCGCTGCCGAGGCACCGATGGTAAAAGGAACCCCGGCCAGATAGGAGAGCAGAAAACCGCCAATACCGCCCAGGGTATAGATGCTGAACATCCTGGCAAGACCGTATTCCTGGATTACCATCGGGCCGATCTGGCGGAGGGCGATAAGATTGAAGACAAGATGGAGCAGACTGCCGTGCAGATAGCTGGCTGAAACCAGCGACCACCAGCGGTGCAGAGTATCGATGGGCATGGTGCCGGTCGCTCCCAGCAGCAGGAGGCTCCGGTTGTCCGGCGACAGAAAACCAAAGGGGCTCATACCCATACCCATGCCACCGGGATTCATGATCAGCGAGAGGACAAAGAGGGCGATATTAAAGCCGACCAAGCCCTTGAGAAAAAGATCAGGATCATGGAACAAGCGGAGGACCACACTGTTTTTCCACCAGGAACATGGTGATTTGATGCCACAATATGGGCAGATGGTTTCGTTCCGGCTGATGAGGCCGCGACAATTCGGACAGAGCTGAGAATTTTTGCGAGAGGTAGTCATATGGCGCCTTGATAGGTTGATAATTCCATATTTCCATGAAGGGTATTACTGGTATATTTTGCCAGCATATTTTAGCCAGCCATCTATATGATCGCCATCCGGATCGTGATGTGTCCAATGGATGACACCGCCTTCCACATTCCACTCATACTCTCCGTAAAACTCTATGGTACCATCTATCTGTAAATCTGGGACTCTGTCTGCGATATCAATATTATGAGTTACGAGCACTGTTTGCTTAGGACTTATTCGTAATATAAACCTCTGGTGACTTGGCGCCACGAGATCGTCAGATAAAATTCTTGTAACAATACCTTCTCCTTGAATTTGGATATCGCTCTGTTGAGTTTCAAATGCATTCTGAAGAATCGTCACAAAATCTTGAGCGGGTTTTTGGTTCTGTGCGGCAATTCCGGATATAAGAACTACAACAACCAACAAAATACTACTTTTCATGTCCCCTCCATAAGGATAAAAAATAGGGGGGCAGGCCACGTTCTTTGGCATGATATAAAACCGTGGCCTATCCCCTGTACCTGTTACAAGACTGCCCCCTTACGATGACCAAAATGGAACGGGTGGCCGGATTTCCGAGAAATCACGGACCGGTTAGGCATGGAATACGCAGGATAGTACGAAATGAGGCGCAGCCAAAGCTGACCCAAAAACGGGATACGTGATGGTATGGAAATATTTTCCAAGTCGCTTAATAAAAAATCGAGCAGTTCTGGAAGATGCAAGTGTGAAAATCAAGAAACATGGCCATGCCTTTAGTCATCAGCAATGCAAATTCGGTTTCGTCCTTCATTCTTTGCCTGATACAGAGCTGCGTCGGCACGACCGATGACCTTGTCTGCGATTTCGTTATCGTTTAGCTGTGCTAAGCCGCAACTTATAGTAAGAGAGAATTGACCGTTGGGTACTTCAATCGAATCGTCAGCAATTTTTTTGAGTATTCGCTCAGCAACTATTTTGGCATTTTTCAGGGCAGTCCTAGGCATGATAATCATGAATTCCTCACCTCCGTAGCGGCAGACGATATCATAGCTCCGTGTCATCTCAAACAATGTCTTTGCAACCTTGACAAGAGCTTCATCACCGACTTGATGGCCATATCTGTCGTTGACAGTCTTAAAATGATCTATGTCCAGCATGAGACACGACAAGGAATCTTTGAATCTGGTCTGGCTGGATATCTCCTCTTCAAAACGAATCATGGCACTTTTACGATTATTAAGTCCAGTCAAACTATCGACAGACGCTAAATTGACCAGTTCTTCATGGGCAATATTCAGTTCCTTGAGAAAGCGTCGAGTTATAATTAATAAAATCAGGGCAAGGGTGATAAATATACCAATTACGGCAATTATGGTATAGAGCCGGGTCTGTTGCATCTCTAACACCAGTTTGTCCATAGGAATGGAAATACTTATCCCTCCCCGGATGTCCCCATCCTCATATCCCTGTTGAGAATGACAACGATTACAGGTTTGTTCATAATAAAGTGGGGCGATATAACGATAAATCGTCCCTTGAGATGTTTTCTGGATCTTTGCAACCTCATTCCTGCCTTCTTCGAGAAGTTTGAGAGCTTCTCTTTCAAACTCATCAGGGCTGTTGGTAAGCATATTGACCGGTTTCAGGCTGGTAATGCGGGCGGTAAAGAGTCCAGACTGGTTGGCCAATTGCGATATCTCCCGCGTAACAAGACCAGGATTGCGCAGCGTGTATTTGACTCCGTCCTGGTCTTTGATATTCACCTTGAGACCCGGTAGTTTGGTTAGAAATGGATTTGGATTAACACCTGGTTGAACTTTAACAAATACACCACCATGCTGGGTAACCCAGCGTCGGGTCAGAACCACCTGCTGAAAAAGGGATTGGGCCTGCTGATGAATCAATTTCAAGGAGAGTTTTTCAGTACGGAGGTAAAACCAGATGAATGTCCCCCCCAGAATCAGGGTAGAAATCACGAGTGCGGTCACCAAAAATGTCGTTACAAAATGAGGTTTTTTCATAACGCCACTAATTATCATATTTTTTCAGCTAACGCTATCCAGTAATGTGAAAACTTTCATATGGATTTTACGATGAATTATCGACGTGCTTGCCCTCCACCTTGGTTAATTTTCTTCACAGCCCCAGAAGCTGATAGATCCGGTTCGTTCATATCCACACTCTCCCGGACGGTTGCGGCCAGGCGGTCAAAGGCTGGTTCAAGATCATAGGAGGCGGGAATACCGGGCAGCGGCGATAATCATTTTCGCTGACGCAGGCGGTTGATCAACCAGCGGCGGAAGGGGTCGGAATCGAAAATCCCGTGCAGATAACTGCCCCAGATCCGTCCCGAGGCGTCGCATGCACCACATCCAGTTCCATCTGTGAAGGCAAGGGTTGGCGGCAGATCGGTCTGCGAGCGGCCGTGATGGATCTCGTAGCCATGCACCGGCTGGCCTGATTCCGTATGAACGCCAGACTGCCGGACCAGCCTCTTGTCGGCGGCCAGCACCGTGGTCATGGGGAGTAATCCAAGTAAAAGGGGGGTAGAGTAAAATTAAACATTGTTTCACTTTAATTTGGCTCTGACCCCTTTTATTATACTACTCTTGCTCGGGCAATTGATAAATCCGGATCGTCAGGTGTATTGGATAACTCGACGATGTAACACCCCTTTGGAGTATAAAACTCATTCCCCAGATCTTGCTGTTTAATAGTTTCCTTCATCTCAATCTCTTTGCTGCCTAACGACGTCCTCGAAGCATCCACCGTTGACAAGACCGGACCGCTTGCGGGCCGTCTTATCCGTTCAACAACTCGCAGAATTGGTCGGTGAATTGATACTTTAGGCGCGTTATCTCTGTTTATCATTTAAGATAGTTTTAATCAGCTTGCCGAAATTCTTGTCCTTTTTTCTCTTCTCTGAATACGACAACTCATTGAATTCGGCTTCTCTTTTCATCTTCAGGTAATTCTGATAGCGGTGCTCTGAGAGATCACCTGCCGCTATGGCTGCCAAGATTGCACAGCCTTGCTCGCTGGTATGAGAGCAGTTTCCAAACCTGCATCTATGGGAAAGATCCACTATTTCCGAGAAAGTTTCATCTAAGCCATCATCTTGCACCATGTTGCCAAGCTCTCTCATTCCGGGAGTATCTATGATCATGGCCCCATTGTCTAAGCGAACTAATTGACGGCTGGTAGTGGTGTGTCGGCCTTTGCTTTGCTTCTTACTTACAGACTTAACCTCAAATTTCTCATTACCTATTATGCTATTGAGCAAGGTGGTTTTTCCGACACCAGAAGAACCGAGCAGGCAATAGCTAGATCCTTTTTTTAATAAGCTGGTAACTGAATCAATATTCTCTCGACTCAGATTGCTAAATTCCAGCACGCTCGTTTGAGGAGCGATACTGAGGACACTTCTCTTGAATTCGTCAATTTCTTCTTGAGATACAAGATCGCACTTACTCAACAGGATAATAGGTTCAATACCACTGTCATTGACCATTACTAAGTAGCGTTCCAGTCTTCTTAGATTAAAATTGTCATTCAAGGATTGAATAATAAGAGCAACGTCAATATTTGCGGCTATCAACTGAAAATCAACTGACTTTCCAGCTGTTTTCCTTTTGAGAAGAGTCTTCCTGGGTAAAACACCATATATTATTGCGTGGGTATCATCATCGTAAAAGTCTGCATAAACCCAGTCACCGGTAGTAGGAAGATCACTAGCAGACTCTGTGCTATAGAGAAGATTTCCTGATAATTCAGCAAATACCTCCTCCTTACCTTTGCTTACGGTATAACTGTCTTTATGCACAGATATTACCCGCGCCAGTCCATGAGCAGCGATTTTTTCATCATCTACTCGACTCTTAAACCAGTCGCTATACCCTAA
The DNA here is from genome assembly GCA_013792135.1 of Desulfocapsa sp. Taxonomy (GTDB): domain Bacteria; phylum Desulfobacterota; class Desulfobulbia; order Desulfobulbales; family Desulfocapsaceae; genus UBA2270. Next base: position 55,363 of record VMSP01000103.1, on the reverse strand, counting down.
CTCTTCCAGATTGCTCATAATTGAATTTATATCTCCATCTCAGGCACCTAACGACTCTGCAGGAAAACCCGGTTTACAATAATAATCCGAATGAAAAATGAGTGAATTTTTCACTGTTTTCATTGGGGTTGGATATCTTTATCAGTTTTGATTTCCGACCGTCTTGTTTCTCGTATTCAATGCTCTATTCTCTATGCAAATCAACTTTATTGTCAATCAGTTTTACCTTTTGGGTGCTGATCAGGCAAAGATCGGCACATATCTTGCCACTTTTTGTTTTCAGGTTGGGGACAATGCAGAAGAGGTTCCACTGGATATTCACCTTGGTTTTGCCTCACAGGGTAAATCTGAACAGGTCCATGATCCGGCAGATGTGGGCGAAGGGCGGTTCAACAATAGCTACCCGCAAGCTATACAGAGCGCGGCCCGCACGGAGTCGATCTATACTTCATTTTTTCGGTAAACTTCTCTTTTCCTTTGGCAATACGGCCAGGAAAATACGCCACCTGCCGGTCAGATGCAGTGACTCAAATCCTCTGGAAAAACAGTAGAGGCCGCCCACCAGTTCTATTCCCAAAGGGAATACCATGAATTTATTGTAAAATGCCATTGTAGGATTGCAAGACCTGCCCCTTATTTCCTATTTTTTTACTAATAGTTTCTACATTTTCATAAAAGCCATCATAGCTTCTGATAATCCCGGCTCTGTATCTCCATCAACAAGGCCTTAAGCTCTGACGTACCATCCAACGCTAACGCTTCAGCACAACGAACAAAGGTACGGCTGGCAATTTCAAACTTCCGTTCGTACACATGGGGCATCGCCTTCCAGACATGAGCATAAATTTTCACCGACTCCCGCGCGCACTCAAGCGCCTCGGTGCGAAACTGGGCGTCGCCCTGTTCCGAGAGACGGTTGGCAAGGTTGTTCAGCGACCCTGCCAAATCAGGCAGGTAGGCAGCAGGCTGGGTTTCGGCGAGTTTACGATGCATTTTCACTGCCTTCCGCACACATGACAGCGCCTCGGAACGGAACTGGGAGTTGCTCTGAGCCGAGAGATGGCTGGCGAGATTTTTCAGTGACATTGCCAGGCCAGGCAGGTAGACCGTAGGTTGGGTCTCGGCGAGTTGGTGATAAATTTTCACCGCCTCACGCGCATACGCCAGCGCCTCGGTGCGGGACTGGGCGTCGCCCTGTGTCGAGAGATGGTTGGTGAGATTGTGCAGTGACCCTGCCAGATCAGACAGGTAAGCCGCAGGCTGGATTTCGGAGAGTTGGCGGTACATTTTCACACCCTCCCGCGCATACGCCAGCGCCTCGGTGCGGGACTGGGCGTCACCCTGTTCAAAGAGACACTTGGCGAGGTTGTTCAGCGACATTGCCAAGCCAGGCAGGTAAGCCGCAGGCTGGATTTCGGCGAGTTGGCGATCAATTTCCACCGACTCCCGCACATACGCAAGCGCCTCGGTGCGGGACTGGGCGTCCCCCTGTTCCGAGAGATGCCAGGCGAGGTTGTTCAGTGACATTGCCAGGCCAGGCAGGTAGGCTGCAGATTGGTTCTCAACGAGTTGGCGATGAATTTTCACCGCCTCCCGCGCATACGCCAGCACCTCGCTGCGGGACTGGGCATCTCCCTGTGCCAAGAGATACGTGGCGAGGTTGTTCAGCGACAATGCCAGGCCAGGCAGGAAGGCCGCAGGTTGGGTTTCGGTGAGTTGGCGACGAATTTTCACCGCCTCCCGCGCATACGCCAGCGCCTCGGTGCGGGACTGGGCATCGCCCTGAACCGAGAGATGGCTGGCGAGATTGCTCAGCGACATTGCCAGATCAGGCAGGTAAGCCGCAGGTTGGGTCTCGGCGAGTTGGCGACGAATTTTCACCGCCTCCCGCGCATACGCCAGCGCCTCGGTGCGGGACTGGGCGTCGCCCTGAGCCGAGAGATGGCTGGCGAGGTTGTTCAGCGACATTGCCAGGTGAGGCAGGTAGGCCGTAGATTGGGTCTCTGCGAGTTGGCTATAAATTTCAAGCGCCTCCCGCGCACATACCAGCGCCTCGGTGCGGGACTGGGCATCGCCCTGAACCGAGAGATGGCTGGCGAGATTGCTCAGCGACATTGCCAGATCAGGCAGGTAAGCCGCAGGTTGGGTCTCGGCGAGTTGGCGACGAATTTTCACCGCCACCCGCGCACATGCCAGCGCCTCGGTGCGGGACTGGGCGTCGCCCTGTTCCGAGAGGCGGTTGGCGAGGTTATTCAGCGACAATGCCCAATAAGGCAGGTAGGCCACAGGCTGTGTTTCAGCGAGCTGGCGATAAATTGTCACCGACTCCCGCGCACACGCCAGTACCTCGGTGCGGGCCTGGGCGTCGCCCTGTTCCGATAGGCTTTTGGCGAGATTGTTCAACGACATTGCACGTTCGAAATCCGATTGGTTGGGCCGATTACGAAGCGTTTGGCTTACCTCTACCTGAAGATCCACCAAGCATATGGAAGACTCAGGCAACCTGAGATTCTGCGCCAGGCTTTGCTGTACTGTAAATGACAGCCGTTTCCATGCCTGTGCCAAGAGCTTTCCCAATCCGGGCATACTGGCATCAGCTACGTCAACAGCTCTTTGCCCTTGTGTTGACCAGACATCAGCCAGAGCGCCAACAATGGTTTCCTCTACTTCTACTGGAAGAGCAATGCTGCCAACATAACTCGCGCAGAACCTTCCCAATACCACCAAACTGCTTTCTACTGCGTGTTCCAAAGCAAGCTTCGCAATTGCCCCACCCCTTGCTTCTCCCAAGCGGCAAAGTAACAGCCATTCTGCCAGCATATCCGGTTGCAGAGGAGCAATCCCTGGTCGTCCGGGATAACAGTGTGCCAGACTGACTGCCAATTCTACGGGCAATTCCATGCTTTGGAGCAAACGTGATGCCTCGCCTATCGAAGGGCAGCCGCCACAAAGGGATAACAAGGCCAGTACATCGCTCCAGTCGGTATATGAGATTTGCGAAAGGTCGCTGGCGGCGTGTCTCCAATAGCGCCATTCGCGATTGATCTGTTCATCGAGCAAAGATCGTGCGCTAGCTGGGCGCTGTCCGTCCAACGCCGCCAAAGCCGTAAGCTGGATGTAGAGTGGACGTTCATAGAGGGACAGTTCAAATGATGGAACATAATACGTATCAGGCACCGTACGTCCCATCGCTTCAGAGAAAGCCTGTATAGACGCCCGGTAAACCGCCATGCGGGTTTCGGTATCATCTGCAATTGGTGGGATGGCCATTGGACGGGTAGTGGCTGGACCGTTTAACAACATGCTGACATGTTCGTCACCGGTCAGATCAGTCCACCATTCGCCAGCGGTCCGTGCCAGCAGGATGATACGCAAATGCAGGAAGGGGATCGCTTTGAGCTGTACTAAACTCTCTTGCAGCAAGGCGCGTATTTCGTTGGCGCGGGTTTCAGCATAATCAAGTACTACCAGACATGGTACATTGGCTTCAAGCAGGGTGCGCCAGCATTCAATCCACTTTTCCGGTTTATTGTCAGCCAGCCAATGGACGCGCCATCCTTTTTTCTGGAGTATTCCGCCCGCCTCCAAGGCCAGACGTGTCTTTCCCGTGCCAGCTGGTCCGACATAGGTGCATAATTTGACCGGATGATCAATCAGCTCGGCCCAACCCAACAAATTGTCCAGCACTGGTTGTCGGGTCGGATAATATGGCACCACTGCCGCTGTAGCTTGCAGCAGTAGCGAGGGAGAGAGTCCCCACTCGGGACGGTACAGGGGTGTTGCCGGCGGAGATAGCCAATCAGGCAGTAGATTCGTTGACTGCGGTGAATCCAGGAGTGGGAGTGGTTTCTCCGGGGTACTACGCATGGGCAACTGGACTGCTGTAATAAGTGTTTGAGCCGTTTGCTTCCAGTTCCAACCCTCCCGGTCAATCATGTCACGCAGGCGACGAGCAGCGCGCTTGGCCTCAACGGGATTGCTCGCCAGCTTGTTGATGGCGGATACGACCGCTTCCACATCCTCCGGCCGATGATTCTCCTCTTCCGTAGTTTGTGGCATATGACCTGCAATATCCAGAGCATGGATACAAATACCCTGGCCCTGATTCTGGAATTCGTCACGCAGCAACTCGTACAGGCCAGAATTTTTCCCCAAGATCAGGGGGACGCGGGCCGCAATGGCCTCCCAGCCGGTGAGGCCAAAACCCTCATGCCATGATAGCATCATGGCAAAACTGGAACCAGCCAGCTTACGATAGTACTGCCCCCTGTCTTCGCTGTACGGTAACAGCTTGACATCGAGCTGACTTTCCGCCCACACTTGCAAATCGCAACGGATATCGGCCTCATGTTCTGGATCGATTCCCATTAGATTCATACAAGGACTCTGCGTTAGCGTTTGTGGGAATCCGGCATGACGCGCCCGTTTTGCTGCCTCGGCAAAACCACGTAACGCGAGGCGGCCCTGTTTAATACGGTCATCTTCTGGAGAGAGTCTACCGGCCGCAAAACCAGAAAAATAGTTGGGAGGCGTTTCCGGGCAATGTACGCCATGTTCTGCTGGGTCATCCAAACCGGGCACCAGCAGAGTAACTGGTGGCGGGTTCATCTCGGTACTTAACAGATCTTTTAATTTTTTAGTCAGAAGAGGCCCAACCGCCAGGCAAAAATTTGCCTTGGAAAACATGCGTCGCTGTTCTTCTTGCTTGTCTTCTGCGGATTGGCTGCTCCCCTTCTTATATCCCTGGTATGCTCCGTGAGCCATATGATGAATCAGCGCAGCTTGACCGCCGAGGGTATTTCGTAACTGCAGGGCCAATGGTCCTGTCTTGTCATCATGTCCGAGCCAGATAATATGGCCTAACTCATGCTCGACGAGTACTTTTCCGATGTCTTCAACGACTGAATCACCGAAAGTTGCGTCGGCATGACCCAAGCCGATGATATGGACTTGGTAGGATCTTTTCGCTGTTTCAATTTCATCTTCGGTCGCGTGGGGAACGATACAAAAGACATCAAAATCCCGATCAGTCTGGATTCCCAGGGACTTGACAAGTTCACAATTAAAAGCGTTGATACCGCCAAATCGTGGTCCCCATGCGGTAGCTAGAGCTATGAGTGCGTTTTTCATGCTTCCTTCAGGTTTCATTGGTCAAGCACGTAGGCTCAACAGTGAGGGTCATGTCTTGAAAAATCATTTTTCAGGCAAAAAGAAGCAACCATGATCACAGCCCCAGAAGCTGATAGATCCGCTTCATATCCACACTCTCGCGAACGGTTGCAGCCAGGCGGTCGAAGGCAGGTTCCAGATCGTAGGGGGCGGGGATACCGGGTAATGGTGATAACCCTTTACGCTGGCGCAGGCGGTTGATGAACCAGCGGCGAAAGGGGTCGGAATCGAAGATCCCGTGCAGGTAGCTGCCCCAGATCCGGCCCGAGGCATCTACGGCACCACATCCGGTTCCATCGGTGAAGGCAAGCGTTGGCAGCAAGTCGGTCTGCGAGCGGCCATGATGGATCTCGTAGCCATGCACTGGCTGGCCGGACTCTGTATGAACGCCGGACTGCCTGACCAGCCTCTTGTCGGCGGCCAGCACCGTGGTCATGGGCAGCAGTCCAAGACCGACAATCGTGCCCTGGTTGGACTCGATGGCCAGCGGATCTTCGATGCTTGTCCCCAGCATCTGATAGCCGCCGCAGACCCCGATGATCTCACAGCCCGCCGCCGCCTGTTGCTGGATGGCTGCCGCCAGTCCGCAGGAGGCAAGGGCGGCCAGATCATGGATCACGTTCTTGGAACCGGGCAGGATAATGGCCTGGGGATATCCTAAATCCTTCGCCCGTTCCACCACCCTGAGATAAACATCGGGTTCAGCGGCCAGGGGTTCGATATCGGTGAAATTGGAGATATGGGGCAGACTGATCAGGGCAATCTCCACATGGTCGCCTGCGGGCCGATCGCCCTGAAAGAGGCCCGCCTTGAAGGAGACCGAATCCTCCTCGGGGATACCCAGGTTCTTCAGATAGGGAACCACCCCCAGCACCTCGCGGCCGGTATGGGCGGTCACATAGTCGTGGGCCGCCTGCAGCAGTGAGGCCTGACCCCGGAAGCGGTTGACCACAAAGCCTGCCACCAGCGCCCTCTCCCACTCGTTGAGCACCTCCATGGTGCCGACAAAGGAGGCATAGACCCCGCCCCGGTCGATATCGCCGACCAGCAGTACCGGGGCCTGGGCGTATCGGGCCATCCCCATATTGACGATATCGTGCCGTTTGAGATTGACTTCACCCGGCGAGCCCGCACCTTCCAGCAGGATCACATCGTAATCGACGGCCAGACTGTCATAGGAGGCGTGAGCCGCCTGCATGGCCGTTTCCTTGTAGCGGAGATAGGTCATGACATCCATGTTGCCCACCGACCGCCCGTGGACAATGATCTGACTGCCGGTATCGGAGTTGGGTTTGAGCAGCACCGGGTTCATGCGCACGTCCGGGTCGAGACGGGCGGCCTGGGCCTGCACCACCTGGGCCCTCCCCATCTCCAGCCCGTCACGGGTGACAAAGGAGTTGAGCGACATGTTCTGGGCCTTGAACGGGGCCACCCGCACCCCGTCCTGGAGCAGGATCCGGCACAGGGCGGCGGTGAGCACCGATTTTCCGGCATTGGAGGAGGTACCCTGGAACATCAGGGGACGCGCTCTTTTCGGGACAGGATTCCTGGAAGATTTCCCCGGAGCCGCTGGACGCGCTTGCAGGATCTCGCTCAGGGCCTGGAGCAGCAGACTGTTTTCCTTCTCAGTACGCACGGCAATCCGGAAATAGCTGGCATCCAGCCCGGTATAATTGGAGCAGGTACGGATCATGATCTTCCGTTCCAGCAGCTGCCCGGCAAGGATGCGGGCGTCGCTGCCATCCTTCAGGCGCAGCAGCAGATAATTGGCGGCGGAGTCAAAGAGCTGCAAAGCGGGAAAAAGTTGCAGATCCAGTACCAGCTTCTTGCGCAGTTCCCGGCAGTAGACCCGCGTCTGCTCCCCATATTCCTCATCGGCCAGGGCCCTGACGCCCACGGCCTGGGCCAGGGTGTTGACAGTCCAGGGCGGCAGATGCTCGCGCAGCAGACGGGCAATGGGAAGTGGAAAGATACCGAAACCCAGACGCAGACCGGGGATGGCATAGAACTTGGTCAGGGAATGGAGACTCATGATGTTATCGGCGGCAAAAGCGACGCTTTTTCCATCCACGACAAATTCAAGAAAGGCCTCATCAATGAGAAACAGGGTAGCCGGATGTCCCTCGGCCAGTCGGATGATCTCTTCTGGATCAACCAGCGCCCCGGTGGGATTATTGGGGGAGCCGATCACCACCAGTTCCCCGCCGGTGAGCAGTGGGGAAAGCTCCTGGGGCTGGAGCGTGAATCCGCGCTCAGCAGAGAGCAGGAAGGGACGAACGGTCATCCCGGCAAGCTCCATCACCTTTGTATAATCGATATAAGAGGGAGAGGGGATCAGGGCCTGGGCGCAACCAAGGAGTTTCGGCAGCTGATAGAGCAGCTCAGTGGTGCCGTTGGCCACCAGCACCGACTCCGCGGGAACCTGATAGCGCTCGGCAATGGCCTGCACCAGCTTGCCGGCATAAGGATCAGGATAATGAACCAGCGAGGCCACCTCGGAACTGATAAGCGGACGCAGCCACTCCGGCGGACCCAGAGGATTGATATTGGCGCTGAAATCGAGCAGTGTAGCCACATCTATGCCCATGTCCCGAGCCAGTCCATGGACATTGCCGCCATGGCCGGTGACGCCATATTGTGAAGGAGAGATTTTGTTCTTCATTGGGTATTGACTCCGAAGGTCATGGCAATGGCAACCATCATCTCGGTGAGTTCACAGACCGCGCCCAGGGTATCTCCAGTGGCCCCGCCGATTCGGGCGCGGCACCACAGGGAAAACAAAAGCACGGTGGTAAAGACGGCGACGAGAACGACCAGAGACATCCGCCATCCGCTACAGGAGAGGACTCCTGCCAGCAAGGCAAAGGACCAGAGCGCGGCCCAGCGGCTGGAAGGCGAATAAAAAAGGCGCCCCAGCCCCTCGCCTTCTCTTGCGTAAGGCAGGAAGGCCATGGTCACGACGATGGCGCAGCGACCGGCCAGGGGCATAACGATAAGGGTGGCAATCAAGGTCGGAGCGCCAAGAGAAGAAAGAGCCGCATATTTACCCAGGAGCACCACGACAATGGCGATCACGCCCATGGCCCCGGTGTGGCTGTCGCGCATGATCTCCAGGATACATTCACGGGGACGGGAGCTGAGCAGGCCGTCGCCGCTGTCAGCCAGACCATCGAGATGCAGACAGCCGGAGATCGCGGCCAGCAGAACAATGGCGGCCATAGCTAAAACAGACGGCGGGAAGAACGAAATGAGGCCGGAGATGAGCGTAGCGCAAGTCAGACCAATCAACAGCCCGATCACCGGGAACCAGGCCAGACTTGCGGCAAAAAAGCGGCCATCATATTCACAGCGCCAGGCCAGCGGCACAATGGTCAGAAAACGGAGAGCTGCCAGAAAGCTTGCCAGCGGGAACTTAAGCGTATCCGGAGCCCACGCCTGCCTGTTCTTCCCCTGTTCGCTCACGTCTTACTTGTCAGCCCCGGCAACCGCAGCCTCGGCAAAGGTCGCCACCTCAGTGAGCACCGCCACAGCTGCCTCCACCAGATTCATGGCCAAGGCTGCGCCGGTCCCCTCACCCAGTCGCATATTCAGGTCGAGCAGCGGTTTACGTCCCAGTTTTTCATGCATGGCGGCGTGCCCCGGCTCCATGGAGCGATGGGCGCAGATGATATAATCACGGACAAAGGGCTCGATGGCATAAGCAACCAGGGCTCCAGCCGTGGAGATAAAGCCGTCGACCACGATCGGCTTTTGGTTGGCGGCAGCCCCCAGGATCAGGCCGGCAATGCCGCCGATCTCGAAACCGCCAACCTTGGCCAGGACATCGAGGCCGTTTCTGGCATCGGGCATATTCACGGCCAGAGCCTTGATGATCACCTTGGTCTTATGGCTCAACTGGGCGTCATCAAGACCGGTCCCCCGACCCGTGAGTTCCTCAACCGACTTGCCGGTGAACACCGCGGCAATGGCAGTGGACGGCGTGGTGTTGCCGATACCCATGTCGCCGGTGCCGAAGACATCAATGCGTCCGGCCAGCTCATTGGCGATATCAATCCCCGCCTCCACTGCCATCTGGGCCATAGTCCGGCTCATGGCCGGACCGACGGCGATATTATCGGTGCCCATGCCCACTTTCTTATTGATGATCTTGCCCGCTGCGGACAGCTCTCGAAGATCAGCCGCCACACCCATGTCCACCACAATCACCTCGGCCCCGGCCTGTCTGGCCAAGGCATTGATGCCCGCCCCGCCGTTGACGAAGTTATAGACCATCTGCGGCGTCACCTCAGAGGGAAACTTGCTCACCCCCTCGGCCACCACCCCATGATCCCCGGCCATCACCACCACCGCCTTTCGCTTGACCGCAGGCATCATGGAGCGGGTCATCCCAGCCAAATCAAGGGCCAGATCCATGAGATCGCCAAGGGCCCAGTGGGGCAGGGCCAGCTGATCAAGGCGCTCCTTGGCGCGCTCACGGGAGATACTGTCTTGCGGATATATTCTTTGCAGGGTTTTCTCTAAAAGGCTCATGGTATGAATTACGAATTAGAAATTAAGAATTAAGAATTATCTGGTTTCCATGCGGCACAAGGGAACCAACCCTAGGTTATTTATACGAAGCTCACATTATTTCAGGCGCAGGGGGATCCCGCAACTGACGAGGTAGACCTCAGACGCGGCTGCGGCTATCATCCGGTTGCAGCGGCCCACCAGATCGCGGTAAACTCTGGCTGCTGCATTGTCCGGGACAATCCCCATTCCCACTTCATTGGTGACACAGATCACTGTTCCCTGATGGATGGATGCAGCCTCAGTCAAGAGATCACACTGACGGCGCACCTCAGCATCACCAAACAATTTCTCCGACATATCAGCATGATACAAAAGATTATTCACCCAGAGGGTGAGGCAATCAATCAGGCAGACTGGAGAGTCCTGATGCGATCGAAGGATGGCGGCGATATCCGTCTGTTCTTCAACGGTCTGCCACTCTGCTCCTTCACGCTCCTCACGATGGCGGGTAATACGCTCATCCATCTCGGAATCAACTACCGGACAGGTGGCGATAAAACAGCGCGGGCTGGGAAGCGACTGCGCCAGTTGCAAGGCATAATCACTCTTGCCGCTTCTGGCCCCACCCGTCACCAGGATCAGTCTACCCATTAGCATCTACTCCCTAAGTTGAAACCGGTCAGCACTCCGCCGCCATCATACAGGTCAATGGTGCTGTAATGGCCCTTGGCCACCTGAAAGAGAAGACAATCCTTCTGGGACAGTCCAAGGAGCCCACAGATCAGGGAGCGGATCACCCCGCCATGGGCAACAAGAAGCATAGTTTGGACATCCGAGGCCAGCAGACGATTTTTGACAGCATCCATCCGACTGGCAAACCCGGCTGTCGCCTCGCCATCGGGGAAGCAGAAATCAACTGCACCGGAGGCCCAGTCCTGCACAAGATCCGGGTCCTGCGCCTCGATCTCGGCAAAAGTCTTCCCTTCCCAGCGTCCGAAATCTATCTCACGCAGATCAGGGTCAAGCTGCATCGGCAGCCCCAGATCCAGCAGACGGGCAGACTCAGTGCAGCGCAGCATGGGGCTTACCAGCATGGCATCGATCTTCATTGTGCCAAGGTTTGGCCGCAGATCGAGGATCTGCTCCCTGCCATCCTCGGAGAGGGGGACATCGCTTGAGCCGACATAGCGGCCCGAAAACCCGGTCCGGCCATGACGGAGAAGGATCAGGCGCATGAACAGCTTTTATCTTTATCCAATTGATACTTACCGGCATAGCCCCGGGGGGTTACCATATGACCATTCCAGACAAAGGTGCTGGCATTGCCGATGATGACCGTCGACTGCATGCCGATATCGGCATCGAGCATGGCGCCCAGGGTGGTCAGGGTAATGACCTCATCATCGCGGGTGGCGGCGGTGACAATGCCCACCGGCGTAGTGCTCGGACGATGGCTAAGGAGAATCTCCCTGGCCCGCACGATATTCTCCGTCCGCTTCTTCGATTTGGGATTATAGAGGGCAATGACAAAATCAGCCATACCCGCGGCTTCCAGACGCCTTTCAATCAGCTCCCAGGGAGTCAGCAGATCAGAGAGGCTGATGGCCGCAAAATCGTGCATCAGCGGCGCTCCGAGGCGGGCCGCACAGCCGTTGACCGCGGCAATGCCGGGGATTACCTCGATGGCAAGTCTACTCTCCCTTTGCGCCGCCATCTCAAAGACCAGACCGGCCATGGCATAGATTCCCGGATCACCGCCGGAGACCAGGGCCACCCGCTTGCCGCACTCAGCAAGATCCAGGACCTTGGCGCAACGATCCACCTCCTGCATCATGGTCGAAGAGAGAACCTCTTTGCCCACAAGCAGCTCAGGGATCAGATCAAGATAGGTGCGATAGCCGACAATCACATCGGCCGCAGTAATCGCCTTGCTGGCCGCAGGAGTCAGGTGGTCAAGCCCCCCAGGACCTGTGCCAACCACGCTGATCATGCCTTGCTGACCGTGGTTTTCGCCATGTCCGTCAACTTCTTTTCGGCCACAGCCGCAGTTACATCCTTCCATTTTATCTTCCTTACTATTAGTTGTCCCGGGGTCGTGCCATCGCCTGCCGCCAGCATGGCCGCAGGTTCCGCGACCCCTTTGGCTCCGGTTGCGGCCATCACCGCAGACGATGTGGATATTCCCTCAACCTGGTTGAGTTCATCCTTGGTATAAAAACGGATGGGCAGATTATTTTCCCTGGCAAACTGGAGCAGCCCGGCCTCATCCGCTTTAAGATCAATACTGGCAATTCCGGCAATGGCGGAACGCTCCAACCGGTATCGAGCACACAACTCCGTTACGGCCCGCTCAAAATCAGTAGCACTGGCCCCCCGGTTGCATCCCAGTCCCAGGTAGAGATTACAGGGGCAGAGCACAAGGGCTTCAGGGTGCTCGAGGGGATCGAAGGTCCCATGGGAAAGAATAATATCCGCCAGGGCCGGCTCAGTCACCACCTTGAAATCAGCAGGCAGGCTGCCGCATTCCAGAGTTGAAAAAAAACTCACCCCGCCTTCATTGACCAGTTTCGCGGAAAATCCGGTCAGACGCTGCGGATTCTGTACCCGCAGATCATTCTCCGTTGCCCATAAATCAAGGGCTGTATGGCCGGTTACATCCGAGGCAGTGGTGATCACCGCCGTACCTCCAGTGATCGCGGCCACCTTGTGAGCCAGCCCGTTACCACCGCCCAGATGGCCGGAAAGCAGACTAATCACAAACTGCCCCTTTTCATCGAGGACGAGCACGCAAGGGTCAGTTTTTTTATCCCGGCACAGGGGAACAATGGCCCGCACAACAATACCGGTTGCCATGACACAGATCAGACCGTCATAATGAGACCAGATCTTCTGTATGGTTGACACAATACCACCTGTGATCTCGTAAAGTTCACAGTTCTCAAGACCGGCAACGATTCTGCCTGCCATTTCCCTGCCCCCCCGTGTCAGGGCAATAACAGCTGTCTTCACACTTATTCCCTGCTTATTTTCTGGTTCATATCAATATCGGATCGAGATCAAAACAAAAGGGCAGTATTTTAAGGCAAGCATTTAAGACGGTAAACCGACATAAATCAACACTAAAGAGATAACAAATAGCCATGCCCCGCAAAAAGGCATCCTTCACACTTAAAAAATAACACTATAACAACAAAGAGATAAAGAACTTTTTTTCAAAAAAAAGGACTTGAAGTTTGACTTAAAAAAGCATTAATGATATATAGACAAATTGGTTTGATAAGTTTTAAGCTGATTTTTTTCAAAGGATGCCTTAAAAAAATCAGACTTTTTGTTGAGTGGGACGGATTGACCGTTCGACGATCTCAAGGCACCCCTCTCAAGTTTGACTCAATCAGGATACATAAAAATCATGAGCACGCAAATTCGTCTGTCACACATTTTCACCCGATGTCTTATTACCTGCAGCGCACTTGTTCTGCTGAGCACGTCTACTCTTTACGCGGAAACAGTCAGTGTCAAATCAGATGGCATCAATGTACGTACTGGCCCCAGTACTGATGATCAAATAGCCATGGAACTTTTTCAAGGATACCCTCTGAAGATCGTGGAAAAGAAAGGAGATTGGTTGAAAATCTCTGACTTTGAAAATGACAGCGGTTGGATTCACAAGACGCTGGTGGGCCCCGGTAACACCCTCATTGTTAACGCCCAAAATACAATAAATATGCGCTCCGAGCCGTCAACCAATAGCGCAATTGTCGCCAATATCGAGCGCGGAGTGGTCCTGACCAAGATCTCCTCAAAAGGTGACTGGGTCAAGGTAAAACACGCCAAAGGCACAGAAGGCTGGATCCACAAAACACTCCTCTGGCCCTGATTCCAATATCCTTCCCCGGTATTAATCGGGTGATGAGAACCATCATTTTTCTCTTCACCCGATTCCTACCCCCTCCGCATCATTCCACCTGAACCACAAATCATCCAATCACACCTTAAACACTTGCCTTAGCCGCTGATAATGTTTATTCTGGCGAAATAGTTTGCGTACTGTTCAATGGCCGTAACGGAAAAGATTCTCTAACCATTTCGTCACGATGCCTTATGCCGTTTTTGCTGAAAGCAAATATTCTTCAGTTTCAGCGGCTTAACACTTTTAGCATCACTATCCAGCAGAATCAGTCATGATCAGCATTGCCACTCTCGGGCCCGATGGCTCAGCCGGTTGTCAGGCCGCACGTAAATACGCCACTGACGCCATTCTTCGCTTTTACAACCGGATTCCTGACATTATCAATGCCTTCATCAGTGAAGAAACAGATCTGGCACTCATCCCTATCTACAATACCCGGGAAGGTGAGATCAAAGAGTATTTCCGCCTCATGGAACAACTCGAAGAAGGGTACTGGATTGACAATATTGTCCTCCCCATTCATCTGTCTCTGGGCGCCCTGCAACAACAAGACGGAACGAGACAGATAAAGACCATCGTAGGTCGTGGCTCGGTCTTCAAGCAGTGCGAAGACTTTATAGCAGAATACTACCCAACGGCCACCCTGATGACAGTCCAGGATATCGACGTGGCCCTGGCCGATATCAAGAACCGTAATATCCTGGATCAAGCAGTTATTGAATCGGAAGAGCTACTGCACCGACATGGCCTGGAAATCATAACCAGGGAAGTTGTCCCTCATAACCGCACCCGTTTTGCCGTCCTTGGTTCAAATTTGGCCATCCAGACTGGTTATGACGCCACTGCCATCATCACCCGACCCCTCAAAGACCGGGTTGGCGTTCTTGTTGACATTCTCGGCGAATTCACCCGTCGCGGCATCAACATTCTGGATCTTCGTTCGGAAAACGACATCAGGACCCAGAAGTTGCAGATTTACATCGAGGTGGAGGGCCACATCGGCGACGAACGCCTCAGCCGCGCCCTGGAAAGTATCGAAAAGAATATCATCCAGGAAGAAGATTGCCTGAAACTTCTTGGCTCCTTCCCCCGTGTTGACATGCGGGTCAAGAAGATCAAGACCTTCGGCTTCATCGGTACAGGCGACATGAGCAGCTGGTTTGCCGATCGCCTCGAGAATGAAGGCTACCGCACCCTGATGACCGGGCGATCCACCACCCTGCGGCCTGAGGAGATGATCCCCCAGGTTGATGTCGTTATCATCTGCGTCCCCATCTCAGTCACGGTTGACACTATCCGTCAATACGGGGGGCTGTTGCAAGACGGCCAGGCCCTGATCCTGCTTGCGGGTGAATCTGAAAACACCTTGAAAGCTGCCATGGAGGTCACCAGACAGGGCGTGGAGATCATGCTGGTCCATAACCTCTGGGGCCCCCAGGCAGTGACTATGAAAGACAAAAACGCCTCCGTGGTTCGAACTCCTCGCAGTGGCGGTTTCTGTGGAGAATTTGAGGCCTTTCTCTACAAACACGGTGCGGACATTTTCCAGGACACCCCGGACAAACATGATCTGCTCATGGGAGTCGGCCAGAAATTACCGACTATTATCTCCGTGGCCATGGCCAGTGCCTTGAGACAACACGGAATCGACTGCAAGGATATAGGCAGCCACTCAACCCTCACCTCCCGTTACGGCATTCTGGCCATGGCCCGGGTGCATAACCAGAATCCTCGCACCTATGCTGAGATCATGGCCACTGGTGGTGACGGCAGAAAAATCGTGCGCAGTTTTGCCGAAAATCTATTGGAGATCATTGATCTGGCGGAAGGAGGAAAAATCACCAAGCTCTGTGATTTGATGGATCAAAACCGCACCTATCTGACTCCCGCTTTCCTTGATGCCAGGATGAAGCAGGCCCGCGCAGTTGATGAGGTCTTAACAAGGGCAGGGATGAAGGGCGAGGTTTAAGGTGACAGAAAACCAGAACAGCTGCGACGACTTGGTCCAGAGACCACCAACAGATAAAAGACGATCAAGCAACAGCCTCTTTGTTCTAATCCTGGCTGGCTGGCTCCTCCTTCTCTATTTCTATGGATGGATAAAAGGCCCTGGCTGAGGCCCGTCAATCCTTCGGTCTGAAGGAACACAATGCGCGCCCCCGGAATCTTTCCGGCAAAGCAACCAAGAAACTCATTAGTTTTTAAAGATCTCAAGCGAGTAATTATACCCCCTAATTTTTTCATAAATATCTTTATCCCCTTTCAGGAGAAATACATATGTTTAGCCGTGATTTCAGTTATCTAGACGAAGTTCATATCTGCCCCAGCTGCCAGACCGAGATGTCCTGTTGCGAAGCCCCCCCTGTCCATGTCGGCGATGGCCTTGGCTGGGGGTCAGAGGTCTTGTTTATCTGCCTGAACAATGAATGCCCCGTTTTTAAAAATGGATGGGAGCATGTTGAGCTCAAGTACGGCCACAAGGGATCGTATCGCCGCATGCAGTTACCAGGAAGTAAAGAACAGAACGTAATGATGGTTGCCAGTGAATATGCCTTCACCGGTAGCTTAATTGACACAGAGGCGGTGAAAATGCAAAACAAACGATACCTTAAGGAACAGGAAGCAAAGGCCGCCCTTGAAACGTGCGTGGAAGGACATAATCTCACCCCAGTTCTGACACTAATTCTTGACGAATCTGCACACCTTGCCAACAGACAAAAGGCTATCGCCTGCCTGAGACAACTCAACGATCTTTCCTGCATTGATCCCATCAGGAATCACACCTTCAGAGACACATCCCTGACCCAGGAGTGCAGCATGATTATCAGCGACATCCTCAAAGCCCACTTTAAAAAAGAGTGCCCGCACTGTGCCGAACTCATCAAGGCCCAGGCCCAAAAATGCATGCACTGCCAGGCAGACATGTAAGTAATTGCCCCTTTACAATTTTCCCCACTGAACTTAATTGACACCAAGACACAGCCAAAGAATGAGACAAGAAGCTTCTTCATTCCTTGGCTGTGCCTACATTTTACCCTTGCAAAAACCTTAGCCAACGGGTATAAAAGGCAACACAATAATAATAATAATAAAATTATTATGTGGTGAATGTAGCTCAGTTGGTGGCAGCACTTGGTTGTGGTCCAGGCGGTCGTGGGTTCGAGTCCCATCATTCACCCCACCCATGGAAAAAGGAGTTTCAGGCGTCAGCCTGAAACTCCTTTTTTTATTGCTACTCACTGAAGACATACTCCGACCTCACTCTTCAATTGGCTCATCACAACATTGATTCCCACAAAACTTTTCTGTTAACATTTCACTTAACACTTTCAAAAAACAATGTTAACATTGTTAACAATATTTTTTGCCAGACTTCTTATTATCTCGGCTCCTAACCTCCCTCACAACAAGACAGCCACCATGACCCAAAAGGAAACATTGCAAGACTATTTTTGCGACAACTGGAAAGGCGTTGTTGAAAATATGAAGGAGGGCCTGATGCTGGTCACCCCCTCTGGCCAAATCCTCTATGCCAACTATGCCCTTGAGAAGATGCTGGGTTATGAAAAAAATGAGATGGAGGGAAAATCATGCAACATTCTTGAATGTGACAACTGTCATTCCCAGAAGGCAGGACAACCAACTTTGTCCTGCACCCTTTTCCTCAAAGGCGATGTCCAAGATCTCCACTGCATTTTGCGATGTAAAGACGGTACCAGACTCAATGTTTTGAAAAATGCAACAGTCCTTACCAATGCAGAAGGACAGGTTGTTGCCGGGGTGGAGACCGTGACTGACCTGAGTTCACTCACGGCCAAGGAAAAAACAATCACCGACCTTCGGAAGCACCTGAATCAGGAAGATGGCTTCCACGGACTCATCGGCAACAGCCTGGCCATGCGCCAGGTCTATGAAGTGATAAGGAGCGCCGCACAATCAACGGCCCCAGTGATCATCTACGGAGAAAGCGGCACCGGCAAAGAGCTGGTTTCCAACGCCATTCATCGCTTAAGTGACAGAAAAAATGGACCTTTCATCAAGGTAAACTGTGCGGCCTTAAATGAGAATCTCCTGGAGAGTGAATTGTTTGGTCATGCCAAAGGCGCCTTTGCCGGAGCTGACAAAACCAGAATCGGCCGTTTCGAGGCAGCTGACCATGGAACCATTCTTCTTGATGAGGTCGGAGACCTGCCTCTCTCAACCCAGACCAAATTGTTACGGGTTCTACAGGAACACGAGATCGAACGAGTGGGAGATCACCAACCTGTTCCCATTGATGTACGCCTTATCTCAGCCACCAATCAAAACCTCAATCAACTCATGGATGAAGGAAAATTTCGTAATGATTTTTATTACAGGATAGGCGTTATTCCCATCATCATCCCCCCCTTACGGCAGAGGTTGGAAGATCTCCCTCTGCTTATTAAAACCTTCCTGGAGCGGGGACGCCTGAAAAACAATAAAGAAATCAGTGCAATGAACACAGAAGCACTCGACCTCCTCTTTTCTTATCACTGGCCGGGCAATATTCGGGAGCTCATCAATGTAATCGATTACTGCTTTGTCATCTGCCCAAGCGGGGAGATTACTCCCGATCACCTGCCTGCCAATTTCAGAAACGCATTAACCCAGAACAAAACGGACAGACGCAAGCAGCATCCCACTGACCGACGCCAACAATTACTGGATGCACTTCATCAGAGTGGAGAAAATAAGTCTGAAGCAGCTAGAATCCTGGGAATATCCAGGGTAACACTCTGGAAGCAATTAAAAAAACACAATATCACTGTGAATAAAGCTGCCCATTAGGAGAGAGATTTTCCCGAAAATTTGAACAAGCCTTTAAGTGGAAAATCTGCTACAAATAAAGCCCTCTAATGGGCGGCGGATTCAACTTCGAAGTACAACTCCCAGTGATGATGGACTATAGCGCATCGTCTTACCAAAAAACCATTCTTATCAAGAAATATACGTCCCTATGCAATAAGTAAATCGTTGTCTCTTGACAGGTCTGTTAATATTCGCTACGCTATTTAGCTAATTATTATTAACAGTTAATCATGGATACATCTGTTGCCAAAAGAGATACTTTCTCTTACCTGAACTTCTCGGGTTATTCCATGAAACACATTCATATACTCTCATACTTTTATTCTTTATGTCAGAATCAAACACATCCCAGGATATAGCCTCCCTGTATCGCTTCATGGCCCAATGCATGCAATACCCTGATTCGGAATGGATGAATGATGACTTTTTTAATGTCTTCTACAATCTTCTGGGTACTTTTGGTGCAATAACAGAAGGAAAAGAAATACGAAACGCCCTGGAACACTCTTCAGACTTTATCGAAGACCTGCAGATAGAATACACCCGTTTGTTCATAAATGGTGTTCCCCACGTGGTCGCCCCGCCTTTTGCCTCTGTCTACATGGATAAGTCCATTCAGGGATCCTTTGCCCTTAGGACCCTTAGTTTTTACCGAGAAAAAGGTTTTACGATGGAGGACAATGCAGACCTCCCTGATCATCTGGTTCACGAACTTGAATTCCTTTCACTCCTGGCTGAAGAGGAAGATTTCACAGGAGAGGAAGAATTTCTCAGCAAGCTGTTTAGACCCTGGTACAAACAATTTTGCCCCCGAGTCGCAGAAGAAACCCGCCATCCTTATTACAGGATGGTTGTAACCCTAATTGATTCTTTTACAAAGGAGGAAGAGGAAGATGGCTTTCAACTTAACGAGGCGTAAGTTCCTTCAGACGGCATCCCTGGCAGCAGCCACGATACCTCTGTCCAAGGTCGTCTCCGCAGAAACAGGTGTTGCCAAGGCGTCCCTTGAACCAAAGGGCACCATGGGTGACACAACTGTTGTCGGCGGACTGTGCGAGATGTGCTTCTGGCGCTGTCAGCTGGTGGGCAAGGTTCGCGATGGCCAGTTGATGAAACTTGAGGGCAACCCCAAGTCCATTGACAATGGTTCAGCCATTTGTGCCCGCGGTAACGCCGGTGTAAAACTGCTCTACGATGTAGACCGCTTGAAATACCCCTTGAAAAACGTGGGAAAACGTGGTGAGCCCGTCTGGAAGCGTATTTCCTGGAAAGAGGCACTCGACGAGTGCGGCTCCAAGCTCAAAGCAGTTGTTGATCAGCATGGCCCTCAGGGAATCTGCGTATTTCCCCATGGTGCGTCAGCCAAATATCCTATGCACTTCTTTGAGCGCACGGTGGGCACCCACAATGTGAGCGAGGCATCCTTCTTCCAGTGCCGCGGTATCCGCGACTCAGCCTACGTAAATACCATCGGCAAGGCCCCTGGTGAGATGGTTGATATGTCCAACACCAAGGTCATCTTCCTGGTTGGTAGTCATCTGGGTGAAAACATCCATGTCTCCCACATCAAGTCTTACATGAAAGGTCTGCAGGGCGGCGCAAAACTGGTTGTAGCTGATCCACGCTACTCCGCTGCTGCTGCCAAGTCCGACATCTGGGTACAGATCAAGCCAGGCACCGATACCGCCTATCTCCTGGCTATCATGAACTACCTGGTTAAAAACAATAAGTATGACAAAGAGTTTGTGGCCAAGCATACTTCCGGCTTTGACAAGTTTTCTACGGCCATTTCCGAATGGACCCTGGACAAGGCAGCCAAAGAGTGTGACATCCCAGCTGCGCAGATCAAAGAAGTGGCGGAGCTGCTTGCTGCCAATGCCCCGAATGTGGCCATCCATCCAGGTCGTCACGTATCCTGGTACGGCAATGACTTCCAGCGTGAACGGTCTCTCGCATGTTTGACCGCACTCCTTGGTGCCTACTATGTGAAAGGCGGCTGGGTTCCACCTAAAAATCCCGCCAAATTGGGTAAGACCAGTTGGGCCCCGCAAGAGCACGGCAATGAGCACAACCTCAACTTCCTTAAAGATAAAAAGGTTTATGCTTTCAACCCTCCCGGTACTCCAACCGAATTGATCCGTGACTGCGCGATCAGCGGTAAGCCTTATCCAATCAAGGGTTGTGTGGTCTGGGGTCAAAACCCCATGCAGACCATTCCCAATCAGGAGAAGATGAAGCAGGTTTTCAACGCCATGGATTTTGTCATGTGCGTCGATGTCATGCCCACCGATGTAACCATGTGGGCCGATATTCTTTTGCCTGAGTCCTCCTATCTTGAGCGTCACGACGAGATCAAAACCGGAGTTGGCAAGGTTAAGGCTACTGACAAGGAACCAACCCAGTTCATCGCCCCCCGTATGCCCCTTGTAGAAGCTATGTTTGAGCGCAAGGATCAGGTCTATATCACTAACGAAATCGCGAAACGTATGGGCCACGAGAAAGAGATTCCGGTTCAGACCCTGGAAGAACTTGTGGATAAGACCCTGGCATCAGCCAATATCAGTCTGGCATCAGTTAAGGCCGAGGGAGGCATTCATCTCCAGCCAGGTTTCTCTCCTTATGGCGTGCCTGAAGACTTCATGGTTCAGCTGTTTAATGAAGAGATCGCCGCTGCCGGTCACCCCGGTGCTCCGACCTATAAGGCTGTAGAAGAGGTGCCAGCTGGTTATGCCCGACTGCTCTATGGCCGTACCCCTGTACATACATTCAACCGCAGCCAGAACAACGTCTGGCTTAATCATGAGATGTCAACCAATCCTGTATGGCTCAATAATGAAGTTGCCGCCAAACTTGGTTTGAAAGAGGGAGACACCGTTGGTTTTATCAACAGTGAAGGGGTTAAATCCCGTACCACCACCACGGTCAAGGTAACACCGGGTATCAGAAAAGATGCTGTCTATATGTACCATGGCTATGGATCAGCCAACCCATTGCTGACTGCTGGTGTCGGCCAGGGTGTTGACGACCAGAGCCTGATCACCAAGATCGCCATTGACCCGGAGACCGGATGTCATGGTATGCGTAACAACTTTGTTAAACTGACCAAGGATGGCAAAGCCCTGGATATTCCAGCTTAACCAAAACCTTGAGCCTTTTTCAGGAGGATATTTTCGATGCAATACGGAATGATCATTGATCTAGAACGCTGTGTAGGCTGCCACGCCTGCGCCATAGCCTGTAAGGCGGAGTGGGAGGTTCCGGTTGAGTTTGGCCGGAACTGGGTCCACCGTCTTGGACCCAGCAAGGTGGGGGATGAGCTCGCCTCTACCTACTATCCCGGTCTGTGTAACCATTGTGCAAAACCACCCTGCGTGGATGCATGCCCTGCCGATCCGGTAGATGTAACCTTTAAAGATGCAAAAACGGGTAAGACCATCACTAAATCAGTTGCTGCAACCTGGAAAGATCCCTTTAACGGGACCGTTCAGATTGACAAGAGCCGCTGTCTTGGCTGCGGGGACTGTGCTGAGGCCTGTCCTTATGGTGCCCGTTATGTCAACCCTGCCATGGTCGATGATGTCTCATCCGACGGCAAGGCTGATAAATGCACCTACTGTATGCCCCGTGTTGAGGCCGGACTTGTTCCTGCCTGCGTCCAGACCTGTATCACCAATGCCCGTATCTTTGGTGACCTTGATGATCCTAAATCAGAGGTTGCTAAATATGTGGCCAAAGGTGCCAAAGGACTGGAGCCTAAGGGTGCCAGCATTGGACCAAATTCGCGCTACTATGGCAAAAAGAAAGATATCACCCTTCTCTTCCAGGATAAAACTCCTGAGCTGGCCGATATGGGCAGTGTCAAACGCCGCATGATGATGGCATCCATGGTTAAACCAGCAATGCGCAAGGCCAGAGATCTTGGTCTGCTTGGTCTGGCTGGCGCCATGATTGTTAAAGGACTGACTGAAAAGAAAAATGACGAATAAGTTCTTTGTCTGATTTGCAGTATTCAGTATCCTGAACCACAAAAGGGAGTGTTAACCTATTTATTGGTTAACACTCCCTTTTTTTTTTAATCAGAGGCAAGGAGACAAACAAAACTTTTCATATTTACAATTTATCCCCTGTCTCACTTCTTTGAATCAAGAAAAAATAAAAACAAATTTGTCCTCATCGATACTGACCCGCAACCGCCCGTCATGATTTCGTCCATAGACCTCCCAACCTGGCTCACCCTTGATCTCACATTGCAGGCAGTGGGGAGAATGGACCCTTTTGTCACGATCGCACCAGGACATCAAAGTGGCAAACTCGTTTCCCTTTTCAGCCACGATCCTGGCCACCGCTTTCGCCTGTTCAAAATCAACTATACAACCAGTAAATCGGCACTCAATCTTTTCCATTGTCCCCTCCAATCTAAAGATACAATCAGCCATTTAACCGCACTGTTCATCGCACAGATTGTAATAAAATCAGAGTTCCCCTGTCTTTGACAATTCTACCCTTCCTGCTTCAGTCGCCAATTCAAGGCCTGCCGAGTGACTCCAAGCATCTGTGCTGCAATAGCCTGATTTCCCTGCGCCCTGTTCAATGCTTCCTGAACCAGTAACCGTCCCGATTCTTTCAAGGTCGGCAGCCGATCAACGACAGCAAAAACAGTCTCAACTGGCTGTGATGCCGGAAGAATCTCATAGCCAACAGAACACTTGTTAATATAGGCCTTGAAGACATCCATGCTCAGGGTACGGCTTTTATGCTTAGAAACGGCATCAAACACCATGGATTGAAATTCCCGCACGTTTCCAGGATAGTGATAGGTTCCCAGCAAGATCAACAGCTCATTGGGGTATGCAGGTTTTTTCTTGCCAAGTTTTTTTGAAGCATCTTCAAGAAAATAATCAAGAAGCAGCGGTAAATCATCCAGGCGCTCACGCAAAGGCGGGATATGCACATGATGAGTACGTAGTCGAAAAAAGAGGTCCTGCCTGAACCTACCCGACTCCTGCAGGGAACCAAGGTCCTGATGTGTTGCAAAAATCATCCTGACATTGGTGCTGCGGGCGACATCTGAACCCAGGGGATAATATTCACGTTCCTGCAGCAATCGCAATAATTTTATCTGTGCTCCCTGGCTTAGATCTCCGATCTCATCAAGAAAAAGGCTGCCGTCAGCTGCGGTGGCGATAAGCCCCTTTCTATTCAATTCCGCCCCGGAATAAGCGCCCTTTCGATGACCAAACAGGGTGTCACTGAGCATGGTGTCATCAAGACCGGCAATATTAATGGCAACAAACTCGCCGCTCTTTTGAGCGAGCCTATGCACTGCCTGCGCAACCAACTCTTTTCCCACCCCTGTTTCACCAGTGATCAGAACCGGTTCACATGTCGTGGCAATGGCCTCGACATATTGAAAGATGGAGTGCATACTTTTATTATGAGTCACGATGGCCGAAAAGGCCTCAGGATTTTTCAGCGTATCCGCAAAGAAATGTTCTTTCAGAGAACTGTTTTCACGACGAAGCATTCCCAGTTCAATGGCTCGACGCACTCCGGTAGTCAATCGATTTTGTTCTGCCACCTTGGTGAAAAAATCATAGGCCCCAAGCTTCATGCAGGAAACAGCTATCTCCACCTGATCCAGTCCAGTGATAATAATAACAGGGATATCAGGGTAATCTTTGACCACCAGAGTCAACAACTCATCACCTGCCAGATGAGGCATGGTCAAATCGAGAACCAGAACACTGAACTCCTGCTCCCGTAGCATATCAAGCACTTTTTTTGAGTCATTACAAGTAATGATATTTGCAATCCCAACAGAATGAAGAGTGAGCCCAAAACTATTCAACCAGACATCTTCATCATCGACCAACAACACAGGTAATAATGGATAGAGATTTTTTGTCATAATTTTATATTTACTTTATGGCCTGAGAATTCAGGGACAGACTGTTATTTCTATTTAGTCACAATTTTCATTAACCTGCTGGTTCACAAAGGGCCGGAAGGCTCACAATAACCTCTGTTCCCTGGTTCAACATCGAATCAAAATAGATCATTCCATTATGTTCTTTTACTATACCGGCTGAGACTGACAGCCCCAGACCGGTTCCACCCATATTCCGTTTGGTGGTAAAAAAAGGATCTGTCACCTTGTTCAGCACGTCCGAGGCGATACCACCTCCCTCATCCCGAATGACAATCTCAACACCATCCGTCTCCCTGTTATATCTAGTGGAAACAGAAATGGCCCCGCCGCTCTCTCCCAAAGCCTCACAACTGTTCTGGATAAGATTGATAACAACTTGCACGAGACGCTGCCTGTTTCCCAGTACCTTCGGCAGATTTTCAACATAGGTTGCACTAAAGCTCTTTGTGACTCGACAAATACTGTTCATGGTCAACCTTACTCCTGACTGAACCACATCATTCATATCAACGTGAATCATCTGGCCACTGGTCTCTGCCCTGGCATAATCTTTCAAGTCAACCACAATCTGCCTGATCCTCGCCGCGCTTTCTTCAAGTTCCGCACAGACTCGCGGCAACTGTTGACGCATCACAGTATAATCAACGCCAGCCACAGTAAAGTCACCAGTTTCATTATAAAATTCATCAAGGATCGGCTTAACCGATTCCCACGCCCGGGCCAGGACAGGAAGATTTAGCAGGGCTATGGAATTAGGGTTATTGATCTCATGGGCAACACCGGACACCAGCAGACCAAGGGAAATCATCTTGTCCGCATGCTGAAGCTGTTGCTGCTGTTTTCTGGCCTGCTCTTCACTCCTTTTACGTTCTGTCACATCCCTGACGATCCAGATGGCATGCCATTTGTTTTTGATCCGGGTGGACGACAGAGACAGTTCAACCAGCACCTCACTACCACTCCTGTGTCTAGCCACCAACTCAACGGTATGGGCAAAATCACCAACCAGATTCTTCCCTTCGAATACTTGGACAATCTTGCTTTCGCCTTCACGGCGAGCATCAATTAATTGATGAACGGGAGATCCCAGGGCCTCAGCGCTGGTAAAACCAAAAATTGTTGCCGCCGCCTCATTCCAATAAGCGATATTCCCTTCATGATCCATGAGGATAATACCGTCAAGAGCCGATGCCGTCAGATTACGAAACTTATCCTCACTCTCCCTGAGCGCTGCTTCAGCCACCATTCGGGCCTCACAAGTATCGGTATAACGACTGGCAAAGGAAGTAAGATCATCACCAAGGCCTTTTAACTCAGCGGGACCTTTCCAGTCAAAAACAACCTTTTTTTCATTATTAATAATATTATCAAGACCGACAAGCAGATCTTTCTGGATTGCATCTATTCTGACCGTGATCCAGTTGGCCGCAAAAAAAACCAGGAGCGACATCATACAGATTACCACCACCACATTGAGCATCAAGCTGAACTTCCATGATTCGATGGCACTCTCGTCAACTACGGTGCCCACCCACATCACTGCCTGTTTTTCAACATGAAAGATAAGCGGCATCCAGGCAATTTTATTATTATGCCTATCCTTAAGAATCAACGGATCTCCCTTCCATCCCTCATTCTTCAGTCCTGGAAATTCCTCAAAAGCATTACAATCGCCGATTTTGCCAATCCCCTCATATATTTTCCTCCCTTTTAGATCAAGTTGACAACCTTTCAGATAGGTTCCATTTTCTGTTACCCATAAAGAATTTTTGAAATTTTCGAGGAAGGTTGACATGTCTATACGCATCATGAGTACACCAGCTGCCGGCATTTCAGCCTCTCTGACTGCAGAGAGTAGAATCAGGGTATATTCATCGCGACCTGTCAGACGCAAAGGATCATTTTTTTCATCCACCAGACCGACAAAGATCTCGTTTTCCTTTAACCCCAAAGAATCTTGCAAAAATGAGCCGGACAACCTTTCTCTCCTGGGTTCACGTTCAACAAGTCCTCCCTGGGACCTGAAAAAGCCAAGGGTTTCACGACCAGATGCATCAAAAAGGGAAAAACCACTGATTGGATCATTAAGGGCAAACCAGTTGATAAAGAGAGCCGCCAGTGCCTTCTTATCTCCCGTGTGATTGACAACTTCCAAGGTAGATGGCAGGGTTGTCGAATGAAGAAGACTTTTTTTCAGACAACGAATCCGGGCATTTAATTTGGCAAAATCCACCTGCGATCTGGCCTGGGTTTCAAGTTCAGCGGCGTACTCCAACCGGTCAATAGTCTTTGGCAAATTCAACGCTACAAGAACAAAAAGGGGAAAGAGTCCCAGGACGATCACAGTCAAAAAAATAAAACTACGGATTTTCATAATTTTTTATAATTAATCAAGCTGTTCATGAAATTTACAAAAAATGAAAGATTTATAGAAACATTAACAACCTTTACATTTTAATCTATCCTGCAAAAAAATTTGCTCTTACCTTTCAAACACGAAAAAGCTGACCACAATATCCGGGAATGTTCTTTACATCTTCATGATATTCCGAAGATACATACATTAAAAAAAACCACAATCGCCACCTTTATATGGCAAATTCAGTACCTTATTCCTTAGCGTAACTTTGATTTTTTTGCACCAGTTATATCAACCATCTATACGATAATTATCACACTAAAATCACACAATCAGCATGTTACGAGCAATTAACTCTTTGGCACACAAAATGCATATAATAATTAATATTAACAGTTCGTCCTCGTTTCAGTCATATCTTGAACTGATTTGATGGTAGCGAACTTAACTCATCTCATAAGCGCCTTGGAGGGCTGAATGAAAAAAACGTTGATCAAATTTATTCCTTTCCTGATAATGGCATCCTTTTTAACAACGGGATGTACCCAGACAGGAACCACTCCCAAAAAATTGATTGCCCAGCATGGAACCGGCAGCGGATCCAGAAGTGTACTCCTTGCAGAAGTTCCCGTCTATATGGGAAATGTTGCAGATGTATCAAAAAAAGCAAAGGTCATTGCAATCGAAGTTGGTAAGGGAGAAGCAGCCAAGACCATCCTCGTAAAATTTGATGACAAGACCAAAGGAATTGAAAATGCAGTTCCGGGCCATGCATCCATTATCAACTATGAGATGCGCGGGGGTGAACCCTGGGCCACCGTCGTCAAACCTAAGCTGGCAAAACTACCGTCAGGTGTTACCGAGGTAAAAACTGCCGAGTTGAAAACGATGATGGATAAGGGAGAAAAATTCACCCTAGTTGACTCACGTCCTGCCAAGCGTTTTGCAGCATCGAATCTGCCTGGTGCCATTAACATTCCATCCGATGAATTTGAAAAACAGGCCAACATGCTCCCTGAGAACAAAGATGAGCTTTTGGTCTTCTACTGCGGAGGCCCCACGTGAGGCATGTCCACTTCTTCCGCCGGTCAGGCGAAAAAAATGGGCTACAAGAATATTCGTGTCTATCTGGACGGTGAACCTGGATGGGACAAGGCCGGCTATCCTACCTATGCCGCCAAAGGATTTATCAGCAAGGGCAACATAGTACTCATTGATCTGCGTTCCGCTGAAAAATCAGTGGCTGGACGTATTCCAAGAGCAGTATCCATTCCTTATGCCACACTCAATGAAAAAGTAGCAAGCCTGCCCCAAAAGGCACCCTTTGTTCTTTACGGTGATACCACCGATCAGGCCATGAGTGCGCTGAAAGATATGCATGAGGCTGGACTGAAAAAAATCTCTCTGGTTCAAGGAAATCTTGATGGCTGGATAAAATCCGGTGGTGAGACAACAAGCGGCCCGGTGGTCACCACCATCGAATGGAAACGGCAAATGGAGAAAGGTGAGGTCTCCATGGCTGACTTCCTCAATGTCACCAATGGTAAGGCAACGGATGCCGTTATTCTCGATGTACGCAACAAGGATGAAAGTGCGGAAGGTAAATTCAAGAATGCCATTTCCATCCCCCTGGATCAGGTGGGAAACCGTATGGGTGAATTGCCCAAAGACAAAAAGATCTATATCCACTGCACCACCGGAGCACGGGCTGATATGGCAGCCAAAGAGTTGAACAATAGGGGCTACAAGGCCTTTTTCCTGGTTGCAGATGTTAAATGTAAGGCTAATGACTGCACCATATAACAGACTAAAAATATAAAAAAGTTTTACCCCTCGTTCAGCACAAGGAAGAGGCATACACTGAGTATGCCTCTTCCTTTTTTTTTTATTCCAGAGTATTCTGTAATATTTTTTTCAAATCTTCTAATTTCTCCTCTTATTTCCATTTTTCTGACAGGTATTATCATGAGTACAGATGACAAAAAGATTATCTATTCGATGATCAAGGTAAGCAAATACTACGATAGTAAACCCGTTCTCAAAGACATTTCTCTTTCCTATTTTTATGGAGCCAAGATCGGGGTTCTGGGACTGAACGGTTCCGGTAAGAGTACTCTGCTGCGCATTCTGGCCGGTATTGATACCGAATTCAACGGAGAGACCATTCTTTCTCCGGGGCTTACCATCGACTATCTCGATCAGGAACCCCAGCTTGATCCGGAAAAAACAGTCAGACAAATCGTTGAAGAAGGAGTCCAGGGTACCGTTGACCTGCTCCAAGAATTTAACGTCATCAATGAAAAATTTGCCGAGCCCATGAGTGATGACGAAATGCAGTCGCTCATTGACAGACAGGGTGAGGTCCAGGACAAGCTGGACACCTTGAACGCCTGGGACCTGGACAGCAAACTGGAAATGGCCATGGACGCCCTGCGCTGCCCTGGTCCAGAAACACTGTGCGCAATCCTCTCCGGTGGCGAAAAGCGACGAGTAGCCCTCTGCCGCATCCTCTTGAAACAACCTGATATCCTCCTGCTCGACGAGCCCACCAATCACCTGGACGCCGAGTCTGTCTCCTGGCTGGAACAGCACCTGCAGCAATATGCGGGAACCATTATTGCCGTGACCCATGATCGCTATTTCCTGGACAATGTGGCCGGCTGGATTCTGGAACTTGACCGTGGTATCGGCATTCCCTGGAAGGGGAATTATTCTTCATGGCTTGACCAGAAGGAAAAACGGCTGGCAACGGAAGAAAAATCAGAGAGTGATCGGCGGCGCACCCTGCAACGGGAACTTGAGTGGATCCGAATGTCAGCCAAGGGCAGGCATGCAAAATCGAAGGCCAGGATCACCTCCTATGAGCAACTGCTGAGCCAGGAGACTGAAAAGCTTGCCCAGGATCTGCAGATCTTTATTCCACCCGGACCACGCCTTGGCAAGGTAGTGATTGAAGCCGACCATGTGCGTAAAAGCCTGGGTGACAAATTGCTCGTTGAAGATCTGAATTTCAAGCTCCCTGCCGGTGGTATCGTCGGAATCATTGGACCCAACGGCGCGGGCAAGTCCACACTCTTCAAGATGATCACCGGACAGGATACGCCGGATGCAGGCACCATCCGCCTGGGTGAAACCATCAAACTTGCCTATGTTGACCAAAGTCGCGACGTCCTTGACCCGGAACAGACAATTTGGGAGGCGGTATCCGAAGGCCAGGAAACGGTCTGGGTCGGTACCAAGGAGATTAATTCCAGAGCCTACGTGGCCAAATTCAACTTTTCAGGCTCTGCCCAGCAGAAAAAGGTAGGTCTGCTCTCAGGAGGTCAGCGCAACCGGGTCCATCTGGCTCGAATGCTCAAAGAGGGGGGCAACGTCCTGCTCCTCGATGAGCCCACCAATGATCTGGATATCAACACCATGAGAGCCCTTGAAGAAGCCCTGATCAATTTCGGCGGCTGTGCGGTGGTCATCAGCCATGACCGCTGGTTTCTCGACCGGATTGCCACCCACATTCTGGCCTTTGAGGGTGATTCACAGGTTGTCTGGTTTGAAGGAAATTACTCGGATTATGAAAAAGATCGCAAGGCGCGACTAGGGGCAGCAGCCGACCAGCCGCACCGCATTAAATACCGGCAACTGATCAGGCAGTAAAATAAAATATAAGTCTGGAGATGGATAGTCTGCCGGTAAAGCTCTTCTATCCACCTACAGACTAAACAACCTGCATTAGAGAGAGAGCCACTGAATCCTTAAAGCTCCAGCATCTGCGCCAATAATCTTTCCAGCTGCGGCATATTTTCCCGGGCAACGACCAGTGACCCCTCCCTACAATCTTTCTCGATAGCCATGGCCACGTCCCTGATCGCCTCCAGACCAAGACTTGCAGCCGCTCCTTTAAGAGAATGAGACGCGCCTCGGGCCTCAACCGGATCCCCTTTTTCCACTGCCTGAACCAGAATCGCCATATCCGACGCCGAAGAGTCTTTGAAAATCATAATCAATTCATGGAGCAATTCTTCATCATTATCCACCTGCCCCATGGCAAATTCTTTATTCCAACACAAATCATTCATACCCTGTTTCTCCTGCGATCAATCAACATGTCAAAAGGTAATTGGACTTAAGGTAAATTTCTTCAAACTTCATTCTTACTTACCTGAATCAGGGAAAAAAAATCTATCACCCCCGCCCTTATCAGCTGCAGCTTTCCCTTACACACTCCTATCACCGTTGAGCTCATGCCTCCGGGTGTCTGCCCCCCATCAAGGATGCAGTCAACCCCAGCTCCAAAAGAGCACCGAACCTCATCCGCAGTGCAGGCAGCAACCATTCCTGAAAGATTGGCGCTGGTCGCAGTCATCGGACCGCCCCACATCTGACCAAAGATCCTGGCAACCGGATGCGGCGAAATTCGCACCCCAATGCCCGCGCTCTCTCCAGTCAACAACGACGAGAGATGAGAGCCAGCTGGAAACACCAACGTCAGAGGCCCAGGCCAGAAAACTTCCATAAGCGGCCGGAATACGTGCGGAATCGAACTTACCAATTCAGATAGCTGATTTTCATCCTGGACAAGAACCAGAAAAGGCTTATGGAAGGGCCGTCCCTTCAGCCTGAAAAGCTTTTCCAATGCCTTTTCATTAAAGGGATCAACGGCCAGACCATAAAAAGTCTCTGTGGGAAAGGCAACAATCCCACCCTGTCCAAGTACCGAAACGGCCCGTTGGAAATCCTCATCCGCCGGGCCATGAATCAGTTTGTCATCAGGAGACTCAACCTTCAATATTCCTGGCCTTTTCCTCAACCTCTCTGACCATTTCCAGTTTGAACTCCTGCAATCTGCTTGCAACTCCCTTATCTTCCAGGGCAAGAATCCGTGCAGCAAAGACCGCACCATTTTTAGCACCTGGCTTTCCAATCGCCATGGTAGCAACAGGAATTCCCGGTGGCATCTGCACCGTGGCAAGCAGGGCATCCATTCCATGGAGTGGTGAGGCATCAAGGGGCACACCGATGACCGGCAGTTCGGTATGGGCTGCCAGGACTCCAGCCAGATGAGCCGCCATCCCTGCGCCAGCAATAATAATTTTCAATCCACGTTCCTGGGCCGTACTAGCCCAACGAGCCGCCCTCTCAGGAGTTCTATGCGCTGATGCCACTGTCATCTCATACGGTATCTGCATCTTCTTCAGAAAATCTGCCGCCGCCTGCATAACCGGCAGATCTGAATCACTACCCATAACAATACCCACCAAAGCCTTTGTTCTCTGTTTTTCAGGGCGTCGTAAAGCCTTGGCGCCAATGTCACGTCGACAATAACATCCCGTCCACTGGATACAATCCACAGCCTTGTAAGCCTGTTCAATGGCCTTCTCAAGGGTCTTACCAACTGCTGTCACCCCCAAGACTCGACCACCAGCTGTGACCGTTCGTTCATTCTTCGTTGCTGTTCCCGCATGAAAGACCTGAACCTCTGGCTCTCTGGTCGCCTTGCTCAGCCCCTTAATAACTTTACCCGTCTCATATGTGCCTGGATATCCGCCGGAAGACATCACCACACAGACGGTTGGCCGGGGGTCAATCTTCATTTCAATCATATCCAGGGTCCCATCAATCACCGCCTCAAAGATGTCGACCACGTCACTCTTCAGACGCATCAGCAAGGGCTGAGCCTCGGGATCACCGAAACGGCAGTTAAACTCCAGGACCTTCACGTTGCCCCTTTCAATCATCAAACCGGCATAGAGCATTCCCCTGAAAGGTCGCCCCTCTGAGGCCATGCCCTGAATGGTGGGCAGCATAACCTTGTTCATGACATAATCGGCAATAGCCTCAGTCACTACCGGAGCTGGAGAATACGCCCCCATCCCGCCAGTATTCGGCCCCTTGTCTCCATCAAAGATGGCTTTGTGATCCTGTGATGTAGGAAGGGGGAGCACTGTCTTGCCATCGGTGAAAGCAATAAAAGAGGCCTCCTCACCCTGCAGACAAGCCTCGATCACTACCTTGTTCCCAGCCTCCCCAAAGGCCTTGTCCTGCATGATGAGCTCAACTGCATCTTTGGCTTCCTTGATAGTAGTGGCAACAATAACACCTTTACCGGCCGCGAGACCATCGGCCTTGACAACAAGGGGAGCGCCAATCTGATCAATATATTTTCCCGCTTTCTTAAGATTATCAAAGACCTTGAATGAGGCGGTGGGTATGGCATATTTTTCCATGAATTCTTTGGCAAAAACTTTACTCCCTTCCAGAATGGCAGAATTCTTACGCGGTCCAAAGATGCGTAACCCCTCTTCCTCAAAACGATCAACGATTCCGGCTGCCAAGGCCGATTCAGGGCCAACAATGGTCAGATCAATCTTCTCATGATGGGCAAATTGAAGCAGAGCATCAATATCAGTGGCAGCAAGATCCACACACTCAGCCATACGCTTTATCCCGGCATTTCCAGGGGCACAATAGATCTTTTTAACTCTGGCACTTTGAGATATCTTCCAAACCAAAGCGTGTTCACGACCACCAGAACCTACAACCAATACTTTCATTCAATCACTCCTGTAATATTAAATTTCCTGCGGGACAAAATTAAATATTGTCCTCAGTTAACTCATGTTTTTTTTTTACAAAACAACAAGACGAATTGCAGACAATCTTTCTTCCATAAATAACCAGGAAATAACTTCTAACCATTGACAATTCTTTTCCAATGGCTAAAATGAATGAATAACCATTCAATGCCATTTACTCCTGATTTTCTTCTACAATTATACACACTCTTTGTACCTATTAATGAAAGCAGCAGATAAACATTCTAAAATAATTCATGCAGCCACAAAAGTCTTTGCAAAAAAAGGCTTCTTCAATGCAAGAATATCCGATATTGCCAAAGAAGCCAAGGTCGCAGACGGGACTATTTACCTTTACTTCAACAATAAATTCGACATCCTGATTTCTGTCTTTGAAGAAGAAATTGGTAGCCTGGTAGAACAAGTCACTAAATCACTGTCCGTGGAACCTGATCCCAGAAAAAAACTGGAAATTTTTGCCACAAGACATCTCACGATGATGAAAAAAAACAAAAACCTGGCAGAGGTAATCCAGATCGAATTACGCCAGAGCGCCAAACTGATAAAAGATTACAGAAACAACAAGTTCAGCGAATACATTGACATTATTTCCACCATCATCAAGCTGGGACAGGAGCAACACATCTATCGTGCAGATATCAAACCAGGAATTGCCAAACGCGCCTTTTTCGGTGCGCTTGATGAGATCTCACGAATATGGAGCATCTCTCTGGAAACAGAATATAGTGTTGACGATACCATCAGTCAGATCATGACGATATTTCTCTCAGGAATGCTCGTCACCCACACAGAGTGAACAACTACCCCTGTAACGTTAAATAATGGCACTTCATGAAACAAAGTACGCTTTAGTCGGATGAACCTAAAAAAGCATAAATGCACTCTGCGCCCATCTGCACCTAAACGCAACCAAAATAAAAAGGGGTTAGCCAATTTTTTGGTTAACCCCTTAATTTTATGTAGCCGACATGCGGAATCGAACCGCAGACCACCTGATTACGAATTAAAACCCTGTGAGGGGTGCGACATCTATGCCCACGTTAACTTGTTAAGATTATAGCATTTATATTTTGTCATATTTTTTCTATTTTTGCATAATTTAGCATATTTTAGAGCTATTTTCACACAGAGAAAACGGTGCAACATTCAAAAGCAAGGGGCTGTATTTCCCACACCACACTGGCTAAACACCCGTGGACAAACGGCATGGTCGAGGTGGTGAACAAGAAATTCAAGGTGAATACCATCAAACGCTCCACTACGACAATGTGGAGGCACTAACACAACATTTATACGCATATATGCTAAATTATAATTTCAACCTCAAATAACACGCTATTGGAAGAGCTCCACCTTTTGAGGGAATGCTTCACTGGTATAAGAAATCGCCCTCTAGTTTTACTGTTAATCCAGACCACTTAATTGTTGGACTAAACAAGTAAGTTATTTATCCCAGTGGCAGCCGGTGCACTGTAAGATTCCCGGTAATAACCGCAATTTGTTTTTTCTTTGGCTTCCTGATGCTGCAGCCTTGATTTGAATTACCCCGTCCTGATGAGGATTATGACAGGTTGCGCAGACAATTTTTCCGTTATACAGGGGAAGTTCCACACCTATTCGATCTATCGCTGTTTTTATGCCTTCCAGGATTTTTCCTTTGGGTTCTCTTAAATGGTTGGCTCCCGATGGATGTTTTGTCTCAAAACCGGGATGACATCCCATACAGGATTCATTAATGTTGTCCACAAGGAAAACCACCTGATCCAGTCCTAAAATTTTGATATCCGGACGGGTTGCATGGCAGTAGAGGCAAGTTTTTTCATTGATCTTTCCTTTCTCATCTACCTGTAAATGAGGATTCAAACGTTTATATGTTTCCTCGATATGGCAGAGAAAACAAAAATCACTCCGAGAGAGTTCGCCTCCGCGCAAAAATTTTTTGTTTTCTTTTTTGCCGTCTACGCTTTGACAGGGATTGCCGGGTTGCAATGAAGACTGATGACATGTCTCACAGGTAAGCAAGCCATTCTGCAGAGGCATGTCGGGAGGTATCCGTATATGCTTTGAAGGAATGATCCCCACGGGATGAATCTCTTTTCTTGCAAATCCAGTGGCATGGCAGCGGTTGCACAGGGCATTGATATTGCCATTTTCTGCAAGGTTAGACTGCCCTGCGACAGGGGCAGTACTGTGGCAGGAAAGACACATAGGCTGTTGATGTTGCCTGTGCGGATTAATGCTTCTGGCTATTGCTGCCAAACGAAGATATTCTTTGGTTAGGCGGTATCTGTTGTTATTTTCTGCAGCGTGGGGGGAGTGGCAGGCAATGCAGCTGGCTTGATCCTCGACGAGAATTTTTTCTGGGCTTGCGTATTGTTGAAGAGCCAGAGGGTCAGTAAAGGGGTTTATGCCAAAGTAATGCACACTTTCCAAGGAGTTGTGGCAGGATATACAACGCGCCTCAATGTCGGAGGCCAGTATCTTCTCCGGTTTCCATTTTTCTTCAGCATCCTCTTTATGGCAAACAACACAGATGGTTGCATCTCCAGAAATATGCGGTGATTTTTTCTGCTTGCTGATGACGTTGTTCTGCGATTGCTCAAGTACGGAACAGGAGACCATTGCCAGCAAAAAAATTAGGATAATGGAAAAAAATAAACACGATAGTATTGAAGATCGGTATGATTCAATTGGTTTCATCATGCTCATTTTATTTTATATTTAGCCGAATTTACTTAGCGGGCACAAGTTGTTGTTGTTTGACCGAAGAGTGTCTGAGAATACTCTGTTTTTCCTTGGCATCATGGTAGTATCTGTACAATATAAGTGTGTTTTTGCCATGGCAGACGTAACAGAGATCGTTTCTGGCGCCCTTTCTCAGGAAACTGTCCACAACCGTTC
Source organism: Desulfocapsa sp. (assembly GCA_013792135.1). Lineage (GTDB taxonomy): Bacteria > Desulfobacterota > Desulfobulbia > Desulfobulbales > Desulfocapsaceae > UBA2270. The sequence continues at coordinate 19,163 of VMSP01000103.1, read as the reverse complement.
CCTCTTGGTTTCCTTTTTGCTCAATATCACCGGTTTTGGCATTCCAGACATGAGCATTATGGCAGGTCGGGCAGGATATTTCGCCTTTAAGTGATTGAACCCCCTGGTCACTGTAGAGGGGAATTGGATCCTGCACCGGTTCCATGGAAAGAAGAATGTCACGATATGATTTATGGTAGCCAAAATAGAGCTGTTTTGGATGGACTCCGCTGGTGACAATCTTATCTTTCCCGGCTCCGGATTGACTGTGGCAACCGTTACAGGCTCTTTCCATGAAATCCTGGCCCTGATCAGCCAGGGGTGAATTCCATAACAGGATTTCTCCAGATGCATTATGCACCGAGTGACATGGGGCACAGACTGAACCTTCACTCGCCTTCTGTCCATGCAGATTTACCGATGAGGGAGCCCTTAGCCGCATGTCATGATCCGTTCCGGTCACCTGTGCTTTTTGCTGGTGGCAATTTTCGCAGAGCAGTGGCTTTTCCAAAGTTCCGGCACGGAGGAAACTGCTGTCACCGTTTCCCTCGAGATTGACTCCCTTCCCTTTTTTGTCTGACCGGGCCACCCATCTGTGAGGGTTATGGCAGGAGAAGCATTCTATCACTTTTTTCTTGTCCACCCTTGTGTAAAGCGGCAATGACTGGGAATCAGCAACAACATTAACAGGATGGGAATGTTGTCCCGTAGTCTTTTTTGCAGCAACCCCGTCCTTATGATGACAGTCAAGGCATAGTGCCGAAGGCGATGCATTCTTTGTTACCGTTCTGCTGCCTGCCCATAGAGAACGGCCTGCTGCATTGTGCGGAACGTGACAGGTACCACAGACCCCGGATTGCTGGACATGCTGTCCGGTAATATTGGTCTTTTCGGGGGCAGTTACCGCAAGATCGTGATCCGTACCCTCTATCAGGTAGTGGTCTGGATGACAGGATGCGCAAAGCGCGGGATCAGTTCCAGCGGGTTTTCGTAAAAAACTGTTTACGGCATTACCCTCCAGATTAACACCTATACCTTTTTTTTGCAGTCCGGGCTGCCACTGGTGAGGATTGTGACAGGTCTGACAGGCCATGATTTCACTGTTGATATTTTTTTTAAAGAGGGGCAGGGTAGAATTTTTTACTGCAATACCAACTGGGTGCGAGTGCTGTCCCACAGTCTTTTTTAAGGCCGGTCCTTTTTCCTGATGGCAACTGATACAGATAGCCGAGTGTTCGTCAGAATATTTTACAATGCGACGAGCCGACAATGTTCGTCCTGTGGCGTTGTGAGGAGTATGACAGGGGCTGCATATGCCCGCCTGTTTAACATTTTGTTCAGCTGCATTGATGGTGTCAGGAGCAGTGACGCCAAGATCATGATCTGTTCCGGCGACGAGAGATTGCTGAATATGACAGGCAGCACACAATATGTCTCTTTTTGCTGCCAATCCTCTGGTTCCGGGTTCGTGCCCATGCACCTTGTGACAGGTGTAGCAGCGAACGGTCCCCTTTGGTCCAGCCTCAAGGAGTTTGGCACTTTCAGCCACTGACTTAAAAGCAACTGACAAAGGGTGGTTTTTTTTCCATGATGCCGGCGTTGAGTCCAGATCTTCTTTGTCTTTGTGGCAGTAAGTGCAGAGAGTGCCTTTGGCGGCAATAAGGCCCTTGATGCCAGCCTCATATCCATGAACTTTGTGGCAGGAAAGACATTGGAGAGTGTTTTTGGGGAGGGCCCGCATATCTTTTTCATGGGCGGGATCAGGCTTGTACTTGACTAAAAGAGGATGATTTTTTTGCTGCGATGGAGGCGCGGACGTATCATCTATCTTGTCACCATGGCAAGTTGCACAGAGAACGGAATTGGTCACCGGCAGGATGAGATTTCTTTCAACTGCACCATGGGCTGTATGACAGCTTTCACAAATCAGGAGTTTCGGATCGGTGACGGAACGAACACCGCCGGCATCGTAGATTGTGGTTGGAAGCAGTCTTTTTCCCTCATGAAGGGGATGATTATGGACCTTGTCCTTCTTGGCGACATGACACATCTCGCACATAATGGAATCATTATTGGTAATCCGTAAAAAAACAGAACGCTCAATGCTGGTATCCGTCGGGTTGGAGTGGGCGGAATGGCAGGTGGCGCACACTATCTTTCCATCATGTGACAGTGGAAACATTTTCGGTATGGTTACCTTGTCCGAAGGGACAATGCCGGTTTTGTGCATATCCCGCAGCCAAACCTTGGAGCGGGAATCCTGATTGGAGCCATCATGGCAGCTCAGGCACATCATTTCGACGCCTGCGACATCGTCAATCTCAAGGGGAGCCAGTAGTGTGCCGCGGCCCTGAACAAATTGATCCATCCATCTGAAATGGCAGATGGCACATTCTCGTGATGAGTTTTGGACCAGGTTGCCTGCTGCCTGGATTGTTAGAGGTAAGGTAAACACAGACAGTAATAGGATTGTGAGAAATGCCGGGAAGAATCTATGCATTAATTTAATTCTCCGACTTCTGTCTTTGTAATACAGTGATTCGATTTTTAAACATTTCAACAACAAACAGTCGATTATCCGATAAAGTCATGCCGACAGGGGTAATGAATTTTCTGAGATTGCCATTTTCATCTCCCACAATACCTGTGAGCCGTCCCTCTCGATCAAAGACCTGAATAACCCCGAGATAGCTGTCTGAGACAAATACCTCGTCGTTGTTACTGACAGCCACGCCCTTTGGTCTATACAGCTGTCCTGGTTCAATACCCCATTCACCAATAAATTGGGAGTAGTTGCCTTTGGCATCAAGAACCTGAACCCGGGTATTAATTACCTCCACGACATAGATATTTCCTGCATCATCTTGATCCATCATGAAAGGAAAACGAAACTCGCCAGGATTACGCCCCATCCCCCCTCGCGACCAGAGAATTGCTCCGCTGTGATCCAAGGCAAGTATCCTGTGGTTGTCATTGTCAACTGCGAGAAAGCTGTGATTATTTATCCCAAAATGCACATCCGTGGGATCTGCAGGTTTACCATCGGGGGGAGATGGTAAATCAAAATACTGAGGCGTTGTTTGTCCCAAGGCAAAATAAGCCAGCCGATGGTTGCCGGAATCGGCAACCAGTACTTCACCCGCGGGTGAAACATCGATACCCAGGGGCTGGTTCAGCATCTCATCACCGCCAAAAGTGAAAAGAGGCATTCCATTCTTGTCGTATACACGCACAAGATTTGCGGTACCGTCGAGGACGTATATGTATCCTTTGCCATCAACGGCGACATCGCTTGGCAGCTTGAGGGGGCCTGATATCTCAAGAACCTGTTTGTAGGCTATTATCTCGCCGGTGCTGTTTTTTGCAGAAACAGCACCGGCAGATAATAGCAGAAGCAGGCAAAACGAAAGAGGCAACCAGCGGTAGAAAATCATTTTACTTGGTTGACCTATTTTCTTTCTCCAAGTCTTCTGTTTTCTTTTTCCTCATGAGATCTGCGTCAAACATGGTCGGTAAATAGAACTTCATGTACCTGTTGATCATATCTGCTACCTCAGTACGATAGAGGCTTTGTGCCCGTTCGGGAGTATATCCAACAGTGGCAAAATCAATATATGGTTTTTGGCCATGGCACTCCGTACATTGAACCGGTTTCTTTGAGATATCTTTATGAAGAACAACCTTTGCCTTTGCCTTTTCCTCTAGCGTGAGCTTGTTCTTGTTTGCTTGATATTCCCGGACAAAATCTTCGTTGGACGAATGATCAAGACGCTGTAATTTGCCTGTGCTCGACGTAAGAATAGGAACCAGTTTGGCGCCGTAAACACCACTGTCACCAGTAAGAGCGTCTACTCTGTTATCTGTTTGATTGTCGAACCAGACATAATCCATTTTTGTCTCAATGTCACTTTGGTGAACGTGACAGGTTTCACAGGCCATGAAGTAATTGTGCATGTTCAGGAATGAACGAACATCAGGTGACTTGCTATGGGGAAAAGTGCCATGGCATTGCACACAGACTGGAGGATTGGAGACGGTTACCGCAACACTTGCGTCAGGGGTATGAAAATAGCCGATCCTTTCTTTAGCTTCGGATTTCTTGAAAAAGGTTTCCATTGACCCTTTATTCGCCATCTGATCCTGGCGTTGATACTCGGGTGGGAAGTAAAGCAGCTTGATCAGCAGTGCGGAAATGCCAAGAAAGAAAATAAAAGACAAGAATACAATTCCCTCAATGATGACCTGCATAAAACCTTTTTTGGTGGGGGTTGCATGGTGCGTGTCATTGGAGTCGATAAGGCCCTGTTCGATTAGCCTCTTGTACTGCAGCGGGTGTTCCTCTTCCAGCTCGTGTAATGGCATTTTCCCTGTTATCCACACCCAGCTCATTGGAAATTTTCCGGGTTTATAATGAACGGAGTAAAAATGCCAGACAATGATGGCAAGTGTGGCGAGGATGGCTTCCATGCCGTGAATGAGCAGGGAAAGATCAAGGGCGAATTTACTCCAATACGCCTCTGTCCACAGGATGACACCGGTTACGGAGATGATGATCGTGCCAGCCACAAGTGCCAGATATTCAGCCTTTTCCCGATAGTCGAAGCGGTCGAAGTCAGGTGGACTTGGCCGCTTTCCAATGTAGTAGGCAAGGTTTTGAAAAATGTCCTTTGCATCTTTCAGATTGGGTATCATGGCCATAAAGAATGATCTGCCCTCCCTGTGGGCGGCCAGATAAACGATGTGATATAAACCAGCAAGGATCATAATCACACCAGCAATACGGTGCAAGAGTCCCCGGTAGTAGAAAAGAGTTTTTCCGGCATCTCCAAGCTTCAGAATCCATTCTTCCGGCATGCGCAGGGCGTATCCGGAGGCCACCAAAATAAAAAAGGTTAAAAAGGTGAAGAGGTGCTGAAGCCTTTCATGGCCGTTAAGACGTATGATTTCCCCGGATGGTGTCATGTTCGTGGACTTGTTGTCATTGTCGGATGGTGTAGTATATTCTGAATTCATCAGTTTTTTCCCCCGTGTTTTTTCAGATTTTTAACGGTTCGATAAAAGTCCAGAATCTGATGAAGGAGCATTCCTCCAATAACTACAGTGATTAATAAGGTGTAGACATATCGCACGAGGCCGTATACTTTTCTATGGAAGGCTTCGTCTTTGTCAAAAGTTCCAGGGTCAACATCAACATTGGCAAAAAGGTTACGGAACCGACGTTCCTTTCTTAAGACGTCGATGTCGCTTAATGCATTTTTATCCTTGATAAATGCCGCAATTGTGTCTTCAAGTCCCAAGCCGGCCTGATGAATTTCTCCTTCCGCAAACTTTGCCGTTGCATTTGGATGGCATTGTTGAACTCCGGAGATGTTGGCGCAGGTCTGGCGCAGGTTGTTTTTATAAACCGCTGAAGCGGGTTCCACCATGCTTTTCATGCCATGCACGGGATACCCCACCGGCGCATGACAACTGATGCAGTCGGGTGCGTTGGGGTCATTGAAAAGCACGCCTTTCCAGTGGAATGTGTCCTTATAGTTGGCGGTGGCGACAAGTCCATGCCGGGACATCATCTTTTCATTTTCATGGCATCGAAGGCAAAGTAAGACAGTTTCTTTGGAGGTCTTTGAACTATGCAGTCGGTGACTGAAATGCCGGTAAAAGCGATTGGTCCACTCTTTGTTTTCATGGCAGCCGAGACATCGTCTCAGGGCGTCGGCCGAAACACCCGCTTCCTGGCCTGTAATACTGCTGACGGGCCGGTAAACTGCATTAACATGGCAAGCAGTGCAGCCTGGCATGTCCTCGCTAAATTTTTTCGGTTTACCATCTTTGGTGACTTTGCCGTGAACACTGTCGTTGATCTCAGTGTAGTGTGAACCATGGGAGAAATCCCGGTCGGTGGATGGTTCTTTGAGATGACATTTGGTCGCACAGTCGACTTTCTTGGTGTCGGTATGAGGGATTACATCAAGATTGAGATGACAATTCCTACACAGTACTTTTCCATGTACAGAATTTTTGTAGGTGCCATCCTTCACGTAAAAAAGGCGCATACTCCCATCCTTATCTATCCTCCCCAGACCAGGGTACTTGTGACAGACGAGACAGGCCTCCTCATCGTCCGCATACAAGTACTGCGGTAGCAATAGGGTGAAGGACATTATTATCCAGATAAAAACAAGCCCTTGTTTAACTTCATGATCTCTCATTAATCCCTCCCTCCAGTACGCAAAGTGACCGGATTTGAAAATTATTTCACTACTTAAATGCTAAAGTGCTACTTGCTTACTTTCTCCAATAGTACCAAACAGCGAACCGACATAAACGACTCAAAAAAAACACTTACGTTTTCCTGGCTGGTGACCAATGCTTTTTTAGCGGTGTTAACGGACTTTTTATTTTTTATTAAACCTTTTGTAAATCATTTGAGACAACCCATCTTTCTGGATTGTTTCATCATTCTATCCCATTACCAGACTTGACATCTTCACCTGACAGCCAAAGTGACATATCGCTGGACAAAAAAAAAAACCGAGCTACCGCTTTGATATGGCAGCCCGGCTAATTCACTTCTGAATCCCGAGGCTTTCCGTCCCTGCTTCACAACAGGTTTGGCTTTATTTCGTATTGGTGAATGCAAAAATCTTATCACATTCTTGCTACACATTTTGATATTTTTTTTAGTATATAAAACATTCTTATTAACAGCAATAAGAAATGAATGAAAATTCATTTTTTATTGCTGCTAATAACGTTTCGTATCAACATTATTGATAATATTGTTTTAGTATTAGGAATATATTATTTTATGTTCGATACCATGGCGAAACATATATTAATTTTTTGTTTGTGGAATGGATGTTTTTTGAAAGGCAGGGAAGTTGTGACTATCTCCGATTGTGCAGTGACGATTGAATGCCTCGAACAGGACATCGACCGCATGACAGGCCTCCAATGTGATCGCGATCTTTGCAGCCAAAACTTTCCTGCTAGCCCAATCAACTACCGCCGTAAGATAGACAAACCCCAAATCCCAACACCTCCGGGGACCTTCAATATAAACCAGCACTGCGCACTCGGCGCTTATGAATCTGCAGATCCATGAGCCAACCATGAGAAGAATACTCGATATCTAAGGAGAACAGTCCAAACTGCACCCCCATATCATTGGTTGCATATGACCACCGGCCAAATATAACCCTTTTTATATGGCTATGCATAACCGCCCGGCAGATGCCTTCTTGTATAATTATTCATAAAAATAAGGATGATAGATGAGGAAACATCGAACATTAAAAATCTGGCACAAACTTTGCTTTAATTAAAAGCAGTGAAGAATGGCACCATGCTTTTTGTTTGACACCTTATTGCCGCTATCTTTTTTAAGTTTCATAAGAAAGTTGATAACGTAACAAAGGGTATCACAGGAATTCCTGTTTTTTTTACTGTCCAGGAATATTGAGTTTTTTCTTATTTGGAGGGATTAACCATGAAACATTCAAAATTTTTTTCCGCTTTTTCTTTAATCATGCTGTTGACCTTTTTCGTGGGATGCGCCTCAACATCTAAGCACGAAGGAACCGGAGAATATGTCGACGATACAGTTATCACCACAAAGGTCAAGGCTGCAATACTCGATGCCCCTTCTCTGAAGTCAAGCGAGATCAATGTTGAAACCTTCAAGGGAGTCGTTCAATTGAGCGGTTTCGTCAATTCCCAGGCGGATATCAACCAAGCGATCGAAGTCACACGTAATGTCAAAGGAGTAACATCAGTCAAAAATGACATGCAACTCAAATGACAGGCCATTATTCCAGGCATCCAGTCTAAGGCCGATTATAACCGCCGCCCGTTGAAAAGAATTGTTACGAAGGAGCCTTTAGGCTTCAAGCTGCCTGACTGGCAGTTTGAAGCCTAAAGGCTGACGCTCCAAACAGTGGGCCGCCAGATTCTCAATTCCTCAAGCTATGGAAAAAGGAGAAAAAATGCTCGAAACAATTGCAGTTGTCTTGGTTATCCTCTGGATTCTAGGTTTTGTCTCCTCCTACACCATGGGCGGATTTATTCATATCCTTTTGATCGTCGCAGTCGTAATGATTCTGCTTCGCGTCATTCAAGGTCGACGCCTCTAAGTGGCCCCTTGAACGGTCCATACAAGCAGGAAAGTGGACAGAGATCCTATATTAACTTGCATACGACAATCACTCCTTAAGCATACCACCCTGCATAGATGACTGAATTTGAGCATGCAAATCTTTGCAGGCTGACAAACGGCAGGTCGCGTGGTGGTATTTGCTTTTGGACCGACTTGTCAAAAAAAGCAAAAATTCCTCCATCCCCTAACATATATAAAGGAAAGACGTTATGAACAGCAAAGAGGTCTACAAACAAAAGATAGAGGAAGAATTGAAACAGGTACAGGCCAAATTAGCCGAGTTCGAGACCCCGCAAAAAAGCCTTACAGCCGATGCTCGTATCAAATATACCAAGCAGGTCGACAATCTTAAACAGAAAGTTAACGCCATGAGGCCCAACTGAAAGAGCGAGTCGCTGTCAACAAGGACGGTTGGGATCTACTACGCTACTGTTTTTAATCAGACTTTTCAAGAAATCCTAAAAAAGTCCTCAACCCATCAATAAAGGAGACGCATTATGAGCACGAAAAATGCCTACAGACAGAAGATAGAGTCCGAGCTTGAGCTGGTAGAGGCCAGATTCGCCGAGTTCAAGGCCCGGGGGAAGGGCCTTGCAGCCGATGCACGCATCAAACACTCCCAGCTGGTTGAAGATCTTGAGCAGAAGAGTGCTGCGACGAAGAAAAAATTGAAAGCGCTGGGTGAGGCCAGCGATGACACCTGGGAAGAACTGAAGGACGGGGTAGAGAGTACTTGGGCTAAATTACAGGCGGCGCTTAAAGATACCGTCACTATGTTTGAAAAAGATGTCTAAACTCGTTCAAATAATTACTTTTAACTCAACCTGACTTCTTGAAGAAAACCATAGGAAGAATTCCTTGTCCTTCGGGTGTATGTGCCTCAATATACTAAAAAAGACGTTCGCTGAAATTGGTTCAACATTCTAGGCGTTTTGTACAAAAACCTAAAAAGTAACCCTAAAGAAAGGAATAAGACCATGGGAGACCAAGGTGGGAAAAAAGACAAGGATAAAAGTCAAAAACAATCCTCCGACATGCACAAACAGAAAGAAAATATCATGTTTGAAAAACAACACAAAGGACAGCCTGTACCTGGACTTCCATCCGAGATAACCGTTAGCAAAAACGACATGATAAAGGCCTTGAAAGCAAATATGAAGGCAGTGAAAAAAATCTAATAAATAACCGCCAAGACATTTATCCGCCTCACGCTGAAAGCACCTCCGCCTTTGAGCGATGAAGTGATTGAAAAGTTTGAAAAAAAATAGCGTCAACTATTCACGAGTCTAAGGCCCTTCTCTATTCACTCACTCCATCAATTTCCCTGACCGTAATATCTACAAACGAAGGATACAATGACCATGATGACGCGTACCAGCACCTGGCTTTACATGACCGCTCGCTTGGGCGCCGCCGCCCTCGGCCTCATGCTCATTTTCCAATCTCCCATGGCGACAGCTGCAGACAGGGTGAGTGATGAATTTCTGACCGGGTATATTGCCTCTATCCTTGAGCGGGACATGCTCTGGGAGAGAGACAGCTATCTTTTAAAAATAGTCAACGGGGTTGTCACGATTACCTTGTTTGAAGATGATCAGCTGCGACGGGAGGCGGCCGACAAACAGTTGCGCGCCCTCGACGGGGTACAGGAGGTAACAATTGAGGCGACCAACAAGCAACTGCGCGCTATCGACGGGGTGCAAGAGGTAGCGATTGAAGTAAAGTCTACAGATACAGATATGCCGGAAGCGGTAAACAGTTTTATGGGGGTAACCGATGCAGGAAAAGTATTTCCAACGGGCGACCTGTTCCGCTCATTCATTGCCGACCCCAAACAGTCACGGTTCTTTGTCAGTCTCGATAACTTCCGATCTTTAGGAGAGGACTACACCCTGGCGGCTGTCGGCTTCGGTGAGACCTTCGGCCTCTATCGGTTCTTCGGCACTCGCGAGGGGGACGGCCTGCAACTGAGCATACTTGCAGGCCTGTTCGCCCAATTCAACATGGACAACGATTCCTCCGACCTCATCAACGCAGATTATACCATCGGTATCCCCGCCACCTACCGGTATGGCGACAATTCGCTCCGCCTCCGCCTTTATCATCAGAGCTCACACCTGGGGGATGAATTCCTGCTGGGCGCAAATCCTCCGGATCGGATCAACCTCAGTTACGAAGCCACCGAACTCATCTATTCCTACGAATGGCGAGAATTCCGAGTGTACGGCGGTGGTGAATACATTATCCATAAGGAACCGAGTGATCTCAAACCGCTGAGCGCCCACTGGGGGATTGAGTATCGCGGCAGCACGCCGCTGGTGTGGAACGGCAGGCCGATTGCCGGGGTGGACATAAAAAACCTGGAGGAGCATGAATGGACCAACGATACCAGCGTCAAGGTTGGCCTCGAGTTCGGTAACCCCAACCCTGGACAGCGTCGACTGATCCTCATGGCCGAGTGGTACAAAGGCTTTGATCCGTACGGCCAGTTTTACAATAACAAGGTTGAATATTATGGCCTGGGTTTGTCTCTGGGATTCTGATGGAATTTATCTAAGACAATTGAATTTAAACGACGGCCCCATCAGGGGATGAATGAAAAAGATGCACGAAAAAAAGGAAAAAGAGAAAATGAAGAAGAAATTGTTGATGCTGGTAGGTGCATGCCTGATTATGACGTGCGCGTCCTCGGCCTTTGCCGCCGTAACGCTCAAACGTCTGGGGGATCACCCCTTCTATCGTCCGCCCATAACCTCTGAAGCAGACCTGCGGGACATGGTCAAAAATCACAACGCTGATCTCCAGACCGGGTTTACTAAATCAGGTTATCCAGAACTGTTTCCAGATTTTATGGCCCAGTTTCCAACGGCAAAAGTTGAATTCATCAAAGTTGCTCCAGGGGAGCAATTTGGCTGGATGCTCTTTCGAAAAAAGAGTTCCGGTCCGGTTTCCGTACTCAAGGATGTAACCTGGGGTGGTAAGGCGTCCTTTGATGCCTACGGTTTTTCCATAGACCAAAACGGACAGCGCTACGAATTTATTGTTCCCGCTATCTGCGGCAATTTGAGTTTAAGGAATATCAGCAGGATCCCCGAACCTGTCGTTCCTGTCACTCCGGTGGTAATTGAGAATAAGGTCGCCCAATCAAAACCTGCAGAAATTGCCCAAACAGTAACAGTGGATCAGCATAAGGGTGGACCAGTGGCCGATATCGGTCTTGCCCACCAGTTTGATCCAGCCAGCTACGTATTTGCCCGCGTTGGTTATGAGCTTCCGTTAACTGAAAGTCTCTACGCCATGGGCCTTGTCGGTGGCTTTGCCCGTATTGATGGGTATGATGGCGGCAGCGCCTTCACGGCTGATGCCCTGTTGAATTACTATTTGACTGAGAAGATGTTTGTTGGTGCCGGCGTCGGTTTCTGGACCGGAGAGGATGACAATATTGATTTGATTGTCAATATGGGATATCTCATCTATGAGAAACCGGGAAAGATGAAGACCTCACTCTTTGTCGAAGGACGTTGCGAAGCTGATGATCTGATTGCCAGTAAAGCGACTCGCTTGGGCGTAGGCTTGCGTTTCCAGTTTTAGGCAAAAGAGAAGAACAAAAGAAAACATATTATCCAAAGCATGACCCATCCCGTGCAAACTGGATGGGTCATGCTTTTTCATCCGGCATTGACGGATTTTTACAGCGACACACACCGCTCACGCCTTGAAAATTGAAGATGCAAATCTATGGTTTCTGGATATTGAGTTTAACCATACGGGCACGCAGGGTGCTGCGGTCGAGGTCAAGAATTTCAGCCGCACTATTTTTTCCGCTTACCTTCCATTTGGTCTGCTCAAGCACCCGCATGATATAGTCTCGCTCCACCGCCTCCAAAGTTTTTGGGCTTGCAGATAAATCGTTGAACGGTTTCTTGAGTTCATCAACCAGCCGCAGCTTGGGGCCCGACGAGTTGATCACCGCCCGCTCCAGGACATTTTCCAGTTCCCGAACATTTCCAGGCCAGGAATACTCTTGTAACGCCTCCATTACAGTCACCGGGATGATTTCAATGGCCTTGCCCAAGCGCCTGGCAATCTTTTTGACGAAAGAATCGACAAGAAGGGGGATGTCATCCATGCGCTCCCGAAGTGGCGGCATGGTAATAGGGAAGATATTTAACCGGTACCAGAGGTCCTCACGGAAACGGCCTTTGCGCACCTCCTCTTCCAGATTACGATTGGTGGCGGCAACAATTCGGGTATCCACTTTTATAGTATGGGAGCTGCCCAACCGCTCAAACTCGCCTTCCTGAAGCACTCTGAGCAGCTTTGCCTGCAGCTCCAGCGGTAATTCGCCAATTTCATCCAGAAAAAGGGTCGCGCCATTGGCAACCTCAAAGCGCCCAAGATGTCTGGACAGCGAACCGGTGAAGGCACCTTTTTCATGACCAAACAATTCGCTTTCGATGAGGGTGGCGGAGAGGGAAGCGCAATTTACTTTTACCAGAGTCCGACCTTTGCGCAGACTCAAGTCGTGGATGGCCCGGGCGGCCAGCTCCTTGCCGGTCCCTGTCTCACCAAGAATCAATACTGTGGTATCACTTACGGCAATCTGTTCAACTTTATAGAGTACATATTTAAGACTATCACTTTGACCGACGATATTCTGATGATTATATTCCAGCTTGATCTCTTCTTGCAGATAGGCTCTTTCCGCTTCCAGTTGTTCTTTTAGCTCTATCGTTTCAGCAAGGGCCTCTTCAGCGCTTTCTTTTCTTCTTTCCGCCTCTTCTTTGGCAACGACAAGTTCGGCCGTGCGCTTGGCCACCTCGAATTCAAGAAAGCTATTCTGGTCCCGCAACGATTCGGCCAGGGCCTTCAGGGCCAGATGGTTCTTTATGCGCGCCATGACGATGGGCGGGCTGATCGGCTTGATGATGTAGTCGACCGCGCCGAGCTCCAGCCCTTTCTGTTCGTCCTCCATATCAGACCTGGCGGTGAGAAAGATCACCGGAATATCTGCAGTGGAAGGGTCGCCTTTGAGTCGCCGGCACACCTCGTAACCATCCATGCCGGGCATCATGATGTCGAGCAGGATCAGCTTCGGCGGCGAGTTTGAGGCCGCGATCTGCAGCGCCTTCTCGCCATTATTAGCAACCTTCACCTTATAGGCGTCCTTGAGCAGACCGCTCATCAGGGTCAGGTTTTCCGGCGTATCGTCGACGACCAGGATCGTCTCCCTTTGGCTGAAATCAAGTTCATCCATAATCAGGCCGATGCCCCGGTGGCGGCCATAAGCGCTGCGAGCGCCGCCTCGAAGTCGAATATTCTCATATTGTCATCAATCTGGCGATAGTGGTCAGGAAAGGCCGCGTCGAGCAGCTCCGCATTCGCATCCAGCACGTCAACCGCCTCCGCGTCATCATCGGCCAGCATTGCCGCCAGCTTGGCACAGACAGCCTTGAGTTGTGCCGGGAAGACCGTGACCGCCGTCTTGGCCCCTTCCTCCGGCAGTTGCTGTTCCAGTTGGGTAATAAAATCTTCCAGAACCATTTTCAACTTGTCGAGGTGGGCATCGATTTCGGCGCGTGGACTCCGCTCCTTGATCACGACCTCAAGGCTTGCCGCCAGTTGCTGCAGACCAGTGGCGCCGATGGTGCCGGAAACACCCTTGAGCGTATGGGCGAGCCGTTCCGCACTATCCGGCAGGTTTTCCTCCAGCGCCTTGAGGATCTCTGCCACGACGGATTTCTGCCCGGCTACGAACTTGCGCAACATCGAGAGGTAGAGCGTCTTCCTGCCGAGCACCCGGCGCAGGCCGTCGGCCATATCAAGCCCCTCGACCCCGAAAGGCAGGTCGACATCGACCACGGCCTGCGGCTCCACATCGACATCGACAGCTGTCGATTGTCGTGGTTTGATCCATTTCAACAGCGCCTGCCACAGAATTTCCGGCTCGATCGGCTTGGCCACGTGATCGTTCATGCCCGCCGCCATGCAGCGGTCGCGATCGCCCTGCATGACATTGGCGGTCATCGCCACCACCGGAAGATCCTTGAGGCGAATCTCCTTGCGGATTTCCTGGGTCGCCGTCACACCGTCCATCACCGGCATCTGCATATCCATCAGGACAAGGTCGTAATCGCTGGCCCTGACCTTATTCAGGGCGATCTGGCCGTTCTCGGCCAGATCGACAAGGAAGCCGGCATCGCACAGCAGCTCGGTTGCCACTTCCTGGTTGAGATCGTTGTCCTCCACCAGCAGGATACGGGCGCCCTTTATGGTCGTGAGTTGTGTGAAGGTGTCAGTCGGGGCATCCCCGGGGATGCGCACACCATCGTCGACACCTCCCATAATGCGCTGCACGCTGTCAAAGAGCACCGAGGGACTGACCGGCTTGAACAGCACATCCACGATATCTACTCCCTCGGCGGCCCGTATAACTTCCTCGCGACCGAAAGCGGTCACCATAATCATATGCGGCATGCGGCTGAGCGGCAGCTCCCTGAGTCGTTTGGCCGTCTCGTTACCATCCATATCGGGCATTTTCCAGTCGAGAAAGACGATTTCGTAGGGCATGCCCTGCGCCTCGGCACGATCCACGGCGCCAATGGCCGCATGGCCCGACTCGACCTGGTCGACCATGAAGCTCATTCTGTCCAGCAGGTCGCCCAGCATCTGACGGGCGTTCTCGTTGTCGTCTACCACCAAGACGCGCTTGCCCTGCATGTCGGTCGCCAGCGCCAGCTTGCACGACTGGCCCACACCCTTGCCGAGTCGCGCCGTGAACCAGAAGGTGCTTCCCTTGCCTGGTTCGCTGCTGACTCCCACCTCTCCGCCCATCAGCTCGGCCAGTTTCTTGGAAATGGCCAGCCCGAGACCGGTGCCGCCAAATTCGCGAGTGGTCGAGGCATCGGCCTGTGAAAATCTCTGGAACAAGCGCCCCATCTGCTCCTCCGTCAGACCGGTGCCTGTATCGCGCACGGCGCAGTAGATCAGCACATCCTCGTCGGTCTCCTCCTTGAGACGGATAACGACGTCGATCTCGCCATGCTCGGTGAATTTGACGGCATTATTGCAGTAATTAATCAGAATCTGCCCCATCCGCAGCGGATCTCCGATCAGGTATCGCGGCACGTTCTTATCTATATCGAAGACCAGTTCCAGCTCCTTGGCAAAGGTCTTCTCGCCGATCAGGTTGGCCACATTGTCAAGCATCTTCTCCAGTTCAAACGCGGTATATTCAATGGCCAGCTTGCCCACCTCGATCTTCGAGAAGTCAAGGATATCGTTGATGATGCTGAGCAGGTGCCGGCTGGAGCCCTTGATCTTCTTGATGTAGTCGCGCTGGCGCGGTGTCATCTCTGTCTTCAGCGCCAGATGAGACATGCCGATAATGGCGTTCATCGGCGTGCGGATCTCGTGGCTCATATTGGAGAGAAAATCCGATTTGGCGAGGTTGGCTTGTTCAGCCACGGCCTTGGCCTTCTCCAGCTCGGTGGTCTTTTCCTCCAGCACCTGATCCAGGAATTTGCGTTCCGTGACATCACGAGCTGCGGCAAACACGCCCTGTAATCTCCTGTCCCGATCGTAGAAGGTGGTGGCATTAAAGGAGACCACAGTTTCCTTATCATCCCTGGTGCGCGCGGTGAGTTCGTAATTGGTGACCTTCTTTTCGCTCAGCACCAGTTTGATACCTGCCTCGGCCCGCTCCGGATCAGTGAAGTATTTTTTGAACGGCGCGCCGATCAATTCGTCGCGCGTGCAGTCGGTGAGTTCCTCCATCTGTTTATTGACGTCGGTAATAATACCGGACGGATCGGTGGTCATCAGCGCGTCGATATTGGCTTCAAACAGGGAGCGCGTGTAGAACTGATGATCGCGCAAGCGCTGGCCGAGCTGCTTCTGCTCTGCCTCGATCCGTTTACGGGCCGTATTGTCCGTGCCGATCAAGAGATATCCGATGATGGCCTCCTGCTCGTCACGCAAGGCCGTGACCGACACGATTGCCGGAAAACGGCTGCCATCCTTGCGGATGTAGGTCAACTCGTAGATGTCCTCAATACCGCGTGAAGCCTTGAAAACCAGGGCCTCGAAGCCGGGGGTGATCGGGGTTTCGAGTTCGACGCTCAGTGCTTCGGCGCGGGCAATCAGCTCCTGCGGATCGGAAATATCGGCCGGAGTGATCGTGTTCATCACTTCGTCGGCAGTGTAGCCCAGCATGCGCTCGGCGCCGACGTTGAAGATCTGGATGACGCCCTGGGCGTCAGTGGCGATACTCGAGAAATTGGCGCTGTTAAAAATCGCGTCCTGCAGGGCTTCCGCCTGCCTGCGCACGGTGACATCACGCAGAATGCCGGTGAAGTAACGCTCGCCAGCCAGCCACATTTCGCTTACCGCTATCTCCAACGGGAAAGTGCTGCCATCCCTGCGCCGGCCGACAACTTCGCGGCCAAGGCCGATAGCGCGGTCCTCTTCGCTGGCATTGTAATACTCGAGCGAACCATTGCGCTGGTCTTGGTCAAGTTCGGGGATCAGCAGACTGAAGGTTTGGCCGATGAGTTCTGCGGCAGCATAGCCAAACATCCGTTCAACGGCCGGGTTGACGGTCTCGACGATGCCACCGTGGGCATGGAGGGTGACAAGGCCATCGACCACGGTATTCAGAATCGTCTGGATCAGTGTCGTATTATCGCGCAAGGCCTGCTGGGCTGCATATTCTCCGGTAACATCGCGGAAGACCAGGACGGCTCCGACCACCTGGGTCTCGCGGTCACGAATTGGCGCGCAGCTGTCGGCAATATCGCACTCGCTCCCATCGCGGGCAATGAGCACGGTGTGGTTGGCCAGGCCCTGTATCGTGCCCTGCGCCAGGGTCTCCAAGACGGGGATTGTGGCGGGCTGGCGGGTTTCTTTGTTAATGATGGAAAAAATTTCGTCTATCGGGCGACCGCTGGCCTGCGCCTGCGTCCAACCGGTGAGTCGTTCCGCAAGGGGATTGAGGAGTGTCACCCGTGCTTCGCCATCAGTGGCTATTACTGCATCGCCAATGGAGTTGAGCGTCACGGCCAGCTTTTCCTCACTCTCCCGCAAGGTTATATTGGCCTGCTGCAGTTGCTTGTTTGTCTCCTTCTGAATCTCGAGCAGATGCTGTCGCTCTGCTTCGACCTGCTTGCGTGCGGTGTTATCGGTGCCGATCAGCAGATAGCCGATAATGGCGTCCTTCTTGTCGCGCAGGGCCGTGACCGACACAACGGCCGGAAAGCGGCTGCCATCCTTGCGGATATAGGTCAGCTCGTAGATGTCCTCAATACCGCGTGAGGCCTTGAAGACCAAGGCCTCGAAGCCCGGTGCAATCTTGGTTGCAAGTTCGACGCTGAGCGCCTCGGCACGCGCGATCACTTCCTGCGGATCGGAGATATCGGCCGGTGTAATTTTGTTCAGCACTTCCTCGGCGGAGTAGCCCAGCATGCGCTCGGCGCCGACGTTGAAGATCTGAATGACGCCCTTGGCATCAGTGGCAATACTCGAGAAATTGGCGCTGTTGATAATCGCGTCCTGCAGGGCTCCCGCCTTAAGCAGCGCCTTTTCAGACTGCTTGCGTGCGGTATTGATGGGACGTTTTTTTATGTCATTCATGGGGAAGTCTGCACTGAAAGGTGATCGATTTATGGACAAACTTCAAAAAACAAACAAAAAGGTAGACAACCGGGCAGAGACCTTGAGGGGTTTATGGTCAGCAAGCACGGTGTATTTCAACGATCATACAGCTATTCTGGATTCTTCGCTCATTTCTTCTCGTTTCATATGGCAGCGCACAGCTTAAACTCCAGCCTTAATGGTGCCTTGAAAACAGGGGCTCACGCTCGGCCTACTATTTTGGACTCACAGACCACGACCAGGTTCGCCGGTCATGTTGCAGGTGGAGCGGCTGTATCTGCAATGCAGGTGCAGGTCAGGCTCCATGGGGAAGGGAAAATCTATGGTTTTTGGATATTGAGTTTAGCCATGCGGGCGCGCAGTGTGCTACGGTCAAGGCCAAGAATTTCAGCTGCACTGTTTTTGCCGCTTACCTTCCATTTGGTCTGCTCAAGTACCCGCATAATATAATCTCGCTCAACCGCTTCCAGGGTCTGAGTACCTGCAGATACTTCATGGAACGGCTTCTTGAGTTCGTCCGCCAGGCGCAGCTTGGGGCCCGACGAGTTGATCACCGCCCGCTCAAGGACGTTTTCCAGCTCCCGAATATTTCCAGCCCATTGATACTGTTGCAAGGCAGCCATTACCCCCTCCGGGATGCAGGCAATGGTCTTGCCCAACCGGGCGGCAATCTTTTTGACGTAAAAATCCACCAGGGCCGGGATGTCATCGAGACGGTCCCGAAGCGGCGGCATGGTAATCGGGAAGATATTTAACCGGTACCAGAGATCCTCACGGAAACGGCCCTGACGGACCTCCTCTTCCAGGTTACGATTGGTGGCGGCAATAATCCGGGTATCGACCTTGATGGTGCGGGAGCTGCCCAAACGTTCAAACTCACCATCCTGGAGCACCCTGAGCAGTTTTGCCTGGAGCTCCATTGGCAATTCGCCGATTTCATCCAGAAAGAGGGTCGCGCCGTTGGCGACCTCAAATCGGCCGAGGTGCCTGGAGGAAGAACCGGTGAAGGCCCCTTTCTCATGACCGAACAATTCGCTTTCAATGAGGTTTGAGGGCAGCGTGGCGCAGTTCACCTTTACCAGGGCCCGCTTGTGGCGCAGACTCAGACCGTGAATAGCCCGGGCGGCCAGTTCTTTGCCGGTTCCCGTCTCACCAAGAACCAATACGGTGGTGTCGCTTGCGGCAATCTGCTCAATTTTATAGAGTACGTATTTGAGCCCGTCACTTTGACCGATAATTTGGTAGCGTAGAAAAAGAGAGACCTTGACGATGTGAGAGTAAAAAATGCCCTCCCCTTTATGGTAATAATAGTTTTGGCAAACTAACCATAATAAAGGAGGGCAATATGGGATTTCTCCCACAGTGCGAAGGTATCATT
>VMSP01000032.1 GCA_013792135.1 Desulfocapsa sp. | reverse complement strand
AGCGCAACCGGAGAAAATATTGGCGGCAGTCTTCCTCGGTCGCAAACCGATGCTCAAATTCGAGCAAGTTTTCGGGGTAATCCTCCATAATTAGAGATACTATATGTAGTGGCCACTTGAGTCAAGTGCATACCCACATTTTTTTATTTGATCATACAAGGGGTGGTAGCTTTTGATTTTCATCAATTTAACCACCCCCAGCCCCTCCTTAACAACGGGAGGGGGGCTAAAACCTAACTGAGATACTGCAGCTGATAGGGTTTTTTGAGATATTTTTCTGATGGATTAGGTAATCTGTTGTGTAATGACAGATGGTGCTGAAGCATTATATTACTGGTTGCTCCGGAGATGATTCGCTTGTGGAATCTGGGTGGATAGTGTCCCAGAATTGTTTTTATTTTTCGACAATGTAGAGGAAATAACAGATGCCTTCTTCTGATTCTCCAAAAACGATGAATCTCCAGCCGCGTGCGCCTGATACTAATGCCCTTATCCAGGCCTTTGATGGTTTTATTTACATCTGTTCTCAGGATTATCGTATCCAGTACATGAACGATAAGCTGCGGGAACGTACCGGCTATGACGCTATTGGAGAGTACTGCTACAAAGTCCTGCACGACTTCGACAAGGTCTGTCCCTGGTGCAAAAATGATACCTTGTTCCGCGAACAAAAAAGCATCCGCTGGCAAATAAAAAGCCCCAAGGATGAGCGCTGGTATGATATTGTCAATACCCCCATCCTCAATGCTGATGGAACCCTTTCTCAACAATTCCTGATCATGGATGTCACTGAGAGCTATCTTGTTAAAGAAGAGCTCTCTCTGCTGCAGACCCTTATTAATCAAAGTAATGATGCCATCTTCGTTGTCGATGCCGAGACCAGTGCCCTTCTTTATGTCAACGATAAGGCCTGCTCTAATTTAGGGTACACCACTGCGGAACTCCTGGCTCTTCGGGTCATCGATATTGCGACTCATATAGTGGACATGCCGGACTGGCAGAGGTATGTGGCCCGCGTCCGCAAACAAAGCCGCCTCTTTGAAGGTGAACAGATTCGCAAGGATGGCAGCCGTATCCCTGTTGAGATAAATGCCAGATTTGTTTCTCGTCAGGGCCAGGATTTTCTTGTCACCGTGGTGCGTGACATCAGCGAACGCAAGGATCAGAGGCGGGCACTCTTTGAGGAAAAAAACAAGCTGGAGTCGTTACTCGCCACTTTGACAGACGGGATTACCGTTCAGGATCTTGATTTTAAAGTGCTGTATCAGAACAAGGTGCACACGGACAAACAGGGTGTTCATACGGGTGAATACTGCTACCAGGCGTATCAACATCGTGCGACAATATGTGATGGCTGTCTTCTTGTTCAATCTCTTGCCGATGGCGAGGTCCATCGCCGTGAAACCACTGCTACTACAGAAAATGGGACCATCTATCTGGAGGTTACCTCCAGCCCGATGAAAAACGCGGAAGGAAAGATTATTGCCGGAATTGAAAGTGTCCGTGATATTACTGCCCAGAAAAAGTTGGAGGAGCAGTTCAGGCAATCCCAGAAGATGGAGGCTATGGGTGCTTTGGCCGGGGGTATTGCCCATGACTTCAATAACATGCTGACCCCTATCCTTGGGTATGCCGATCTGGCCTTGACCAGACTTTCTCCAGGTGATCCTTTGGAATCCGATCTGCGGAGCATTACCACTGCGGCCGAGCGGGCAAAGGATCTGGTGCAGCAGATCCTGGCCTTCAGTCGTCAGGCTCCCCAGGAGAAAAAACCGTTCCAACCGCATCTGGTGGTGAAGGAGGCGCTCAAACTTCTGCACGCATCCCTGCCTTCCACTATTGAAATTCGTGAGGAGATCTCCTCTGATTGTGGTGCAATTCTTGCCGATCCCACTCAGATCCATCAGATCATTATGAATCTTTGCACCAATGCCTATCATGCCATGCGGGAGACCGGTGGCGTGCTGGCGGTGAATCTTGCAAAAGTTACTATTGTAAGTAACAGCATGGTGCCCAGCTCCGATCTTGCTCCGGGAAACTATGTGTTACTCGAAGTCTGTGATACTGGTTGTGGCATGGAGCCAAAGACGCTGGCCCATATTTTTGATCCCTACTTTACCACCAAGGTTAAGGGAGAGGGCACCGGCCTTGGTCTTTCCGTGGTCCACGGCATTATTAAGAGTTATAAGGGGAATATCTCGGTATACAGCGAAGTGGGCAAGGGGACAAGCTTTCAGGTTTATCTGCCCAGAATAACAGAAACATCTTCCCGGGCTGAGGTGGTCAGCTCTGAGACGATTCCCACCGGCACGGAACGAGTGCTGGTGGTGGACGATGAGGAGATAATCTCCATTCTGCTGCAAGAGATCCTGCAGAGTCTTGGCTATCAGGTGACTGTATCCTGTAACAGTTTGGTGGCCCAAGCCCTGATTGAGCAGGACCCCATGGCCTTTGACCTTCTGATCACTGATATGACTATGCCGCATCTGACCGGCTTTGAGCTGGCCCAAAAGGCGCTGGCTATCCGGGCAGATCTGCCCGTCATACTCTGCAGCGGTTTCAGTGAGTTGAGCAACAAAGAACAGGCCCAGGCCATGGGTATCCGGGCCTATCTGACGAAGCCCGTTTCGGTGCAGGAGTTGGGGCAGACGGTGCGGAAGGTGCTGGATGCCAACGGGAGGATGTAATCGCCTTTTGTTGGTTATTTTATACTTTGCTGATCCTGCTTACTACTCCTGTTGCAGCAGATCAGCGCAGAGTTCCCGCCAGACCTCAAGCCTGTCGGCTAGGCCGTTTCTCTCCAGAAATTCAAGGTCCAGACATGTTGGTGCATTGCCACTTTCGTGCGGTTTGTTTTCATAATAAAGTGCGTTGGCGGCATGGACGGCAAGGGCCGGACTGAATGACCCTGCAGGAAGGTCTCCCGGAAAATGATGAAAACCAATGGCCTCGACGACAGGTGTCGGCAGTCCCCATATGCCAATAAGATATGCACCGACGTTGTCATGACCGGTATGAAAGATCTGGATCTCCGCATCAAGCGGGGAGATGTTCTGCTCACGGGCCAGTAAAATTGCCTGATCATACTGCTCCTGCATTCGTGAGGCCAGTACAAGCTTGCCGACATCATGAAGGATGCCGCCAATAAAGCTGTGGTCGATGACGGCTTTGTCATTGGTCTCTGCCAAAGCGATTTTTTTGGCGCAGGCACCAACGGCCATGGAGTGATGCATTAGGCTATTCAGGGAAAAAAGCTTGCTGCTGCTCTTCATCCCTTCAAAAACCTGGACTCCCAGAACCAGGCCCTTGATGGTATCCAACCCCAGTAGACCAACTGCCCGGGCCGGACTTTCCACAGGCTGGAACATGCCGAAAAAAGCAGAATTCACCAGCTGCAGCACCTTGGCACTCATGGCCATGTCTTTTTCAATAATTTTGGCCACCTCTGCCACCGACACATCCGGTGAGAGCATCGTCTGCTGCAATTTGACATAGATTTCCGGCAGACTGGGCAGACTTTCAATTTGGGAAACGATCTCCTTTATCTTGTCATTGGCCAGTAAATGATAGAGGGCGCTGGAGCGGATCAGGACCGATTTCAGGATATCAGGATTACTCGGTTTTTCGAGAAATTGATGAGCCACCCCCACGGTGCGCAGGATTGAGTTTTGATCGGCCTGTCCGGTGAGCATGATCCTGATGGTGCAGGGGTAGAGTTCCTGCACCTTTTTCAGAAGATCGGCGCCATCCATGCCCGGCATTCGCATATCGGAGACCACCACGTCAAAGGCAGTTTCTGCCATTATTTCCAGGGCGTCTTTGCCGTTTTCCGTAAAGTGCAGTTCGAAATCATCTCGAAATGAGCGCAATACCCGGCGAATCCCGGCCAGGATATTGGGATCATCATCCACAAAGAGAACACGTCTTTTCGTCATATACTCTCTCCAAAGTTTGAGGAGGAACCGGGGTTGATCTCAACTTTTAACCTTCCGGGTTCATTTTTCTTGTTCATCCAGGGACATCCTCACAGTTCTGGCCAGGGTGTCACCCTGGACTGGTTTGAGGAGATATTTCTTGATCCCCATGGCATAAGCATCTTCTGCTGAGGTTACGGCGCTGTGTCCGGTGCAGATAATGATCGGGCATGGCCGGGGCAATTTCCAGCACTGCCTTGGCCAGTTCCGAGCCGGAGAGATTCGGCATCGTCTGATCGCTGACGATCAGGTCAAACTGCTGCGGATCTTCCCGTACTTTGTTAAGGGCCTCTATACTATTTGTGGTGCCGATGACTGCGTAGCCATAATCTTCAAGTATTCTCTGGAATATCTTGACCAACATGGGTTCGTCATCAACGATGAGAATCCGTTCACTGCCAAGGGGCAGTGCTTCCTGTTGCGTGGATTTTTCCGGACTGGTCATATTATATCCTGAGCCAGGGCCGGAATATGGGCACGGAATGTACAACCATGTCCAGGTTTGCTCTCCCCCTGAATAAAACCTTTATATCCTTCAACGATTCCATGGACGACAGTCAGACCGAGTCCGGTTCCTCTGCCCCTTTCCTTGGTGGTAAAATAGGGCTCAAAGATATGGGCCGTTGTCTTCTGGTTCATATCTTGTCCTGTGTCGCTGACAGAGAGAACGATAAAAGGACCTGGAGAGAGGTTCTTATTATCTGGTAGATCTTTTGCCGTCATTACCTTACGGGTAAAAATGACCCGCAAGGTACCTTTTTCATCCTTCAAGGCATGGAAACCATTGGTCGATAATAAGGAGACCATCAGTGAGATGGCTAAGATTGTGTATTGCTCAGGTGGTGACATAAAGTGTTCCTCTGAATGATTTCCACAATGATTCATGTATGAAGTTACTCCCTCTCCCTTCGGGATCGGGGTGAGGGGGCTTATCTCTGTTCCCCTAATTTGGCAGCTGCCTTAGCCTTTCTTTTGTGCTTGACTTCATACATCTTGGCATCTGCCTGCATCAGGAGTTCTTCAAGCGAGTTGTTCCCCAGGTCATGGGCAATGCCAAAACTGATGGCGATCCGTTGTTCGGGAGGAAACTCCTTGTTGATTTCAGCAAGTTCCTGTTCCAGCCTGTTCAGCAGAATGGATTCCGAGTCTTTGCTGGAGGAGGAGGTGAGCAGGATCGCAAATTCATCTCCGCCCATGCGTCCGACTATATCGGCGTCCCTGATCGCGATGCGCAGGAGTCGGGCGGTTGTAACCAGGGCCTTGTCTCCTGCCTCATGGCCCAGATTATCGTTGATCCACTTCATGTTGTCCAGGTCGGCGAAGATGAGAAAAATCTCGCCACCGGCACGTTTTACATAGTCGAGCTGCTGCTGCGCCATATTCATGAAGCCGCGACGGTTGCACAGTCCGGTAAGCTCATCGGTTGTTGACAAGGCATGGAGTCGTTGTTCCATCTGTTTTCTCTCAGAGATATCCCGAAAGTCTTCTATGATCCCTGCTAACTCACCACTACTATTGTAAAAAGGGGTGGCCGTCACCAGACAGGTCGTTGTGCTTCCATCTAACCTGATCTTTTCTGATTCATTTTCGACACGTCCAGCTCCATTACAGATCAAGGTCAAGGGGCAGTTGTCAGTATGACAATTGGGACCGGAAAAAACCTCATAGCATTTTTTGCCAATCATTTGATCCAGAGTAAGCTGGACAAGATTGGCCATAGTGATGTTGGCTCGTTTGATCTCGAAATCAAGGCTGAGCAGCCGCATTCCGTCGGCGGCAGTATTGAAGATCTGATCAAGATCGGCATGGGACTCGTTGAGCTCCTGTTGGAGTTTTTGTTGCAGGAGCAGGCGATGGAAGATTTTGCGTGTATAGATGGCATGCAGGATGATGAGCAGGAATGAGAAAGCAGTAACCAGGAAATAGCCCGCGACGTAACGTCCTTGCATGGCCATAAGGGTGGGGCTTCTTTCATAAGTCATGAGATAACCGGCTTTTTCCCCTGAGATGTCATTGATAGGTAGAAGATGAAGCAGGAAAGCCTTGTTTCCCAGGAAGAGAGGCAGGGAAGATGAAGATGTCTGGTAGGTTTGGAGCTGTTTAGTCAGGCTTTGTTTCAGGGTCTGGTTTATCTTGTCTATTATCTCTTGACTTATGTGGCCCTGATCATGGGGGTGAAAATGATCCTTGAGAGCCTCTAGCGCTCCTGTTTCGTAGAGAAAATCGTTGGAAAAAGAGGTATCCGTAAAGTGATCTCTCAAATCTGCCATCTCAAGATTTTCGGTTACCTTTTCTTTTTTGACAATAAAACGATATTCGGCAGAAAAGTTGTTCATGAGATCCTTGAGGAAGGTGGAAAAGGGGAGACTGATCTCAACAGAGCCAAGGTGGTGACCGGCGGTGCCCAAGGGGAAAATAAAACGGTAGGCCTGCCAGTGTCGGCCCACCTCAAAGCCATCAAGAGGCTTTTGTGAGCTGTTAACCTGCATGACTGAGGGACGGATTGTGGCCAATTGGTCGCCAAACTTCTCTGGAAGATGCATGCGTAGGAAGCTGGTTCCATCCGCAAAGTGAAAGTGAACCTGTCTCAAAGAATTTTTCAGCATATATTGGTAGAGAGGGAGCATCTTGAGATAGAGCTCTTTTCTCACCCTGTTTCGTTCTCCTTCATTGCCAGCAGATGCCTTCTCCATGAGAGTGAGCACCTCAGGGACGGCAAAATTTTTCTCATAACCCATCCTGATCCGCTGTCGATACAAGTGGGTTGTCAGGGAGTATTGGCCTTTGATCTCGTTCTGTCGCTCTGTAATAAAGGCATTGAACTCCTGCTTTTTGAACAGATAGAGAGATGAAATGGTAATGGCCTGAATAAGCACAAAAAAGAGAATATAAAAAATAATGTATTTTTGTGGTTTCATTGTCGCTGTCATCTATTACTTCATGGAAGTCAGGTAAAAAAGTATGACTTGTTTCAAGCGGTCATTGGCAGGCGAATGATAAAGGTGGTGCCGACCCCGACTTCAGACTTAAGGGTAATGGTTCCCTGGTGTTTTTCGGTGATCACGTCATGGACAATGGCCAGACCCTGGCCGGTGCCTTTACCCACCTGTTTGGTGGTGAAGAAGGGATCAAAAACCCGCCCACGGATCTTTTTGGGGATCCCGGCGCCGGTGTCGCTGATTCGCAGTTCCGCCCATTTTTCATTTTGTGTGGTGGCAATAGTGATCGTGCCTTTTTGCCCTTCCGGGTTGGCGCCCAGTCTTTCGGCAATCGCATGGGCGGCGTTGACTATCATATTAAGAATAACCTGGCCCAGCTCATCGGAGAGGCATTCGACCGGGGGCAGGTTCGGATCAAAATCGGTTTTGACTTCTGCCACATATTTCCATTCATTAGTGGCCACGGTGATGGTGGTTTGGATAATGGCGTTCAGATTGGCTGATACCTTTTCCCTGCTGCCGGGATGGGAAAATTCCTTCATGGCCCGGACAATGGAGGTCACCCGTTTTATTCCGTCTCGTGATTGACCAATAGCGCTGGGGAGTTCGGTAGACAGATAGTCCCAGTCGGCATCAGCCAAGGCTTGCCGTGCCTCTTTGAACTGTTGCGGTGACAGGCTGCCATTCTCTTCAGCTTTCAGCAGTGCCTGGAATTGGTCAATAAGCTTGCTGACATCAAGAAAGGCGTCATCGAGAAAATCAATATTGGTGCCCACGTATTGGGTCGGGGTGTTGATCTCATGGGCGATTCCGGCGGCCAGTTGGCCCACTGATTCCAGTTTTTGGGCATGCAGCAGTTGTGACTGCAGTTTCTTCTGCTCTTTTTCAGCTTCCTTGCGGGCTGTAATATTTCTGGCAATATGGATTGAGCCGATCAGGGTTGTGTTGTCGAAAGCATAGCGGGGCACGACAATAATCTCGAAGGTACCCCCCAACCGTTCTTCAAATATTTCGACTGTGTGCGGCCGGCCATCAGCCAGCATCTGGAGATGGGGACACTGTTCAGGAGGGCATCTCGTACTGTGCATGCAAAGATAGCATTGCTGCCCCACTGCCTCTGCCGGGGTGAGACCGATGGCCGCAGCCATCGGTTTGTTAACCCGGATCATCCGCTGATTGATGTCGAGCAGGGCGATAAGATCCGGCATGGCATCCATGGTCCGTTCCCATTCCTGTTTGGCCTTGATCACCAGTCCTTCAATCTTTTTTCGTTCTTTGAGCTCTTCCTCCAGTTTTTGCGTCCTCTCCTGGACCGTATGTTCCAGTATCTGCTGATAATTATGGGAATCATACAGCATCTTTGCTCGTTCCAAGGCCTTTTTTATGGCATGAGAGAGGATGCTCATATCGGCGATAGGTTTAGTCAGATAGTCCCAGGCGCCAATGTGCAGGGCCTCAATTACATCGTCCATGGTGCCCACCCCGGAGAGGATGATGATGGGAGTATCGGGTGAATCGGCTATGACCTTGGCTAGGAATTCAAAACCATCCATCACCGGCATGCGGAGATCGGTGAGCACCAGATCAGGCCTTTCCTGTTGGAAGATCTGCCAGGCTGCAAGGCCGTTTTCAGCCTCCAGCACCCGGAGCCCACAATTGTCGAGGTAGGTGGCTATGGAACGGCGTAGCAGGGGGTCATCTTCAGCATACAGGATGGTAGTGTCTGGTTCCATTAAAAGAGCTCGATGGGTGGAGTGGCTTTTTTTAGTTTAACCCTTCTCTCCGAGGGAGAAGGTGGCCGAAGGCCGGATGAGGAGGCTGCATAAACTTATAATCTGTTTTTCCCCCTTCATCCTCATTGTCGGACTGCAGTCCGGCCTGCTTCTTGTTACTATTTTTCCTTGTCCAGGGGCAGGTCAATGGTAAATGTTGTTCCCTGGCCTGGCGTTGACTGGACGGTTAACTGTCCTCCATGTTTGGTGACAATGATAGTGTAGGAAACGGAAAGACCAAGCCCTGTGCCTACCCCGATATCTTTGGTGGTGAAGAAGGGGTCGAAAATATGGAGTCTGGTCTCCTCGTTCATGCCCGGGCCATTATCTGCTATTTCAATACGGATCATCTCAACATGGCGCAGGGCGCGCAGGATGAGCTGACCTTTGTGTCTTGGCTCGGGTTGGTCGCCCATGGCCTGCACCGCGTTCTTCAGCAGGTTGATGAAGACCTGTTCGATCTCATTCGCCACGCATGAAATCTGGGGCAGGTTTGGAGTATATTCCCTGATGATCTCTACATTTAGGATATCATACTGTTTTCTTAGATTATAATCATTTTTTGCCAGTTCCACCGATTTGTCCAGTAAGAGTACCAGATCCGCCGGGGCAGTTTCCATCTTCTGCGGGCGGCTGAACTGCAGAAGGTTGCTGATAATTTTACCGGATTTGATGGCCGAGTCCCTGATCCCGTCCATGAAAAAATTGATCTCTCTTTTTTCAAAATAGTCCTGCACTTTGGTGAGATCGAGGTCACAGTGGTCGGCAATTTCCTGATTTCTGGCAAGATCCGGGGAGAGGCTCTGGCGGATGACCTGGATGGACTGGAGGATGGCGGAGAGCGGAGTGTTGATCTCGTGGGAGACACCGGCGGCCAGTCCGGCAATGATGGTCATCTTTTCCGTTCGCAGCATCTGCTCTTCCATGAGCTTGTTAGCAGTCATGTCGCGCAGAACTCCAACCGCATGCCAGCTGCCATCCTGTAAGACCGCCGATAATGATAAGGTGACAGGTATCTCCCGGCCATCTTTATGCCGAGCCGATAGCTCGACGGTTTTACCGATGACATTGCCGTGACCACCATGTAAGAATTCCGGCAAGGCCTTCTGGTGCGCTGCATGATAGCGCAAGGGCGCCAGCAGTGTATGCAGATTCTTCCCCAGTGCTTCTTCTGCGCGATACCCCAGAATTGTCTCGGCGGCCGGATTCCAGTAAGAGATAGCCCCTTGGGAATCCATCATCAGGATGGCATCATGGGCGGAATCGGTGATGCTCCGCAGTCGTTCATCACTTTGGCGCAGGGATCTTTCTGCCTGCCTCTTTTTCTTCTGCTGTTCCAGGTTGAACAGGGCGAAGCCAATATCTCTGGCGATTTCACTGAAGCGATCTCTCTCCTCTGGGTCCTTGATGAAGTCGATGGGGAGCAAGACGTTCAGATAGCCAAAGACGCTGGATCCGTGCTCCAGAGAGGCGCACATTACCCCTGTTCGTGGATAACTTTCTGCTGTGGGGCATTCAGCGCAGAATACGGCGGGCGTATCAATAACCACTAATCCTTGCTGTGCATTGCATTTCAGAACACAGGGTGGTAGCTTGCCCAGATTTATCTGCTCTTTAAGTTGGTCGAAATTGAGGAGTTGTCCGGAGTGGGCGTTGAACTCTATCTTTCCATTTTTATCCAGAAGGATGATCCAGGCGGTGGCATAGCCGCGACAGGTGACCAGGATTTCACAGCATGCCTGTATCAGCTCTTGTTGCTCTTTTGTCTGTTCGATAAGTCGGTGAAGCTTGATGATGGCCTGCAACAGGATGTTGAGGTGTGTCAGCCGTTCCTCCTGGGCCTGCAGCTGTGTTTTGTCCCTCTGCCTTTTTTCCAGGAGCAGGGTTATCCACAAGAGCAGGGGCAGGGTTCCCGACAGGATAATCAGGAAGAGGAGAAGGTGGAATCGCCGGGTAGGGGCGTTCAGGCTATCCAGCTCTTTTGAAGAAATCTGATCGATGAGGATCAAGAAAGGAGCTGTATCCTGGTCCGCTTTTGTGTTGAGAGTCGCAGGGTGAGCACTGTTGCTCTCCTTGTCTAGGAGCAGGGGGATGGTCGAAAAGGTGAGAAGTCCGTCTGCAGTCGTGATCTGGCCCCGGCCCTGTTCGAGCATGGTCTTCCAGATCTCCGGGAAACGGCGGTCAAAACAACGCTGTGGATCACTGATACATCCCCATTCATCTTCCTTGTCCGGCGCCAGCAGCCAAACCCCTTCATGGGTGACTATCTGAAGGTTGTTGTGAGAAGCTTCGTCAAAATCATTGAGGTGAATTGTTGCCTGGGTAAAGAGGTCAATATATTGTTGAGCCTTGTAGGTGAACAGGAAGACGCCAATCTTCTGATTATGCTGGTTAAAGATCGGAGTGGCCAAATGGAATATGGGGTGGAATGGACGTAGTATTTCGCCATTTTTGTCGCGAGCCAGCTCTGCGGGCGAGAAAGAAATCTGACCACGAACCTGTAACTGCAGGGCCTTGTTCAAAAAAGTGCCTGGTGATTTGGACTCCAGCTCTTCGAGAGGAATGATCACTGTCTGTTTGTCTCTTCTTTCCACCCGGACAAGCTCCCTGCCGTTGTTGTCGAATATCTGAGCCTGGTCATATTCCTCTCTGTGCTTGAGATAATTACTGAGGCCTGTATTGACCGATTGCCGGAAGGCCTGGTCCTGCGGGTTGGTGAAAAAACGAAGGATAACGGGTGTGCCGCTAAATGTCAGCAGGTCTATCGACATTCTATCCAGTTCTTTGTGGAGGAGGGTTCTGGACAGGCTCATATGCATCTGCTGTTCGTGCATGATCAGGTCGATATTGTGGTGGATATTCTTCTTGGCCAGGCTGGAGAGGAAGATTCCAAGGAACGTGATCAGAGCAAAGGTAAGTGTAAGAAAAATGGGCAGGATCTTGCGCCATTGGATGTCTTTGAAAGTGGAAGGAGCAAGTAGCATTAGCATGGCGTACCCTTTCTTTATGGCACTGTGTTATGAGTACTCAAAGGAAAATTTCTTATTGGCAAAAAGAGAGAGGCAGGCAGTGACCACATCGGCATCATAAAGGGTGCCCTGGTGTTTGCTGATTTCCTGGAGCGCCACCTCAATGCCCAAGGCCGGCCGGTAGGGCCGGTGGGAGGCCATAGCCTCAACCACATCGGCAACCGACAGAATGCGTGATTCAATGAGTAGATCATGGCCGCTGAGGCCCAGAGGATAGCCACTACCGTTGATGCGTTCATGATGCTGATGGACAATGGTTTTTATGGGCCAGGGGAACTCAGCCGTCCCTTCGGTCAGGATGTCATAGCCTATCTGGGCATGAGTCTGAATCAGCTGATACTCAATGGAAGTGAGCTTGCCCGGTTTGGCGAGAATCTCACTGGGAATCGCTACCTTGCCCAGGTCATGGATAGTGGCGGCCAGGCCCAGTCCCTCATATCGTTCCTCGGCCAGCTCCAGTTCTCTGGCAATAGCCAGGGCCAGAGAGGTCACCCTCTGTTCGTGCCCCGCGGTATAGGGATCACGTTTTTCCACCATGGAGGCCACGACATCAACAATACTGATCAAGGTCATTTTCAACTCCTGCTCCCGCCGCTGCAGTTCCGCGGTCCGCTGGCTGACCTCTTCTTCCAGATGGAGTTGATAACGTTTGTTTTCCTTGATCAGTTGAGATTTTTCCAGAGCCTGGTTCACGCTGAGCTCGAGGAGAACCATATCCTCAATGGGCTTGGTGAGATAGTCCCAGGCCCCAAGCTTCATGGTTGCTATGACATCGTCCCTGGAGCCTGTACCTGAGACCACAATAGTGGGGAAGGCAGAATTGTCATTTTTGATGGCAGCCAGGAGATCAAAGCCGTTCATGCCGGGCATCTGCAGGTCGAGAATCATGAGGTCTGGAACTTTTTCAGTGAAGAGCTCAAACCCTTTCCGGCCATTCTCGGCCTGCAGGATATGAAAGCCGCAGTTTTCCAGAAAAACAGCCATGCTCTTGCGCACAAAAGGGTCGTCTTCAACGAGTAAGATGCTTGCTTTGGTGTCAATGGTTTCCATGAATTATCCGCTGTTTTATGTGAGGAATCAGAATGTTGTTCTTGAAAAAGAATACAACCAGCTACCCTTCCCGTCAAGATGAAGAACAGGTTAAGAGCTGTGAATGTATCTTGAGGAGGGGGTTTGCCCTGCTTTTTCATTGTTTGTGCTTTTTAATTTTTTTTGTAAGTTCTTTCGAGAATAGAAAAAGAGAAATGTTCATTGAAAAGAGTGTGAAAAATGTTGTATCTCTTTCTAAGAGGAATGCATTTATTATGCAATCATGAAGTTATGGTATTTCTGAATGACCCTTAATCTTGAGACAGGAGTGAAGACGCATGGGTGAAAAAATTCTTCTGGTTGATGACGAGGCTAATGTCCTTGAAGCAATTCAGCGGCAGTTGCGGAATCGTTTTGAAATCAAGACCGCGCAGAGCGGGGAGGAGGCCCTGGAGATTTTAAGAACCTCTGGTCCCTTCAGTATTATTGTCTCGGATATGCGGATGCCGGGGATGGATGGTGTCCAATTGCTGACCCTGGTCAAGGATATGTACCCGGATATGGTGCGCATCATGCTCACCGGCAATGCCGATCAGGAGACGGCGGCTGAGGCGGTGAATGCGGGTCAGATTTTTCGTTTTCTCAATAAACCCTGTTCGACGGCAACCCTTGCCACCGCACTGGCTCTGGCGATCAGGCAATATAAACTCATTAATGCTGAGAAAGAGTTATTGAACGAGACCCTGAAAGGGAGCATGAAGGTGTTGAGTGAGTTACTCAGTCAGACCAATGCCACGATCTTTGGTGCCGGGGGAAGAATCAAGGAGCTGGTGATGCACATCTGTAATCAGGGAAAGTGCCGTCACTCCTGGCAGTATGAAATTGCCGGTCTCATGTCTCAGCTTGGCTGTATCTCTTTGCCCTCTGATATTTTGCATAAACTCTATGCCGGCATCGAACTCAGTCCTGAAGAACGTAAGATGTATGAAAAACATCCCGAGGTTGGGAGGAGGCTGTTTGCTCATATTCCCAGGATGGAACTTGTCGCCGGTATGGTTGCCATGCAGTTGTCTCCCATGAATGCCTATGAAGACGAGGCTGTCTCCGAGGATGATGCTGTTGTCTGCCGGGGGGCCCAGATGTTAAAGGTGGCCATTGATTATGACCTGTTCAGGTATCAGGGGATGACTCATAAAGACATCCTGCACAAAATGAAAACAATGCCGCGAGTGTATAACCCTGAGATAGTGAAGGCTCTGGAAGGATTAAAGGTTAAAAAGGAGCAGGGGGCATTGGTGAATCTCAAGGTGAAAGATATCCAGACGGGTATGATCGCTCAAGAGGATGTCTTTGCCAATAATGGTGTTCTGATTATTCCTCAAGGACAGGTCGTGACCTGGTCTATTTTACAGGGACTGGATAACTTTTCCAAACAGGTTGGAATTAAGGAACCTGTTTGTATGCGTATGCCCAGCTCTGAATAAAATCCTTCGTTTGGAAAATAGTAATAGTCAGTAAATGGGTGTTTCTTAGCGGCGTTCAATCTCAACGGCTACTTTTCTTCTGCCCCACTGGATAGCATCCGCGTGGGAATCGAAGAAAAGATCGATCCGGTCAGGCCCTTTGATCGCTCCGCCCTTGTCTTCCACTATTCCCCATCCATAGCCGGGGATATACATTCTGGTGCCGAAGGGATAGTACTTGGTGTCGGCGGCAATGGTGCCTTTTTCGGGCAGGAAATACCAGGGAAACAGAATCAGCCGGGTGGGGATCATCCACGGGCGTTGCAGAGAATCGAGGGAGAAGAATCCGGCTTGCGGCTCAGTAGGGGTGGTGCCGCTGGCGGTCAGTCCACTGTAATCCCTGCCTCCATTTGTGTAGCGGTTCCAGAAGTCGAGTTTGAGAAAGAGCCATCTGCCGCGCTCCCAGCTACAGCATTGAGAACAGCCGCAGTAACCGGTGGCCTCCATGATTCGGCTTTCTGCTCCCATTCTACCCACTGGTCGTTTGGCACAGCCGGAGAACAAGAGGATGATGCCAAGCAGGAGGATGAAGAAGATCCGGGAAAAAATAATGTTTTGAACGTGCGGGCCTTGCTTGAGCGTTATGGCTAAGGGCGATGAAACCATTTTTTGATCTCCGTGCTGGTAAAATGTTTCAGAACCGGTCTTCCGTGTGGACAGTGGGAAAAGAGATCCGCCCTGGCCATGCGGCTGAGGAGGGCGTCAATCTCACGGGTGTGCAGAGCATCTCCAGCTTTGACTGCGGTCTTGCAGGCCATGGAGGCCAGGATGTCATCGAGGATTGAGCTTTTTCCCTTCTTCTCTTCTCCATTTCCGAATCGTTGCAGAAGATCGAGAAAGAGTTCTCCGGGGTTGCATTGACCCGCCATGGCAGGAACGGAGGAGATGATAAAGGAATTGCCTCCGAAATCCCTGACCGTAAATCCCATCTGTTTGATCTCGGCTGCATGCTGGTCCACACATTCTGCCTGGGCAATGGAAAGCTCGACTGTTGCCGGGAACAGCAGGGCCTGGCTGGCGATCTGTCCCTGTATGAACTGCTTCTTCAGGTCTTCAAAGAGGAGGCGTTCATGGGCCGCATGTTGATCGACCACCAGGAGTCCGCCATCGGCTGACTGGCAAAAGATGTAGAGATTGTCATATTGGCCGATAACCTTCAAGCCGTGGCCCGGGACTTTCGCCTCCGGCAGGCGGTGCTGATCTTTAGCAGTTTGGATGCTGGGCGGTGCCACTGATGCGGCAGGCTCTGCGGTCTGTAAGGTTGGCGCATCCATATTCCTGACTGGCTGTGGTCGGGTGGAGGACTCTGGTCTGTGGTTCTCTTCCGTCTGATAAGGGCGTGATGGAGGGGCGGGGTTTACTTTGGTAATACATGGCTCCTGAGTGGGAGCGGAAGTGGAATGCAATAGCGCTGTATGCTGACTGCTGCTATCTGAAACAGGTTGTGCTATTGACTCTTGTGGTGGTCTGGTGTCGTCAGAGGGTGCGGTCCGAAAAATGGTGGACTGGATCTTTTTTTGATACTCGGCCATCGCCTCTTCCACGGTCTGGCTGATCATCTGGTGGATGGCCTGGCCGTTGCGCAGGCGGATCTCCTGTTTGGTGGGATGGACATTGACATCAACATCTTCCGGGGCCAGGCGCAGATGGATGAGGCCGGCCGGAGTCCTTCCTTTCATCAGAAAATTACGTAATCCTTCAGCAACGGCATGGATGATCATCCTGTCGCGGACGGCTCGGCCATTGACCAGGAGTCGGATTCCTGTAGAGCCGGCCACAGTAGCATCCGGGGGCAGAAGATAGCCGTGCACTGTGGCAATGTGATTGGAGGTCATGGATGACCCCGTGTCGTGTGCGCCGGGAATGGCTGAAGCGTGACCGGAGGCTCGGCGGTTCTTGCTTGCAGCATTACCAATCTCCATGAACGGACCCTGGTAATGCATGATTGCTTTCAGGCGATCCGGCAGCGACTGCTCTTCTTCAAAGTGGAGTACCTCGCGCTCGTCTATGCGCAGGATAAAGGTGATTGCCGGCGCTGCCACGGCGTAACTTTTGACGACCTCTTCGATATGAGCCAGTTCGGTTCTGCTGGTGCGCAGAAACTTTCTGCGGGCCGGGGTATTGCCGAAGAGGTTGCGGACCTCAAAGATGGTACCGCGGCTGCAACCGATCTCATGGACCTTGATTACTTTCCCATAGTCCAGCACGACCCGGGCTCCAAGGGCTGAATCCTGGGTGCGGGAGCTGATGGTCA
The DNA here is from genome assembly GCA_013792135.1 of Desulfocapsa sp. GTDB lineage: Bacteria > Desulfobacterota > Desulfobulbia > Desulfobulbales > Desulfocapsaceae > UBA2270. Next base: position 10,989 of record VMSP01000032.1, on the reverse strand, counting down.
TCCGTGATACCGAGCCGATGGAGGGAATGGCCTCACCCCGGAAGCCCAGGGAATTGATGGTGTCCAGATCCTGAGCGCTGGCGATCTTGGAGGTTCCGTGCCTCTCCAGGCAGAGAAGCATGTCATCTTCATCCATGCCCTCTCCGTTGTCCATGACCCTGATCAGACGGGTACCGCTGCCTTCAATCTCAATTTCAATCCGGCTGGCACCCGCGTCAAGGCTGTTCTCCAACAGTTCTTTAACCACCGAGGCCGGACGTTCCACTACCTCACCCGCGGCGATGCGGTTGGCCAGTTGTTCGGGAAGGATGCGGATCTTGGACATGATAAACAGTGGGTGAAGGATGGATGTTATTGGTGATATATCGTAGTGGAGAGTATAACAGTTTTGTATTTATTCAACATAAAGAATTTTTCTCGCGCAGGGGCGCTGAGACGCAGAGAAAAACTTTTTTTATCTGTTTTTTTTCTCATTCTCTGCGCCTCTACGTCTCAGCGCGAGATATCAGTTCTCTCTTTTAATAGGTGAAGAGTTTGATCGTTCACCCCGGCCGCGCACGGTGAGGATTGCCTGTTGCAGATAGGGTGGAATAATCACCTTGCTGCGGACGGCGTTACCCCAAGCTTGGAGAAGGTCCTGTTCGGGTATCCCGGCCTTGTGCCAGTAGGCCACCGGGTCATGGACAAATTCGGCGATGATTGCCAGCACAGCCTTGTAATCGTGGACCACATGACAGAAATTTGGTACCCATGCCGGTGCCAGGCGGACCTTGTGGCTGCCGATGGTCTTCATACTCGATGCGGTCTGCAATTGCTCCAGGGTTGATTGCCACAGATGGGTACCGTTCTCACCCAGCCCGAAGGGATCGACAAAGATATGAGGGGCCGGCAGGCTTTCAAAGAGCTTGAGATTGGTGACGGCAATGAGCAGTTCTTCAAAAGTGCCCATTCCGCCGATATTATAAATCTTGAACAGGGAGGTGCGATCGAGGATATTCTGGCGCATATGGCGGGCGGAGTTGTTGAAGTTGAGCAGGATAGGCGGGTTAAGATTGGCGCGCTGTCCGACCTTCTCGCTGTCGATACCGATACCGATGCGCAGGATGCCGAGATCCGCTGCCGTGTCATCTGCTATCTTCATGACTCCGGGGCCGCTGCCGTGACAGACCGCGAGATGGTCGCCGATTTCGGGAACAGAACGGAGTTGCTCAAAAAAATCGTGAATCTGCTCGGTAAGTACCCCTTCCGTCCCGTCAATATGGGAGCCGAACATGGCGATCATGGTGTGGGTGTCTGCCAGCTTTTCCTTGCCCGCTTTGGTCATCCAGAATCCGCGATGGAACTCGCGCAGGTGCTTCTCCGTATCCTGCCCGAAGAGCATGTAGAAACGGACATCTTCATGGCAGGACATTTCGCAGAAGGTTTCATAGGTTGCGCCGCCAAAGTAAAGATTGTCCGGGGGCGGCAGCAGCGGATGGCAATGGGTGCCATTTTCCTGGGCCTCACCTTCTCGTATGCTGCGGCCGATGAAAACACCGACGTTGTTATGTTTGAGTACGCGCAGGGTATCGGTGGTCGGGAATGCATGGGCAATGAAGACCTTGCGCAGGTTTTGGGCTCCGCCGACCAGATCGAGGGTCTCTGCAAATCGTCTCAGGTCACTGTCAATCTGCTCTCCCCGATGAACACCTGAGGTGATTGTGCCGCGAACTGCCTCATAGACCATCCGGTTTTGGGCGGTCTCATGCCATTCATTCTCCTGGAGTTCCCATTGGATTTCTATGCATTTACTTCGGGTCAGAATGCGGCCATAATTGCCGCGAGCACCTGCCATCCGGCTTATATTGTCGAACAGGGCATTACTGACATCCAGGTCAAAGATATTGGTGGCATCGGCAAAATCCACTCCCTCCTCCATGATTCTCCGGCCCTGACTGCCGGTCAGGAGTTGTCTGGCCATTCTGGTGGTGGTCAGGTCGGTGGGGAAGAGACGGAGTTTTACCTGGAGGCGGTCCAGGGCCACTGACTGGTCACTGCCATTGTAGATCTCAACCTGTCTTGGAACCTTGATGCCGCTGGTCCGTACCGCGTCCAGGAGTCTGGCGGCAAGATGGAAAACCCCTGGCTCATTGAGTGTCCTGTCGATCAAGGCGCTGTAGGGCCCAAGGGAAATGCGGATCGCCCCGCAAAGAAAGTCGCCTGATGCCAGGAATTCCGGGAGTCCACAGCGCGATGGATATTGAATCAGGCCAAGGCCCTCTTTGCTCTCGCTGAGTACAATCTGGATATTCTGACCGGCTGTGAGCAGGGTGTTTGACAGAAGATAGCGGTTGTTTTCCAGAGGGAGGGTGATGATACCCGCGTCATCGATGGTGGCTTTGGGAGACAGCAGGAGATAATTGTTGGACACAGCCTCCTCGATCTCAGCACGTCCAAGTGGGTCGGCCATGGGGATGAAGAGTCTGCCTGCGGTAAGCCGTCGGTTGCGGTCGGCCATGGATTTGATCTCGGCAAAGAGGATATCCGGGATGTTCGGGTTCAGCGAAAAGAGGTGCACCGGGACATCAATGCGTTTGAGCCGGGTGTCAACCACCGGTAGTTCGTCTCCGAAATCCAGATCCAGACCGATCTGGGAATGACCACTTCTGCCGATCAGGGAACAGCGCTCCCGCATGAGACCGGCGGCCATGATGTCACTGACCACGCCGCGGACGGTGTCGCTGGTTTCTTCAAAACGGAGAGTGCCGGCCAGTTTCGGGACACCCAGTTTGGTATCAATGGTCGGTTCCATCTGTGGATCCAGCAGGAGGTAACCATCTTCAGTGAGCAGGGGTGGGCGTTTCATCGTGTATCTCCAGGGGAACAAAAGAATGTTGGGGCATTTGGCGGACAGTTTTATTTTATACCATAAAAAAGGCGAGTTGACCTTATTCCATTTCGGCAATTGTTGTTCAGCATGTGAATTTCTCCCTGTGAACTCTGTGTCGTCTGTGGTAATGGTATGTTGTCAATAAACTGTAATTATTTAGAGAATTTTGCAAGAAGATCATTCCGTACTCACCTTTATCCGATGTAACTAAGTTCCAGTGGTCTCGCTTAAACAAAAAACAGGGCCAATGGTGCCCAAAACATCTCCTTCCCGGCCGACACCGACACCGCGCCGTAAGCCGCTGAATGAAAAGCATATTATCTCTTTTCTCTTTGCGATATGTGTGTTGATTACGCTTTTTCTCGGGACGCTCCTCTTTGCCTTCAAGGCCCTTGATCTCCCTGCTATCAGCTCGGTTTCTCAGTATCATCCTCTGCAGGCCACTGAGATCCTAGACCGGCACGGGAAGGTGATGGAACGGATCTACATCGAAAACAGGACGGTTCTGTCGCTCTCGAAGATGCCGCCCCTCCTGCCTAAGGCCTTTGTCGCTGCTGAAGACGGTCGTTTTTATGATCATCCCGGTCTCGATTTCTGGTCAGTGTTCAGGGCGTTTATCAATAATGCCCGGGAGGGCCGTCGCAGTCAGGGTGGTTCAACGATTACCCAGCAGGTTGCTCGCTCCCTGCTGCTCTCCCCTGAGAAGACTTATCTGCGCAAATTCAAAGAGGCCATTCTTGCCTGGCGCATAGACAGCCTGCTTTCAAAGGAAGAGATTCTCTATATTTATCTCAATCAGATCTATCTTGGAGGTGGTGCCTACGGCGTTGAGGCGGCGGCGCAGGTCTATTTCTCTAAACATGTCCAGGAACTTACGTTAGGGGAGATGGCTATTCTGGCTGGTTTGCCGCAGGCGCCAAGCCGTTATTCACCCTTTGAACATCTGGAGCGGGCCCAGCAGCGCCAGCGTTATGTCCTGAATCGTATGGTAGAGGACGGCTATGTGAGTGGAGATGCGGCGCGCCGGGCCTTTGTGTCGGCCGTAGAGCTAAAAGAGCCGGAGAGTGCAGCGCTCAGTAATAGCGGTTATTTTGTGCAACTGGTGCGCAAACGGGCTGAACAGGAGCTTGGAGTTTCTCTTAATTATGCCGGGGTTCGTATCTTCACGACTCTTGATCCCGCCATGCAGGTTGCGGCCAGCAGGGCGGTACGCCAGGGGGTGATGGCATCTCTGGTGCGATCTTCCGGGAAGTCAGTCACAAAAGGTGGACACAAAGAGATGCCTCAGGGGGCGCTGGTGAGTATTGAGGCCTGTACTGGTCGAGTCAGGGCTCTGGTGGGTGGGCTTGATTTTACGGCGTCTCCTTTTGATCGGGCAACTCAGGGGCGGAGGTCTGCCGGCTCTGTCTTTAAGCCCTTGATCTATGCCACGGCCCTGGAAAACGGCTTCGGCCCGCAATCGATGATCCTTGATGCGCCGCTCTCCATCCGGGGCCATGGAGGAAAACTGTGGCAGCCGCAGAATTTCTCCGGTCAGTTTCATGGGGAAACCACATTGTCCGAGGCCCTGACCCATTCCCTGAATGTGGTGGCGGTCAGGCTTTTGCAGAAGGTAGGAGTTGATAAGGTACGGGATTTGGCTAAGTCCGCCGGTATCAGCGAACCGATCACCGCTGATCTCTCGCTGGCTCTGGGGGCAACAGGTGTTTCTCTTCTCGAGATCACAGGGGCCTATGCCCCTTTTGTCTGTGGTGGTCAATTTACTTCTCCGATCTTGATTACCAGGATTGAAGATGGGGCGGGCAGGGTCCTGATGAAAAACAAACCGGAATCACGCCGGGTGCTCGATGCGAAGGTAGCGGCGGAGATGCAGAGGATGCTGGCGGCGGTTATCAGCGACGGAACTGGCAAGCGGGCCGGCGGACTGCCTGGTCTGTGCGGCGGGAAGACCGGGACAACTGATGAGAATCGAGATGCCTGGTTTGTCGGCTTTACTAGAATGTTGATCACCGGCGTCTGGCTGGGCTATGATCAGAACAGAAGCCTTGGCCGGGAGGAGACCGGTGGACGCGCCGCCGCTCCGATCTGGCTAGATTTCATGCGGCAGGCTCAATGATGGAATACAGTGCACAAGGGGATCATGGTAACACGTTCTGAGATCTATTCGCTTTTTTACAGCGGTGATGTGGTGGTGAAACTGGCAGCGGCGCACGATCTCTATGGCCGTTATGGCAAGGAGCTTTCCTTGCGGCCGGATATCATGTCCCAACTGGCCATGATGCAAGTCTCGGAGTACGCTCTGCAGACTCAGATGGGTGCCATGGGCATGGGGGGTACTTGTACGCAATGTGCCGCTCGTGCGGGAGGTGGCTGCTGCAGCCGCTTTATGGCGGGAGAAAATGATGTCCTGCAACTGCTGATGAATTTACTGGCTGGAATTCAGGTAAGCATTCAGCAGGATGACCTGATTGAATGCTGTTTTCTGGGGGTGGCAGGATGCATCCTGGTCATGAAACCGATGTTCTGCCTCAATTATAATTGCAGCCATATTACGGGAAAAGAGGAGTCAGCAGTCCTGCTTCTCCTGGAACAACAGACAGGTGACCTGCTCAGGAAACAGGCCGTCCTTGAGGACCTGCTGCTGGATTTTTTCTACGAGAATATTTGAGCTTGACTAAGGGTCTGTCCTCAAATAATCTGGATAAGATTGCGCGCGGATTTGCGGACCCATATCAATTTTGCTAGAAAACAGGACGATACATGGCACATGCTGAACTTGAGGCCGTTGTGATGCCCGATGGCACCATCCGGCTTGAATGGACTCATTCGTCGGCAAAGCAGAGCACGGCCACAGATCTCTTGCAGAAGACGATATTTGAGCATTATTCCACTGACCAGGAAAACTGGCTCCTTTCGCTCGGCTTTTGTCACAAGACCCCCCATCTTACACCTTCCCTTGGCTTCTGGCGCACCTTCGTCAGTCTGTTCACCGAGAAACTGCGACTGACCCCGGAAATCGAACAGCAGCGCGGGCATGTCGTTTTTCCTCTTGAAATCAGTGAACTGGAGAATTTTATCAACCGCATCCCCCTGATGACCGGAAGTGAGTATCTGGGGGAAGATCAGCTTCGTGGCGTGTGGCAGCTCCTGCATGCGATCTTTGCCCGAAAAATCGATTCTTTTGCCGGGACGGTTGAGACGTTCATCAAGGGCTACAGCCCGGACATCCATCTTGTTGGTCGCATCTATTTCCATCTGGTTGAGAATAAGAAGGGTGTTGACCCGTTCGCCTTTCTGGCCACCTATTCCACTGCCCTCAATGCGGACGGCGAATCAAGGCATCTGCCCCTGAAATACGCGCTTGAAGAATACAGAGGCGATCATGAAAAACTGCTGGAACTCCTCGTTAATGTCTCTGATGCCGCTAGTCAGAGTGAACTGATCAATGAACTGCTCGAGTCCGGTGAATTGTTTTCACCCCTCTCCTGGTCTGCCCGGGAGGCCTATACTTTCCTCAAAGAGATCCAGCTCTATGAGGATTGCGGTATTCTCTGCCGGATCCCGAACTGGTGGAAGGGGCAGTCCGCGCGCATCGGAGTCAATATCAGCATAGGCGAGAAACAACCGTCCATGGTGGGAATGGCGGCGCTTCTCGATTTCCGGCCTCGACTGATGATCGGTGATGCCGAGATCTCAGAGGAAGAGGCGCGCCGTCTGCTCAAGGAGTCGGAAGGTCTGGCTTTTATTAAGAACAAATGGATCGCTGTTGATCCTGATAAGCTGCGTCAGACCTTGTTGGCCTATGAAAAAGCCCGGGAACTGGGTGAAGATGAAGGGCTCAGTTTCCTTGACGCCATGCGGCTTTCCATGAATCCCGACAAGGCGCTTGGCACGGCGCATACCACGCCGATCGGGGTCTCCCATGGCGACTGGCTGCAGTCGGTGATAGAGAAATTGCACCATCCGGAGTCGATTGCCGAGGTGGCTGCCGGCCCGGGTTTTCAGGCTACCCTGCGCGGGTATCAGCAGCAGGGTCTGCAATGGCTCTGCTTCCTGCACAGCTTGCGCCTTGGCGCCTGCCTGGCTGATGATATGGGGCTGGGGAAAACGATACAGATTCTGGCCTTTCTTAATGTCTTGAAGGACCGGCAGGTAAAGCAACCGGGTCGGGCCTCGCTCCTGGTCATGCCGGCTTCGCTGGTATCAAACTGGGTCAGCGAGATCAGCAACTTTGCCCCGAATCTGCTTTTCTTTGCTGCCCATCCCGACTTTCACCGGCCCCGCCAGGTCCTGTCGCTGACAACAGAGGAGATTGATGGTCTGGATCTGGTGATAACCACCTATGCTCTGGTCCAACGCTACGACTGGTTGAGCAGCTATCCCTGGCAGACGGTGATTCTTGATGAGGCCCAAGCCATCAAAAACCCCGGTGCCAAGCAGACAAAGGCGGTCAAGGCATTGACCGCCACCAACCGGGTCATCATGACCGGTACCCCGATTGAGAACCGGATGTCCGATCTCTGGAGTCTGTTTGATTTTGTCAATCCCGGCCTGCTGGGCACAGCTAGGGAGTTCACTGCCTTTACCAAGGGACTGGCGGAAAGCCCGGCCGGTTATACCGGTCTGCGAAGGGTGATCAGCCCCTTTATTCTCAGACGGATGAAGACAGACAAGTCGATCATCTCCGATCTGCCGGACAAGGTAGAGGTCAAGACATGGGCCAATCTTGGGAAAAAACAGGCTATTTTGTATCAGGAGATCATCGAATCCATCAAGGAGTCGCTGGTGGCGGCAGAAGGGATACAGCGCAAGGGCTTGATCCTCTCCGCCCTGATGAAATTCAAGCAGCTCTGCAATCACCCCTCTCAATATCTGGGACTTGAGGGCTACGATGAGAAAGAAAGCGGTAAGTTCGACCGGTTACGGGAGATCTGTGAGACTATCTATGAGAAACGGGAGAAGGTCCTGGTCTTCACCCAATTCCAGGAGATGACCGGCCCCTTGAGTCGTTTTCTGGCCGGAATCTTTCATCGTCAGGGGGTGGTTCTCCATGGCGGTGTGCCGGTCGGCAAACGAAGGGAACTGGTGGCCAGATTTCAAAGTCCTGACTATGTGCCGTTCTTTGTCTTGTCATTGAAGGCGGGTGGCATCGGTCTCAATCTGACGGCGGCTAATCATGTCATTCATTTTGATCGCTGGTGGAACCCGGCGGTGGAAAATCAGGCCACTGACCGGGCCTTTCGTATCGGTCAGAAAAGAAATGTTATGGTGCACAAGTTCCTGACCAAGGGCACCATAGAAGAAAAGATTGATGCCATGCTGGAACGAAAATCACAGATGTCCCGGGATATCATCGCTCCGACCGGCGAGAACTGGATCACCGAGATGAACAATGATGAATTGTTAAAGCTCATGACCTTAAATACATTATAAGTTTAGGAGAAAGGTATGCGGAAGCGTAAGAACAATAGAAATTCCGATTATCCTGAGTATGTGCCCGTAGCCGAGAAGAAGGCAAAGGCTGCCAAGAAGTTGCAGCAATTGCAAAAGACGAGGCCGGGGATCAAGCCGGTTATTCTGGAGGGGAGCGCCCTGGCTAGGACATGGTGGGGAAAATCATGGAATCAGAACCTGGAACGCTATGCGGATTACAGCAATCGTATCGGCAGGGGACGCAGTTATGTCCGTCATGGCGCCGTACTTGATCTGCAGATTGAAGCTGGTCAGGTGATAGCGCTTATCCAGGGGTCAGCGTCGAGGCCCTATGAGGTTGAGATTAGCATCAGGGCCATGAGCACCTCCCAATGGACAGTGATTAAAAAACAATGCGAGGGGCGTTTGAAATCGTTACAGGAGTTGCTGGCCGGGAAATTCCCCAAGGATTTGAGTGAGATATTCCTGGCTGAAGGCAGGGGGTTGTTTCCGTCGCCAAAGGAGATTGCATTTGCCTGCAGTTGTCCGGACTGGGCCTCAATGTGCAAACATGTGGCGGCGGCCCTCTATGGCATCGGTGCCAGGATCGATGATGATCCGACTCTCTTCTTCACACTGCGCGGGGTGCGGACTGATGAGCTGGTGACCGAGGCCGTTCATGACAAGACGGCAGAGCTCCTGGCCAAGGCAGAAGCGAGGAGCGCCAAGATCCTGGACGAGGATGATCTTTCTTCCCTGTTTGGGATTGATCTTGATACAGGAGCAGTCTGTGATCATGAAAAGATCAAGGTCGCAAACAAGAAGAGTTCAAGCAAAAAAACAGTTTCACACAAGCCGCCGGCGGCAGTTAAGAGACCCTTGAACAGGCACAGCCAAACAAGCCTGTCTCCCCTTGATCAGATCGCTGGGCTCATTGCTGGGCAGAAGGATGGAGTCACTGCTGACCTCCTGGTTGAAAAAACAGGCCTTGCCAAGACAAAAATATACGCTCTGGTGCATCGGCTGAAGCTGCAGGGAAAAATTAAAAACAAGGCCCATGGCATTTATGTGACGGTTTGAGCTTAAGGTAGTGAAAGTAAAAAAAAGCCCCCTCCTTTTTTAGGAGGGGGTTGGTGGTGGTGTAACGTTGGGGGTGGCAGGATGTATCCTGGTCATGAAACCGATGTTCTGCCTCAACTATAATTGCAGCCATATTACTACGGGGAAAGAGGAATCAGTAATCCTGCTTCTCCTGGAAACAGCAGACAGGTGACCTGCTCAGGAAACAGGCCGTCCTTGAGGACCTGCTGCTGGATTTTTTCTACGAGAATATTTAAAAACTGGATACTCTGTTTTCTTGACGAAGGACTTTTAGTGGGTGACTCTTTATGACAGTTTGCCTGCCGAGTCTGCCGGAAAGTATTCTGATAAGTCCAGGTCGGGATAAAGTACTTTTGCACAAACAGGGCAGATCCCATGGCTGATTTGTGCTTCAGAGTGATCCCGGATATATAATTCTATTTGATTCCAAGTTCCCTTGTCATCGCGTATCTTTTTACAATTTGCGCAAACGGGAAGTAAACCCTTTAATATTTTTATCTTTGACTGGGCCTGTTGTAATTCCTCCGTTCTTGCTTCGACAAGCTTTTCCAGATTTTGACTATATCGCTCGACCTCAGTTTCAGCAATCTGCCGCAGTTTGACGGTTATTAACTGCTGTCGAATGATATATGTGGAAAGACAGCCAATTAGTAGAAGAATGGTCAGGGAAATATAAAGTAATTTTTGAGAAATTTTTGCTATCTCGATAGACACGTCATCCATATACACCCCAGTGCCGATGATCCAGCCCCATGGCTGAAAAAGTTTGACGTATGAAAGCTTGGAAGTGATATGTTGCGGGTCATCATTGAGTTGCCACATATAGGGGACAAATCCTGCGCCCTCCTTTTTGACAACCTGAACAATCTCCGTGAAGAGATGTTTTCCCGATCTGTCTGAAAATGTAGATAAATCCTGCTGCTCAAGCTCAGGACGGTAGGGGTGCATTATCATTCTGGGATGCATGTCATTGATCCAGTAATAGTTTTTATGGTCCGGCCCGTAATGTAATTTCCTGATCTGTTCCTTTGCCAGTTCCTTGGCCATGTCAAGAGAGATCTCTCCTCCCCTGACCTGAGCGTTATAGCGTTCCAATATACTGGATGCGGTGTGCACTAACTCGACCAGCATCACCTGCTTCTGCTTCAATAGATTTTCATGGGAAGTTGGCAGAGCCACGCCAAATATGGCGATAATAAAGAGGAGTATGGCCAGCAAAGATGGAAGAAAGATCTTGAAATTATCTGTTTGACGGAAGGGATTTATCATGATGAGCAGCTCACATGGTGTCAGAAATGGTGTCAAACATGACAGATTGGTTTGATAACCTTGCCGATTACAAAGGCCTCTCTGCTCATACTCGGATGAGAACAGGGTAACGCAAAAGAACCCTGAAGGATATGTTCTCCTTCAGGGTTCTTTATTATAAACTAAAAAAGAAGATTTTAAAAGGTACGAATCATCCAGATCACGGTAAATTTATGCTAACCCTACATGCATTGAAGGGCTGTGATTCTTTCCGGTAATATTCAGGCAGCCAAGAACAGAGCCCACGTTAAATGACAGCTTACGCATTGCCTGGGCAACATTCCGTGCCCCCTTGCTTT
>VMSP01000158.1 GCA_013792135.1 Desulfocapsa sp. | reverse complement strand
TCGGCGCTTAGATTTTTTATATTATAAAAACAAATAGTTAGGTTGCTCATGATCTTTTTAAGGATGTGACAAAGTTTGCGAACACATTATTTCTACTCCCTTGTTCTTATTGATGTTTTTGACATATCGGGAATAGCTGGTTTTATGTTTATAAACATAAAACAAGGAACAATGAGACAACCGATAAAAGCAAAATTGACTTTAAAAAATCTCAAAAACTCCATAACATTTTGTCCTCTTCGGGGATTTTCTAACTTACTCTTCCCCTAGGTGTCTGTCGGATTATGGTGGTTAAGTTCTCGTAACTTGCTGTTATATAAAGAAATACCAGGAATGTTGCGCAACTTGCAATTTGTGTTATATGTAGCAATATCAGCATGTTATCTTTTTTAAATTCGGATAATCCGACAGACTCCTAGCAAAGAAATTATTTTGCGACGAAAATAAAATGCTGCCATGATGGGCATCGCTTTTCACTTAGGATCTACAATATTTCAGTTGCAGCTCCGCAAATGCAAATCCTTTTCCACACTCAACGTCGAGGCACAAGTATAGTATCAATCTTTTTACCGGTATTGTGAGGGAGCAGCTTGTCAGCTTATCATCTAACTGAGCTGCGATCCAACCTCATCCCCCACTATTCACACCCAACCATAGAAGAACGACAATACGGCAAGTTGGGAGTCAACACCTTTCTTATAACATGATTATATATTATCATTTCAACATATTACAAGAAAAATAATTATTGAGATCAGGCCTGCCTTCAAACATGAAAATACCCGCTCAGCCCGAAAGGAATGCTAACCACACGTAATAGAAATCTCTTCGCAACCTGGCCATCCGGCCGTCATAGATTTATTTTCGACATTCGCTCCAGCCTCTGACATCCTCTTTATATGCCTCATCACGCCAGTTTAACCTTCAACAATTGTCCACACATTTTATCATCCAGCACGGTCCTCAACCAACAGGTGCCGGTTGCCATGAATGACGACTACCGGTATTTTATATGGAGACTCTGCTCATGAGGAAAAAAATAGTTTTGAAGTTCAGTCCGAAAAAGCTGACGACAACAACAGTCTGACTCTTGCTCACCATAGCCCTGGAGATTTTCGGCACATTTCTTGCTCAGGTTGGCCTAATCAAGGATTCGCCGTCTGTGATCGGGGTCTTGGCGTTCCTCGAGTTGTTTGAGAATGTCATTAATGTCTCTCTTAGTGCACATGATCTCTTCTCTTGGTAAATCCCGCAAGGGACTAACGCTTTTTTTTAATACCCAAAAAATTCGAGAATGTATTTAGTTGCCGTGAGAACCATAATGCCTGCCAACATCCACTTGATGGCCTTGGCCGGAACGAATTTCTGACAACGCGCCCCGAGATACATCCCCGCCATTCCACCAACACCGAAGAGGATTCCCAGCAACCAATCCGGAGCCACTGAGAGGTGTGAATAAAATGGGGCAATGGCTTGATAAAATGCGACACCGGCAACCGATGTGACGAAGGTTCCCATCAGGGCCGCCCCTGCAACGATATAGACAGGCAGCCCGAAGAACGTAATAAAAAACGGGGCGATAATGGAACCACCGCCGATACCATAAATCCCTCCCACAATGCCGACAATGAAACTGAGGAGGAAAATGCCCCAGAATGAAACGTCAAACGATTCACCATGAAACGTGAAGCCCAGTCGCCTCAAGTTGAAGTGAGTAATCGTCACCGGCCGAAAATGTTCTCCCCCGGAAATTTCGGCCCCAACACTCTTTGAACCGCCGCTCTTCACCATTTCCTGAAACCGCTTTTCGCTGCTGGCTTTGGCACCATTGCGGCTGTTTTTATTTAGTAAATCCCGGACCATCTTAAAACCTATATAAAGGAGGACAGCGGCGACAAAGAGCTTGAAATGCCTTGGGTTCGGCAGGTATGATACGCGCACGATGGCCCCGATAAAAACACCTGGCAGCGTACCTAAGATTACGATCCAGGTCAGGGGCCACACCATCCGCCCCTCACGCCAGTAGCGATACACGCCGCTGGGGATGGCCACGATATTGAACACCTGGTTGGTGGCGCTGACCGACGGATTAGTATACCCGAGAAATGACATTTGGAACGGCAGCAACAGAAAGGCACCGGAGATGCCGCCCATGGAGGTGAAAAACGAAACCACGAACGCCACCAGCGGTGGGATCCAAAAAGCAACTTCGATTCCTGCGGTCGTAAAAAACATGATCATTCCTCCTGTCAAAAAAGAACTTGATCACTGTCACGAAAATAACTATATTCGTGTCAGTATCTATTATAAGCATAGAAGTCAAGAATTTTCATATTCTGCTCGCAGTGATTATGACGGTTTTTTACGAAGCTGCCCACAAAACGATTACACGTGAGACACGTTATGAAACCACCGGTAAAATCAAAAAAGATCAGACAGGATTCAAGAACCTCATTATCTGTTGGGAATGGCCACGGACGCATCGTCTCTATTGCAGATGGAGATGAATGTTTGGACACCACGCAGCTAAACCAGGTAGATCAATCATTCCGCGATTGGGCAGACCATTCGCGCCGTATTGATGTGCGTTTTTCCCGCCAGCGCATTTTGCTCATTTTTCTTTTGATCCGATACACAGGTGCCAAATTGAGCGAAGTCTTGGCATTGAACCCGTTGGAAGATATCGACTGGATTCGACATGTAGTAGTCTTTCGCGGTAGCGCTGTTGGAGCAAACTCAGAACAGAGAGAAGTTCAAATCTCGGAGACGCTATCCCGCGAAATCCAGGATCAGATAAGTGATCCACAATTTCGAGAATACTCAAAGGCCATACTAGATTTAGATCCCGGTTTTGTCCGCCGCAAATTCTACGAACGGGCTCAGGATTGCGGATTTCCCAAACAGTTGGGTGGCCCGGAGACAATCCGCAAGGCCCGGGCTGTAGAATTGATACAGAGCAATATGCCATTACCGGCTGTTCAAATGATTTTGGGGCATTCGACTCCCAATCTGACCTCGTCTCACGTCTCTTTTTCCAAGGATGAAATTCAAATTATTGCAAAACGCTTCATGGAAAAAGAATCTTTGCGCAAAACCAGTGCGCGCAACTCTTTTTTCGCTAAAATCCAAACCATTATTCGAGGTGACATACAGACACGTGTAGACCTGACTACCATTGAAGGTCATTCAATCACTACAGTGATTACCAATGGTAGCTTAGAGAGGCTTGGCTTAAGTCAAGGCAGGTTGATTACAGCCGAGGTCAAGGCACCGTGGGTTATCCTGCAAGGCGGTGAAACCGAGCCTGCCTGCAGTGCGGAAAACAGATTCAAAGGGGTTGCAACCAAGATAACCCGGGGAAAGATCAATACGGAATGCGTTGTCCGAATTTCGGATACAACTGAAATATGTGCCGTTGTTTCCACTGCGGGCAGCTGGCTTCTTGATCTGAGCGAGGGGGACAATATTTGGGTGCTATTCAACTGCTTTTCTGTGGTGCTGCATGTGGATTGACAATTAAGGACCGCAGGCATGTATAACCTTCTGATTTTTGAATAATTCGCAATCCCCTGTGTCAAGGAAGATGTCATCTCTATTTTTTTATTTGTGTGTTAACCATAGGGGCAAGGAGAAACATCGAGTTAGTTAACACCCACCGCCACACTATTTGAATTCACCCACCCTAAACAGCGAGGAGCCAAAAATTTCAAGCAAGATATTTCGCAAAAATAAGTCGACGGATTGAACTGCATGGACAGGAGTAGACCAAAAACGGAAAAATAATTCTGTCCTTTTTATCTTCCAGTCAAGAACAGACGAAAATCCATGCTTTCGGATTCCGCCCAACACCGACAGGAGCAAGAAAATGAATTGGCTGAAGGATGAGCCCCGCGAGGTGCTGCCGTCACGGGCTCGCTGGCGGACGGTATTGCACGAAGTAATCTTCGAGGCCGACACACCGAAGGGAAAGGGATTTGACATTTTGCTCATAGTCAGCATCCTGACAAGCGTTGCGGCGGTGATGCTGGACAGTATAGCTGCCGTGCAGTCGCTCTATGGCAGCCTGCTCTACAGGATCGAATGGTTCTTTACCCTCATCTTCACCGCCGAGTACCTGTTGCGCCTTCTGTGTGTCGGCAGGCCATTCAAATACGCCGTCAGCTTTTACGGAGTGGTCGACCTGCTGGCGATCATTCCGACCTTCCTCAGCCTGTTCCTGCCGGGAAGCCAGTATTTGCTGGTCATCCGTATTCTGCGCATCTTGCGCATATTCCGTATCCTCAAGCTGATCCCTTATCTCGGAGAGGCGCAACTCCTCGTAAAGGCGCTGCGGGCAAGCGGACGTAAGATTGCCGTTTTTCTCTACACAGTATTGACCCTGGTCGTCATCTTCGGCTCACTGATGTACGTCATCGAGGGTGGAGAGCACGGCTTCA
The DNA here is from genome assembly GCA_013792135.1 of Desulfocapsa sp. Classification (GTDB taxonomy): domain Bacteria; phylum Desulfobacterota; class Desulfobulbia; order Desulfobulbales; family Desulfocapsaceae; genus UBA2270. The sequence goes on along the minus strand of VMSP01000158.1, from coordinate 30,488 downwards.
CCAGCATTCCGCGCAGCATCTACTGGGCGATCGTCACCATGACCACTGTCGGATATGGCGACATTGCTCCCCAAACCAGCCTTGGCCAGGCACTGGCATCAATCGTGATGATTTTCGGCTACAGCATCATCGCCGTGCCGACCGGCATTGTTACCGTAGAGATGTCGCAGGCCTTTGGCCGCAAAGTGTCAACCCAGGCCTGCCCAGAATGCAGCGCCGAGGGGCACGATGTCGACGCCAGCCACTGCAAGTTTTGTGGAGCGCTATTGTAATATCGAATCCCCCAAGGCCTGTATAGTGACACAATGCACCAAAGCAAGGAGAGAATAAAAAGGCGGACGTACATGAAAGCAATGGTGTTAAAAGAACTTTGCAGTCTCGATGAAAATCATACCCCGCTGGAACTGATGGAGCTGCCGGATCCTGTCCCAGCGGAGGGTGAGATTCTGGTTAAGGTTTCAGCGTGTGGGGTTTGCCATACCGAGCTGGATGAGATTGAGGGTCGAACACCCCCTCCGCATTTGCCGATGATTCTTGGTCATCAAGTCATTGGCAGGGTCGAGGCAAACGGCAGCAAGGCCAGTGCTTTCAAGATCGGCGATCGGGTTGGCATCGCCTGGATCTACTCTGCCTGCGGAATCTGCACGTTCTGCCTGGCGGGCAATGAGAATCTCTGCCCGGATTTCCAAGCCACGGGTAGAGATGTTAATGGCGGCTATGCCCAGTACATGACCGTTCCACAAGGCTTTGTCCATCGTATCCCTCAAGGTTTTACCGATTCCGATGCAGCTCCTCTGTTGTGCGCTGGAGCTATTGGTTACCGATCTCTGAGATTAACCGGCCTCAAAGATGGGCAGAATCTTGGCCTGACCGGATTTGGGGCTTCCGGCCACCTCGTTCTCAAGATGGTAAGACATCTCTACCCGAAGACACAAGTCTTTATCTTTGCCAGAAGTGCAGAGGAGAGAGCATTTTCCCTGGAGCTTGGTGCGGTCTGGGCCGGAGAGGTTACAGAGGAATCGCCAGAAAAACTGCACTGCATCATCGACACCACTCCGGCATGGGAACCAGTCGTTGAAGCCTTGAAGAATCTTGATTCCGGAGGAAGATTGGTCATCAACGCCATTCGTAAAGAAGAAAGGGACAAAGACTCTCTTCTGCGGATATCCTACCCCGCCCATCTGTGGCTGGAGAAGGAGATCAAGAGCGTCGCCAATATTAGTCGCAGAGACGTGAGCGAGTTTCTGGCCCTGGCGGCTGTAATAGGCATCAGGCCCGAAATTCAGGAATTCGCCTTGGAAGAGGCCAACAAGGCTTTGCTTGACCTCAAGACGAAAAGGATTCGAGGAGGAAAGGTTTTAAAAATAAATTGACCCCAAGACGTCAGGCACTTGCAGAAAAACACCGCCGAACCAGATACTGCCTATTCCAAACAGGCCTCATCACAATCACCAACTTCCCCTTGCGCCCAAGTTCACCATCTTTTTTTCATTAAACCCTCTTTTTTCAATGCTTCAACAGATCTGCTTCAGTATAATACTTGGCCACACGACTTTTTCCGGAGATTACACAGGAGCCCTTGCCATGATTCACATCGGCATTCTTTCAGATACCCATCTGAACAGCTGTACAGATTCCTTCCGCAGACAGGTTAACACGGTCTTTGCGGAATGTAGCATCATCCTCCACGCCGGTGACCTCTCCGATATCTCCGTCCTCGAGGCTTTCAGGGTTAAAGAGGTTCATGCGGTCCATGGCAACATGTGCGATATGGGGAGCCAACAGCTTCTGCCGAACAGCAAATTGATCACGGTGGGCGGCTACCGCATCGGGCTGTGCCACGGCGCCTGGGGCTCCCGGCACACCATTGAAGAGCGGGTCTGGGCCATATTCCCCCAAGCCGACTGTATCGTCTATGGCCACAGCCATAAGGCGGTCTGCCATAAAACAGGGGGCATCCTTTTCATCAATCCTGGAACCTTCCAAAGCACGGGCTCCCACGGTTCTCCAGGAACCTACGCCATTCTACAGATCGACGAATACGCCGACAAAGATAAGGCCCTGCAGGCCACCATCCACCAAGTACCGAATCAGCTATGACCCAGACTGTCAAAATCACCCCCATGCTCCAGCAGTACCTTGAGATCAAACAGGGACATCCGGACGCCATTCTCTTTTACCGGATGGGGGATTTTTACGAGATGTTCTTTGAGGATGCCATTGTCGCCTCCAAGATTCTCGGCATCACTCTTACCAGCCGCAACAATAAGGATGAGGCCAACAAAGTGCCCTTGTGCGGTTTCCCCTACCACGCGGCCCCGACCTATCTGGCCAAGCTGATCAAGGCGGGCCGGAGGGTGGCCATCTGCGAACAAATCGAGGATCCGGCTTTAGCCAAAGGGATTGTCAAACGGGAGGTGATACGGGTGGTCTCTCCGGGAGTTGTTACCGATGCCCAACTACTGGACGACAAGAGCAATCTTTATGTGGCCGCCATCAGCCGTCAGGAGCAGGCCAAGACCGTGACCTATGGACTCAGCTTCCTTGATCTCTCCACCGGCGAATTTCTGGTTGGTGAATTCAGGGACGACTCCGCCGCCGGTGATCTGATCCTGGACCAACTGACTCGGATGGCGCCGGCGGAACTGCTGGTCAGCCACGACCAGGCCAAGGTCCTGGCCCCGCTGCTCCAAACCGCCCAGACCATGCTGCCGGGGCTTTGCATCACTGAACGGCCTGAGTCACTGTTCCACTTTCCCAGCTGCGAGGAACTGCTGACCGATCATTTTCAGGTGCTGAACTTGGCAGGATTTGGCTGCGGGACCATGGTTCAGGGGATCGTCTGTGCAGGGGTGCTGCTCGACTACATCCGCGAGACCCAGAAGACCGAGCTGGATCATATTGAGATTTTGCGCCCCATAGACCTGGATGCCATCCTCCAGATTGACGAGTCCTCCCGCCGCAATCTGGAGCTGACCCAGACCATCATCGGCACCCGGCGCGAAGGATCGCTGCTGGCCGTACTCGATCAGACCTGCACCCCCATGGGCGCCCGTCTGCTACGGCACCATCTCCTCTTTCCGCTTCAAAACGTGGCCCGGATTACGGCCAGACTGGACGCAGTCGGCGCGCTGTTCAAGGACAGCACCCTGCGCCAGGAGCTCCGGGCACAGCTGGCCACCATCTATGATCTTGAGCGGCTGAACAGCCGGATGGTGCTGGGCAACGCCAACGGCCGGGACATGCTGGCCATGCGCCAGTCACTGGTCATACTGCCCGCGATCAAAGCGCTGCTGGCACAAGGCCGCGCCGCACGGCTCCTGAGCATAGGTGCAGAGCTTGACCCCCTGGAGGAGTTGCATCAACTGCTGGCAGACGCCATCCATGAGGATGCCCCCATCACCCTACGCGATGGCAACCTGATCCGTCCGGGCTATAACCCGGAGCTGGATGAACTGGTCCACCTGCTCCGGGACGGTAAACAGATGATCCTGGATCTGGAAAACAAGGAGCGAGCAGCCACGGGTATTGCCAAGCTCAAGGTTGGGTTCAATAAGGTCTTCGGTTATTTTATCGAGGTCAGCAGGCTGCAGGCCGAGCGTGTTCCCGAACATTACATCCGCAAACAGACTCTGGTGAATGCCGAGCGCTTCATCACCCCGGAGCTGAAAGAGTTTGAGGAAAAGGTCATGGGCGCCCAGGAGAAACGGTTGGATCTTGAATACCAACTCTTCACCCAGATCCGCAAACAATTGGCTACCGAGAGCCCGCGCCTGCTCAAGACGGCGCAGTTGCTGGCCCAAGTAGATTTTTTTGTATCCCTTGCCGAATGCGCGCAGCGCTACCATTATCGCCGGCCTGAAGTGAACGACGGCGAGGCCATTGTCATCAGCGAGGGCAGACACCCGGTGATTGAACGCTCACTGCCCAGCGGCAAATTTGTGCCCAACGATGTCGCACTCGACCAGGAGTCCCAGGAGGTGCTGATCATCACCGGCCCCAACATGGCCGGCAAATCAACGGTGCTCCGGCAGACTGCGCTGATCGTGCTCATGGCCCAGATGGGTTCCTTTGTCCCGGCAGACAGCGCCATGATCGGGGTGGTTGACCGGATCTTCACCCGGGTCGGGGCCATGGACGATCTGCGGCGCGGCCAGTCCACCTTCATGGTGGAGATGAATGAGACCGCCAACATCCTCAACAACGCCACCGAGCGCAGCCTGGTGATCCTCGACGAGATCGGCCGCGGCACCTCAACCTTTGACGGCCTGGCCATTGCCTGGGCCGTGGCCGAAGATCTGGTCGCCAAAAACAACAAGGGGGTGAAGACCCTCTTTGCCACCCACTATCACGAGCTCACCGATCTGGCCCGCACCCAACCCCGGGTGCGCAACTACTCCATTGCCGTGCGGGAATGGAATGACACCATTATCTTTCTCCACAAACTGGTGGAGGGCGGCACCAACCGCAGTTACGGCATCCAGGTGGCGGCGCTTGCCGGAGTGCCAGCCCGGGTAGTAGCGCGGGCTGGCGAGATCCTTACCAATATCGAAAGCGGCGAACTGGATCCGGACGGTGAGCCCAGTATTGCCCGCCATCGCGGCGAGAAAAAGGGCAGAAAAAAACAACACCCCAGCCAGCTCTCCCTCTTCGCGCCCCCAGCTGACCCTCTGCGGGACTATCTGCAGAAGATCAAGGCCGATACCCTCTCACCGAGACAGGCTCTGGAGGTCCTCTATGAATTGGAGGCCCTGCTTAAATAGTGAGACAAAATATCCAGGTGACGCTCTTATCATCTTCACAAACAGAACAAGCAGAGAAACCAGCATATTTTCTTTTGCCATCCAGCCAGCTTTTATGTATAGTTTGCCTCAATTGGTTAATAATACACTTTTTTTAATACGTACGTCTTTTTCCTCAAGAACTACTGGTATTTTTTTACCACATACTAACCATGCTATCTGACTAATGCGTCGTTTGATCGTCACTTCTCTACTTATCATCTTGGTCCTTCTGCAATTTACCATTCAGCCTCTTTTTTGTGCTGAAAGAGTAGAAGGCAGAGAGACCCCTGACAATAACATTGCAGAAGAAAAAACGTCTCATCTACGAGGCGATCTGGTAAAAAAATTTAATCAGGCCACGTCCTATTTTACGGAACTGGTGAACGACAAAGAACGGGCCAGCTCCAAAGAAAACTGGGATACAGCCCACAAAAAATTTCAAGAATTTCATGATCGGCAGCCAAAATCTGCATACGCCGCCACCAGCCTTTTTATGCTTGGCAGAATATCGTACAGTAGATACCTGCAGTTCAATGATGCGGCCGATCTCGACAAATCCCTGAAATATTATCAAGATGTCACCACCCTTTTCCCCTGGCATCAGCTGGCCGATGATTCCCTTTTCACGCAAGGGCGCATCCTGCTTGAAGACAAAAAAGATCCACAGGAAGCTGCCAGGATATACGCCCGAATCACCTCCGAATATTACACTGGTGAACTGATGAACAAGGCCAGGGAAAAGCTGGAGATCCTGGCCAAGGATTTCAACATCCCTCTGCCCCTGCCTGTAGCAACGGAGCCTGCTACTAGTTCCCAACCATCCACGGAAAATTCTCCGCCGGTGGATGTAAGCGAGCTTCCAAATGTCAAAAATCGCTCCTATGTCCTGCCGGTAAAATACTGGTCTTCCAACAATTACACCAGGATTGTGATCAACACCTCACGCCCGGTCTCCTATAAGGAAGAATTACTGGAAAAGATTGGAGAACAACCAAGACGCCTCTTTATCGATTTTGACAAGAGCTACATTGAGCCCCAGTACCGTGCCCCAATCCCCATCCAGGACGGACTGCTCCAGCAGGTTCGTACTGCCCAGTTCTCCCCGGATACGGTTCGGGTTGTTCTCGATATCGAGTCCATCAAAAGTTATAAGATCTACAGCCTTCCCGACCCCTTCCGGGTTATTGTTGACGTACACGGACAAAGCAACTCCGCTGATGTTGCCGTCGTTGACAAACTCACACCACCAGAAAATCAAGCCAAGGATGACATAGTGTCGCTCGAGCCAGAGATTATAAAAAAGCGACCAAAGGGCAGCTTGGCTACGACACACGATCAAAACGCACCGATTCTTATCCTGCAGGATTACAAAAAGAACAAACTCTTTGCCAAAACCAAGAAACCTGCCCCGGAGCTCAACGCTCCCCTCACCTCCCCAGCACTCTCCCTGGCCCAGCAACTAAACCTTGGTGTCCGCCGTATAGTGCTCGACCCTGGTCATGGTGGAAAAGACCCCGGCGCCTCCGCCTTTGGCCTGAAGGAAAAGGATCTCGTCCTGCAAGTGGCAAAAAAACTGGCCGCCAAACTCAAAAAGGAGATGGGATATGAGGTCATTCTTACCAGAAACAATGATACTTTTATCTCGCTGGAAGAACGAACCGCCATTGCCAATACCAATGGAGCCGACCTCTTTATCTCCCTGCACCTCAATGCCCATCCCTCCGCAAAGGTCTACGGTTTTGAAACCTATTATCTCAACCTGAGCACCGATAGCGAGGCGATCCGCGTAGCCGCCCTGGAGAATGCAACATCGACCCATCAATTAAGTGACCTGCAGACCATTCTCTCCGATATCATGAAAAACTCCAAGATTGACGAATCTTCACGGCTGGCCCAGAAAGTTCAAGATGCACTCTCCTCAGGACTAACTGGCAGGAAGTACCAGCAAGTAAAAAGTCTCGGGGTAAAACAGGCCCCTTTTTATGTCCTGATCGGCGCGGAGATGCCCGCAATCCTGATTGAGATGGCATTTATCAGTAACAAGACAGATGCCCATCAAGTTAAAAAAGAAGGGTATCAAGACGCGTTAGCTGCGGAAATCGTCCAAGGTCTACAGAAATACATCCGTACCATAACTGCCAGCCTTTGAGTCCAGAACAGATCTCCTGCAAACAATGAAAAACAATGGCCATAATGATCCGCAAAACATCGCCACCTTGCTTTCCGGAATGACCGACGAGCAGGGATGGAGGAAGCAACTGGATCTCCACAGCCTGTTTCTGCATTGGGATAAACTGGTGGACACAAGCACCAGCGCCCACGCCCGCCCTTTGAAGATCGTCAACAATATTCTCTGGCTTGAAATTGCCAACTCCGCCTGGATGCAGCAATTACAATTCCAGAAGATCTCTCTTCTGGAGATATTGAATAAAACGCTCCGCCTTTCCCGTCTTGAAGATATCAAATTCACCCTGATCAACAGCCACAAGACAGAGGAACCCAACAAACAGACGGTTCATTTTATCCAGCCCAGTCCTGCCGCCCAGGAGTCCTTCGAGAAGCAGATTGCCATTATTGAGGATGAAAAAATCCGGGATTCCTTAATGAGCCTCTGGTATCTGTCCCACTCCTGCCGGAAAAGCTGACGGATTCATTGCCGGACAAAGGACTTGACCTATCAATTACGAATTACTAATTACGAATTATGAATTATGAATAAAAAATATCCTGATTTTCACTTCGTCATTCCTAATTCATTCCTAATTCATTCGTAATTCCTAATTTGTAATTTGTAATTCGTAATTCATAAGGATACTCATGCTCTATAACACAGTTCTAGAAGCCATTGGCAACACACCTCTGATTCGAATCAATCGCTTGTGCCCCAATGACAAAGTTCGACTGTATGGAAAGTTGGAATCTTCCAACCCGGGCGGTTCGGTAAAAGAGCGCATCGCCCTCGCCATGATCGAGTCAGGCGAAAAAAGCGGTGAACTTACGCCTGACAAGATCGTACTCGAAGCCACCAGTGGCAATACCGGCATTGGACTGGCCATGGTCTGCGCGGCCAAAGGGTATCGCTGCCTGCTGATCATGTCTGAATCCGCATCGCTTGAGCGCCGCAAGATCATGCAGGCATATGGTGCCGAGATCCTGCTGACCCCGGCCCATAGAAGCACCGACGGGGCCATTGAAAAGGCCTACGCCATGGCCCGTGAATACCCGGAACGCTATTTCCTCACTGATCAGTTTAATAATGAGGCCAACTGGCAGGCCCATTACACCGGCACCGCCCCTGAGATCTGGCAGCAGACTGATGGGCAGGTGACCCATATTGTGGCAACTCTTGGAACCTCCGGCACGGTGATGGGGCTGTGCGCCTGGTTTAGTGAGCACCAGCCCCAGGTGCAGATCATCGCGGTCGAGCCCTTTCTCGATCATAAAATCCAGGGGCTAAAAAACATGAAGGAATCGTATCGCCCCGGGATCTTTGATAAATCAAAACCGAGCGAGATCGTCGATATTAAAGATGAAGACGCCTTTCAAATGGCCAGGATGCTGGCCCGTAAAGAGGGGTTACTGGTAGGGATGAGCAGTGGCGCGGCCATGTTTAGCGCCATTAACCTGGCCCAGAAACTAGAGGAAGGATTTATTGTAACTCTGCTCCCGGACAGTGGCGAGCGCTATCTGAGCACCCCGCTGTTTACGCGCAAGCCCCAGAGTTCTGAGAAGACATCTCAATTGCGTTTTTTTAACACCCTGAGCAAGAAAAAAGAGATTTTCACGCCCCAGATCGAAGGGAAAGTCAGCTTTTATACCTGCGGGCCAACCGCCTACGAACCGCCCAATCTCTCCCTGTGCCGTCGTTTCATCGTCACCGACCTGATCACCCGCTATCTTGAAAGCAAGGGACTGACAGTGGATTCCTATATGAATTTCACTGACCTGGATGATAATACCATCGACGGTGCCAGCAAGGCCGGAGTTTCGCTGAGCGAATTTACCAGCAAGTACATTGAAGGGTTCATGGAGGCTATCGATGCCTTAGGAGTCAAACGGGCCACCGGCTACCCCAAGGCCTCAGAGCATGTTGCCGACATGATAGAGATCAGCCATGAGCTCATCCATAAGGGTTTTGCCTATGAAAAACACGGCTCAATCTACTTTGATATTTCCAAATTCAAGCGCTATGGCCGCCTGTCAGGCATTGATCTGAGCAAAATCCAGTTGGGCAGGACTGTTGATCTCGATAACTATGAAAAAGATAACCCCCGTGACTTCACCCTGCTCAAACGCTCCACCCTGGCAGAGCTGAAGAAAGGAATATTTTTTGAGACTGACTGGGGAAATGTACGGCCGGGCTGGCATATCGAATGTTCAGCCATGTCCACCCGTTATCTGGGAAAGACTCTGGATATCCACACCAGCAGCCGGAATCTTATCTTCCCCCACCACGAAAACGAGATCGCCATTGCCGAGGCCTTAACAGGTAAACCTCTGGCAAAATACTGGCTGCACTCCGAACTGCTGTTAGTGGATGGCAAGATGATGTCGGCTGAGGCCGGGAATATGGTGACCCTGGGTGATCTGATTCTGCGCGGATTCACCCCCCGCGAGGTGCGCTTCATGCTGCTCTCGGTCCACTACCGGAAACCTCTGAATTTTTCTTTCAAAAGACTGATCAACGTCCGTACGGCCTTGCGCCGTATTGATGAATTTACCTGTAAGCTCCTCTGTCTGCCGCCGGGTAAACCCCATCCCGAGATCGCCGCCTTTGTCTCCGCCATGACCGAACAGTTTTTTGAGGCTATGGATGATGACCTCAACGTCTCAAAGGGACTGGGTGCTATCTATAAATTTATCAATATCGTCAACCCAATACTCCACGTCAACCACCTTGACCATGACCAGAAAAAATATATTCTGGAGAGCTTTAACAAAATCAATCAGGTCCTTCATATCTTCAGGCTGAAGGGCTGCCCCCTGGCCCCGGCCGTAAACACCCTGATCTGTCGCCGAGAAAAAGCCAGGGCGGCAAAAGATTGGCAGGCAGCTGATGATGCGCGCGACGAACTATTGCGCCAGGGAATTCAGATCATCGACACGGCCACAGGGCCGGTCTGGAAACCCCTTGATGACAAAGAGGAATAGCTCATCAACTTTTTTGGGGGAGGAAGTTGAAAGAAAAATTGTCCTCGCAGAGCTCCAGACGATCAACCTGAACGCTATCATAGATTACGGCAAAGAAGCTCCCCCTTTACCCTCTGCACAACCTGCCAAAGGCCCCGGGAATACTACCGGATGACCAAAAGGCTCGTCCCTGTTTGTAATCAACAAACCAGTATCCTCCCGGCTTCCGCTGGGCAGCCACAAAGATAAAAGGCTGCTCTTTGGAGAAACAAGGATTCAGATGGAGCTCCTTTTTATTCATTTCCGGCTCCATCAGCGACAGCGCCTCTTCCATGGTCGGCAATCGCCAGTCATGAAATCCGGCAAATCCTTCCTTGTTCAGCTTCTCAATATTGCGTTGCATGGTACGATTGGAGGCAATATCAAGCCCCGCCCGTTGCCACATAATTGAAGTCCGCTCGTCAGTTACGGTGAGACCATCACCATTATCCACCAGCGCGTTCTCAAACATCCCCTGAAGATTCAGGGCGGAATCAAAAAAATTCCACTTTTTAATCAACGGTTCAATCTGGTCATCATTAATCACCGCGGGCTCCGCCGGGAGGAGACAGCTGTCACCACCAAAAGGCTGAACGCCCTGCAAGGGCAGTGTGCACATATCCTCCACCGCCTTCACCACATGGACAGGTTGAACATAGCTATCTCCCTCGGCCTCCACCACATTATGGATCAACCACTCCTTGACAACGCCGTTAATGGCATAACTTTTCTCAAAGGCTGAAGAAGTTCCCTGTTGCCGCACGCACTCCTTTACCATCCCCACCGGGGCGCCAATCTCCGCCAGGATCCTGGCATGTTTCACCCCCCGCTCCATCAAGCAGAGTTTAGGTTCATCCCCCCAGTTATCAATAAAAAAATAACAGATCCGTTCACTGTTATTACGCACCCTTTCCCGTCCGCCCCACGACTCAAATGTTCCGAAACTCAGGTCAGGGGTCATCCCCCAGTCAATGGTCTTGATTGTAGAATCACTCAACGAAAGCCTTTGAAACATACCCATAGCAACCTCCATGATTATGGCTGCAGAATCTTACAGCCTGATGAAACAAAAAGATAAAACGGCTTGGTCAACAAAATATTGCTGCTTTGCTCTTCTCTCGTGTATTCTATAATCTGAAAACTACCGAATACACATCTACTGAGCTACAAGGCTTGCTTTTAACAATAACTCTCATTGTCAAAATGTCCAAGAAAAAAAACCAGATCCCCACGAGCAGAGGATCCGCCCTGCCTGCCGGCAGCACCATCCTCAGCAAAGGCATCAATTTCTCAATCTTTGCGCGACATGCCGAAGCGGTGACACTGGTCATCGATATGCCGGAGACAGCTAAGACACCCCAACAACAGGCAGAAATCGCCCTGCACCCAGAGGTCAACAGGACCGGTGATCTCTGGCATATCCAGCTCAAAACAGACAGGGACGACCTGAGATACGGCTACCGGCTCAAAGGGCTGATGTCGAAAGAGACAACTGGCCTGGTATACGACGAGCAGATCCTGCTCCTTGACCCCGCAAGTCATATTCACACTCCTCGGGTCTGGGGTGAAAAACTATCTGAGCCGGGGATACCCAGATGCGAACTCATCAAACACGATTTCGATTGGCAGGATGATCAACCACTGAACATCCCTCTGGCCAAATCCATTATCTACGAACTGCATGTCCGCGGTTTCACCCGGCACCTCAGCTCAAAAGTATCCCACCCCGGGACATACCGCGGCATAATGGAAAAGATCCCTTACCTGCAGGAGCTGGGCATTACAGCCGTGGAACTGATGCCGGTCACTGAATTTGATGAAAACGACAATGTATTTAGAGATCTTGCGAGCGGCAAACCGCTGAAGAATTTCTGGGGCTACAACCCCATCTCTTTTTTTGCCTTAAAATCTGGCTATGCTGCAGACACCACCCAGCACATCAATGAGTTCAAGGCCATGGTGCTGGCGCTGCACCAGGCGGGAATCGAGGTCATCCTCGACATGGTCTTCAATCACACCGGCGAGGGCGGATACGACGGGACCACCAGCAGTTTCCGGGGTATAGACAACCGCATCTACTATCTGCTTGACCATGATACCCATGAATATCTGAACTTTTCCGGCTGCGGCAACACCATGAACTGCAACCATCCGGTAGTCAGAGATCTGATCCGTGATGCGCTGCGCTACTGGGTCATGGAGATGCACGTGGACGGATTCCGCTTTGACCTCGCCTCCATTCTGGGCCGGGATACCTCAGGGCATCTCCTGGCCAATCCGCCCATGATCGAGATGATCGCCGAAGACCCGGTCCTGCGCGACACCAAAATCATTGCCGAGGCTTGGGACGCCGCCGGTCTCTATCAGGTGGGCACCTTCTCCACCGATGCGCGCTGGGCCGAATGGAATGGTATGTTCCGCGATGATGTTCGCGCCTTCATGGCGGGCCTTGACAATACCGTGGGCAACCTGGCCACCCGCATTGCCGGCAGCGCCGACCTCTACCAGTCCAGTTTACGCCACCCTTTCAATTCCATCAACTTCCTCACCAGTCACGATGGCTTTACCCTCTCCGACCTGGTCAGTTTTAATGAAAAGCATAATCAGGAGAATGGGGAAGAGAACCGTGACGGCGACAACCACAATATCAGTTGGAACAGTGGCGCTGAAGGATCCACCCACAACAAAACCATTCAGGATTTACGGCTCCGACGAATACGCAGCATGATTTTAATCTTACTGCTCTCCCAGGGTGTCCCCATGATCAACGCCGGTGACGAATTTGGGCACAGCAAGAAAGGGAACAACAACAGCTGGTGTCAGGACAACAATACCAACTGGCTCAACTGGGATCTTGTGGAAAAAAATCAAGGGCTGTTCCGCTTTTTTAAACACTGTATTCAGCTGCGCAAAGCCCATTCCATTTTCCAGCGCACAAGTTTTTTCAAGCAAGGTGAAGATGCGCAATGCTCCGGGGACAATCTTGAAATCAGCTGGCACTCAACAAAGCCGTGCCTGGAGGATTGGTCTGCCAAATGTCACACCCTCGCCTTTCTCCTCCACGGCAGTAAAACAGTGAGCGACCAGAATGACCATTTTTTCATCATGCTCAACGGAGACAGGAAGAAAGATGCTCTCTTCACTTTGCCGCAAGTCCCGGGCAACAAAAGTAAGAGCTGGTATCAGATCATCGACACCAGCCTCGATTCTCCTTATAATTTTCTATCCCTGCAACAGGCCCCGGCCAGGATCCCTAAAACAACCATCAAGGTCAAATCAATGGGGGCCGTGGTCCTCCAGTCTCCTCTCTCAGCCATATAATTCTTGTATAATACACATCCAATACTGAAGAAAAACTTTGGCAGTGCATTTTTCATATGGTATGTAGCCTAAAACTATATATAAGAATCGAAAGCAACCCCCCTGTGGTGCCAAGCCATTTAATTCTATCATTACGATTAATACACAGAGATGAAACAGGGCAGACTACTTTTTCTTGGAGATTCCCTTCTGGCCGACTTTAACTGGCAGGAACGGATAACTCACTTTGAAGTACTCAACATGAGTGTTTTTGGTGAAACCCCTAAGGGCCTTCTCAACAGGCTGCCATCAATCCAGGAGCAAGTCATTGATCCTCATATCATACTCATCATGACAGGCACCAATAGTCTTCTCATGGAGGACTATCATTTTACCGAAACCATACGACAAATTGTTGTATCCCTAAGCCATTGTTACCCGACCGCAGAGGTTATTATCAATAGCCTGATTCCACTCCAGATCACCTGGCTGGACAAAAATGAGATGAAACGGATTAACAGCGCTATGGAGGCCTTATCCCTGCAATCCGGTTGTTGTTTTCTCGATATGTATGCAAAATTCAATACCGGTACCGGTTTTTTCCAGGCGGATGGCATTCATTTCACCGAAAAAGGATACAATCTCTGGGCCAGATCAATCCTTGAATATATTGCTTTTCTGCTCGAAGATGACTAATTTAATTTTTTAATTAGTCACGTAGCAATAAGCACTCTTCTTTTCGAGCTAAGATGCTCACACTCTTTCACCATGAGGAACCAACCGATGAAACAAAAACTTGTAAAATCAGCACTCTGCCTTTGCCTCTTACTCCCCGCCTGCAACAACCAGCAGGAAGGCACAACCAGCAGCTCCACCGTTGAAAAAGCGACACCAGCAGTAAGCACAGATATCCCCAAGGTGGCTCCAGCTCCGGCAGCCACTGCACCTCAGGGCGATACCAGCAGCGGAACCGTGCTCGAGACCATGAATGCCGGCGGATACACCTATCTGCAAGTCGATACCGGCAAGATCCAGCAATGGGTTGCCATCCCTGAATCCAAGGTCAAGAAGGGAGACAAGGTCTCTTATTATGACGGTATGGCCATGCCCAATTTCACCAGTAAATCATTGAACAGGACATTTGAATCCATCATATTTTCTCCAGGCCTTGTGGGCCAGGGAGCACCTCAAGCAGGCCCTCATGGAATGGACAGTACAATGAAAAGTGACACGCCTAATCCTCATACCGCAAAAGCTGAAGCAGGTAAGCCCGCAGCAACTGATTCGTTTGCAAGCGCACTTCAAGCCGAAGCCCCCCCTGCCACCATGGAGAAGAAGGCAGAATCAGGAGGCAGCCTTGGAGCGATGGCCCCGTATACTGAGATCAAGGTGGAAAAAGCAGCAGGTGAGAATGGATACAACATAGAAGAAATCTTTATCAACAACACCAAACTTGACGGCAAGACCATTCGCGTCCAAGGCAAGGTCGTCAAATTCAGCCCCAACATCATGGGCAAGAACTGGATTCACATCCAAGATGGTAGCGGAGACCCTTTAAAAAATACCCATGATCTGGTCATCACCACCAGCGCCGAGCCACCAAAAGACAAAGAAGTCATCACTTTTGAAGGAATCGTGAGTGCTAATAAGGATTTTGGTGCCGGATACAGCTATGTGGTCATCGTTGAAGAGGCGAAGATTATCCAATAAAATCCATGGATTTTTATCCCAATGCATATCGCCATCATAGGCCCGGGAGCCTTAGGCTGTCTGTTCGCCTCTCTGCTGTCCCTAAAAAAACAGAGTAACGAAGACAGCCTTCTGCTCCTTGATCATAACCGGGAACGGGCAACCCTGCTGAACAGGCAGGGGATCGTCTATGAGACAGGCAGTAAGCAGAAACGAACCATGATTCCTGTCTTCGTTGAGCTGGAGCGTCCGGCGCTCATCCCGATGGACGTCGTTCTCTTCTGTGTTAAAGCACATGATCTGCAGAGCTGTCTGCAATTTTATCTGCCCCTACTGCCTCCTCCGGCACTTCTTGTATTCCTGCAAAACGGGATCGGCCATCTCGACATTGAGGAACGACTGAATCTCCCAACCACTCCAGCCTTTGCCAGCAGCTCTGAAGGTGCCACCCTGATAGGCCCCGGTCATGTCCTACATGCGGGCAGAGGCAGAACACATCTGGGTTTCCTCCAGAGCCCCGCGCCTTTGCAACGGCAACAGCTGAAAAAACTTACGCAGAATCTTCAAGAGGCGAGCATTGAAGTCTCTCTCTCTGAAGATATTCGCAGTCAACTCTGGGCCAAACTCTTCATCAATGCCGGAATCAACCCGCTTACCGCCCTTTACAACCGTACAAACGGCCAGCTTCTTACCTCCTGCGCTGCTCGTAGCAGGCTGAAGAATATCGTCCGGGAAGCAGCGGCTGTGGCTAGCGCCTGTGGAATCGCCATCAACGGTGATCCGGTGCAGGCAACCCTTGCCGTCTGTAAAAGTACGGCCAAGAACATCTCCTCCATGCTTCAGGACCGGCGTAACAAGCGGCCAACCGAAATTGATGCCATCAACGGTGCCGTGGCCAGAGAAGGAAAAAGACTTGGCATCGCCACCCCATTCAATGAAGAAGTGGTCGAGCAAATAAAGAAGATGGAAAATGAATACAACTCAGGAACCGTAACGACATAGCCATTACACTTGTGACATTTTCGTTACGATGGCCATAAAGGGATGACGAGCGACCGGCTCCTTGGGTCGATTACAGTATTTCAATTTTGTGATTATTTTTTTAAGAAACAGCCGGGATAAGGGAAGGACAGAAGAGAGATGAAGATCCAAAGCGGAGAGATTGGTTTTGACCTGGACGGAGTTATTGCCGATACGGCTGAGGCCTTTATCCGTCTGGCCTGCAATGAGCATGCCTTCTGCTCTTTCACCCTGGAAGAGATCACCACCTTCCAGGTGGAAGATTGTCTGAATATCCCAATCCCGGTGGTGGAGGAGATCTTTAACACCATCCTCCACGACTCTCTGGCAACGGGCCTGCTACCCATGGAAGGAGCCGTGGATGTCATCACGAAAATGACCTCCGTCGCGCCGGTGACCATCATCACTGCCCGCTCGCTGCAACAACCCGTGGAAGATTGGCTGCAACATTTCTTCTCCGCCTCGGTCTGCGCCAATATTCATCTGGTAGCCATGGGCCGTCACAACGACAAAGCACGCTACATTCACGAACACAGACTTCGTTACTTTATCGACGATCGGGCCGAGACCTGCCTGCAACTTGCAGATGCTGCCATCACCCCTTTTGTTTTTTCCCAACCATGGAACCAGGGGAAGCATGATCTGCAGAGTGTGGGGAACTGGCAGGAGATCCATGCCATGCTGGCTCTTTAGCCCTACCTGTCAGCATATCCTTGAGATAAAAGATTACACAGCGCCTCAGCGTCTTGCGGGACAAAGAATATTATAAAACCACACAACCCACGCCCCCATGAACTGTCCTCACTGCCACACCGCACTCCCCGTTTTTCGCAATCCGGTTCCCACCGTCGATATCATTATTGAGGTTGGCGAAGAAATCGTACTCATCAAACGAAAAAACCCGCCATACGGCTGGGCCTTACCGGGCGGGTTTGTCGATTATGGTGAGTCCTATGAAACTGCGGCACTTCGTGAAGCAGTTGAAGAAACCGGCCTTGCGGTGCAGAATCTGACCCAGTTCCACACCTATTCCGATCCCGGTCGTGACCCGCGGCAACACACGGCCTCAACCGTCTTTATCGGCCAGGCGCAAAACCATCCACAAGCAGGCGACGATGCAGCAGAAGCCGGATTGTTCTCAGAAAAGAAACTCCCCGGCCTGGTCTTTGATCATGCCAGAATCCTGACGGATTATTTTACAGCCAAAAAAATCAAAAAATAAGCCGCAGAATCCAGAAGACAACAAGCCCCATACCTATGGAGCCGTAAAGCATCAGTCAGGGAATACAGTCACTGCCATATTTCCTGGCAATAAACCCGAAGGTCGCCACCCCAACCACTCCAGAGGCGATCAAAATCAGCAGATCCTTCATCCCCCGGCATTACCCCCTGATCCGCACGTCGCTTTTTTTCCGCAGCCGGATTGACTTCGGCGTTACCTCAACCAGTTCATCGTCATTGATATAGGCAATACAATCTTCCAGAGTCAGAGCCCGAGGAGGGGTCAGGATTACCGCCTCATCCGAACCGGAGGCCCGCATATTGGTCAGTTTCTTGCCCTTACCCGGATTAACCACCATATCTCCGCCGCGAGAACTTTCGCCAATGATTTGTCCAGTGTACAAGGGCGCGCCGGGATGAATAAAGAGCGTACCCCGCTCCTGGAGATTGAACAGGGCGTAAGCCACAGCTGTGCATGGTTCTTTAACCAGCAATACCCCATTGAGGCGGTTTTTAATCTCGCCGGCATAGGGACCATACTCAGCAAAAACATAACTCATCATCCCCATGCCTTTGGTATCGGTCATGAACTCGGAACGATAACCCAGCAGACCGCGGGTCGGGATCTTGAACACCATCCGCATCATCCCGCCATGACCGGTACTCATCTCCTCCATCTGCCCCTTCAGTCTACCCAGCTTTTCAATAACCGCCCCCTGATACTTTTCATCCACATCTATGGTAAGTGACTCGAAAGGTTCCATGATTTTGCCATTTTCCTCTTTCATGATCACCTGCGGCCGAGTCACCTGAAGCTCATAGTCTTCCCGGCGCATCTTCTCAATGAGGATGGAGAGATGGAGCTCACCACGACCGGATACCCGGTAGCCGACCGCATCGGTAAGAGGCTCATAATGGAGCGCTACATCGGACAGGACCTCACGGGCCAGACGCTCTTCAATGTGCCTGGAGGTCACAAATTTCCCCTCTTTGCCGGCAAAAGGTGAATCATTGGGGATAAAATTCATGGAGATGGTGGGCGGATCAATAGCGACCAAGGGTAGAGGCATTGGATTGTCCGGATCAGTAAAGGTCACTCCCACGGTCACATCATCCATACCGGCAACGGCTATAATTTCACCGACACCAGCGCTGTCGATGGGTACCTTGCCATCACTTTCAAAGCGATAGATTTTGGAGATCCGCACCGGCTTGATAGAGCCATCACGACGAGCCACTGCTAAGGGCTGATTAATGGAGATAGTACCATTAAGCACCTTACCAATACCCAAACGTCCAAGATACTGGGAATAATCAATGGTGCTTATCTGCAACTGCAAGGGAGCATCTGGCGACCCTGTGGGGGCCGGGATATGCTCGGTGATCATCTTGGAGATGATCTGCATCCCCATGCCGCCCTCTATTGGGTCATCAGGATCTGCCATGGCATACCCATCCTTGGCAGAGGCATAGACAACCGGAAAGTCAAGGACATCGTCCGGGGCATCGAGCTTGACAAAAAGGTCGAATACCTGATCAAGAACCCAAGGACAGCGGGCCGCGGGTTTATCAATCTTGTTAATCACCACAATAACCGGGAGTTTATTCTCCAAGGCCTTTTTGAGGACAAAATAGGTCTGAGGCATGGGCCCTTCCTGAGCATCGACCAGCAACAACGCCCCGTCAGCCATACGCAGCACCCGCTCAACCTGGCCGCCAAAATCTGCATGGCCCGGGGTATCAATGATATTGATGGAAAAGTCTTCGTACTGATATGAGCCATTTTTGGCTGTAATGGTAATGCCTCGCTCACGCTCCAGATCCCCGGAATCCATGAGTCTCTCAGCCACATCCTGATTATCACGGAACATCCCGGAATATTTGAAAAGCTGATCAACCAGTGTGGTCTTGCCATGGTCAACATGGGCGATAATGGCCACGTTACGAATTTTTTCCTGTTTCATTTCCTCTTCCCTGACCCCTTGGATCAAAATAAAAAAAGCACCCGTAAAAAGACGAGTGCTTACCGATTATGACTCATGTAAACGCAATACAATGATGGATTCACAAGAACACAAACACACCAGACAACAGTTTCAATTACTGTTGACACTACGGATAGATAGGTTAACAAATGCTTCAAAAACCATGTAAATTACTGCTACTGAACAAACATCCCAGTTCCTGTTCTAGTACTCACAAAAACCTTTTCTTATACCAGAGAAGCGCTTACATTGCAAGGAAATAGCTAAAAGAGCGATAAAACCACCTACAAAGCAGCCAGTACCTTTCTTCTACTCTCCGCTGAACGTCGCAACACAGGCATCAATTCATCCACATAATCATAAACCTGGGCCTGTTTTCCGGCAGCAGGCCGCATGATCCGTCCCAGGACCTGAAGCAGTCGGCCTTCAAAGGTAATAGGTGTGGTCAAAAAAAGTGTACTCAGCCCCGAACAGTCAAAACCTTCACCAATGAGCTGCAGAGTGGCCACCAGAATCCTCAGGTCTCCATTCTGGACATCCTTAACAATCTGAGACCTCTGGTCAGGCTGCGTCTGGCCCGTGAGCAGGGCAACACTCTGGCCTTGCCTGGCAAGCTGTTCTGCTAATACCTCACAGTGACTGACCCGGTCAGAGACCACGAGCAGGACACCGGTTGTGGCACTTCCTGCCGCCTTGATAACATCCTCGACAATTTGAATATTTCTGCCTTGATGAGAGGTAAGGGCGCTAATCAGGGATTGATAATCACCGCGATAATGATGGGTAAAGAGTGTGGGACGTCGGAACAGTTCAGGTTTAACAATGGCGCCTGAGGCCTGCAACTGGGCCTGATCGACTTGATGAATCCGGTCTCCCATGAAAATGGAGATCAATCTGGTGGTTCCCTCATCACTCCTGAAAGCAGTGGCAGAGAGGCCCAATAGATAATGACAATCAAAACGGCTGACCACATCAGTGAACAAGGCCGCCGGCACTCGATGACATTCATCAACAACGAGATGGCCGAACAAGGGCGCCAGCTCATCCACCCTTTTGCGGACGCTGTTGACAATAGCCACAGTGATCGGTTGAATATCAAGCTGCCCATCACCAATAAGGCCGACACTCCGGTCGAGGAACTCCTGGGTCCGCTGCTGCCACTGGTACAACAGCTCCTTGGTATGAACAATAATCAGGGTTGGCTGTCTGCGGACAGCAATAACGGCCAAGGCCATAACCGTTTTTCCGCTGCCGGTTCCGGCCTCAAGCACGCCAAAGGAACGGTTTGCGACCTGACCCACGGCAAGTTCCTGATAAGGACGCAGGGAACCGCTGAAGGAAAAATCCACTTCCGCCAGCAAACGCCGTTGTTCGACTATCTGCGGCGACTCCTGCATATGCTCCCGACAAAGGAGAATTGCCTGATTGGCAAATCCACGAGGAAATAGAAGACCAGTGGGAACCGGATCATAATACTTCAAAAATGGCTGTAACTTCTTTCCCACCCAACGACCATAGCGTTTAGCTGAGGTATATTTGGGATTATCAATGGTCAGCCGCTCTTTTATGGACTTCTCAAGGGGAAGCGAGATGCCGGTAAGCAGGCAGTTCGATGACACCGTCAGGGTAAGCATAAAAGACCATCAATAAAAAAAGCCAGAATCAAATCTCGGAATTGACGTCAGGCTCAAAAAAGAGTAAAGAAATCAAGGTGATTCATTCTATTCATTACGAATCCGGCAACAAAGACAGGGAAAAAGTCACCATCCACACACACATTCAACCAACTATCCATTGACCGTGCCCAACACCCTCGCCCATATCGGCATCCAAGGGCCGCTGAATAGTCTTTTTGGAAAAGGGACAAGCCCCCAATGGATGCTGCTTGGTTGCATTATCCCGGATATTCCCTGGATCTTGCAACGGATACTGAAGCTTGTTCCAGGAATTGATCCCTACACCCTGCGGCTTTACAGCCTGAATCAAGCCAGTCTTTTTTTCTGCCTATTCATGGCCGCAGCCCTTGCCCTGAGTACCAGAAGAACGTTGCACATCTTTCTGCTCCTCAGCTTGAACTGCCTTCTCCATCTGTTTCTCGACGCCACCCAGATAAAATGGGCAAACGGAGTCCAACTCATGGTCCCGTTTTCATGGTCAATGCTTCGCTTTGACTGGTTCTGGCCGGAACACCTTTCCTACAATACGGCCACAATGGCCGGCCTGCTTTTCCTGGCATTCAACTGGCGCAAAATAGCAGCCACAGATCTGGAGATCGCGCGCCCGACGGCTGGAAAAACAACTATAATACTCTGCCTCCTGCTTTTTTACAGTGCCGGACCTTTTCTTTTTTTCAAACAAGCACTTGCAGCAGACAATCATTTCTGTCGCACCCTGATGGGTCAAAGCGAGCGAGTCGGTAAGAACATAGAGCTTGACCGGGTCCTTTTTTCCAGTGAAACCAAGAGCGTCAGACCATTCAGTGGAAAGACATTCTCCCTGCACGGCCCACTCCCTGACACCAGCGGCCTCATCTCGGTTCAAGGATACTTTATCGCTTCCAACACGATCCAGGTGGCACGATACCACCAGCATAACCAGTATCGGGCAATGACCACATCTCTGGGACTCCTGCTGATTGCAGCCTTATGGGTTCATTCCCTGGCACTTAGGAGCCGAACCAAATAACCTCTATTTTTCTGATTATTTCGTGGTTTCACCATGCAAATAACACCTTATTTTATTACAATGGCTTAAGAAATCTCGATACCACCACAGCACCCCTCATCAACAAGGAGCCTTACCATGATTCGTTCTGCCTTCTGCATCCTGCTTCTGCTCAACCTTCTGCTGCCAGACCACCTCTCTGCCGCAGCCAATAAGATGATAACCCTCACCGTCCCGGACAGCGTTCTGAGTCAGGCCCTGGATAAATCCCTGCCGATTTCGGTCGACACCGAATCCAGCACCTTGAGCGGGTCCATCACCATTGTCAAGATCAGCAACCTCCAGATACACGACCAAGGGATTTCCTGCCGTATCGCCCTCCATGGAGATGACATGCACCTCAATACTGAGATTGGCGGACATGTCATCAAACTCAAGGTCGGTTCTCTCCAACTGGGCCTCCAGTGCAACGCGGTCCTGCGCTTTGACCCCACCAGACAGATGCTCTATGTCAAACCGGTGATCAGCGACCTGAAGGCATCATCCACCGCCGCCCAGGGCGACATTGACGCCCTGCTCCTTGCCTTCCTGAACAACCGTGAATTCCCGGTGAAGATGAATCAGATGGAACCCCTCATTGCCGAAACCAGTGGCAAGACAATCAATATCAATATGAATATTGTGGGCATCCACACCCAACAGGGAGTCCTGCAATTTGACATCCTGCCCCAGATTCAGAGCACAAGCCATAGTACAAGAAAGAAATAAAAGGACTCTTGAAAAAGAGTCTTGAAAACTTTCTTTCTTCGGGTAGGGGAAGGGGGAATCGTTGTCCTATTCCTGCTCACTTTTCGCATAAGACTGGACAATGGCATTGACCAGATCAGGGATGGTAAATGTTTCCGGCTGCACATCAACAGTCAGACCATTGTCGGTTATAGTCTTGGCAGTAACAGGTCCGATGGCTGCAATCTTAACCCCGTGCAGTAGTCCCGTAAGCTCTTCCTGACTGGCAGCATCAACCATGGTAAGAAAATGAGTGACGGTGGAAGAACTGGTAAAAGTAATCATATCAATTTTTCCGCCTTCCAGCTCAGCTCGTAACTCCTCCTTACATCCTTGAGGCGGGACATTCTGATAAACAGGCGCCACCGTTACCTGAGCGCCAGCCCCACGCAATGTCTCGGGAAGAAACTCACGAGCCTTTACCGCCCTCGGAATCAGAATATTGCGTCCTTCAACCCCAAAATCGAGAAGACTCTCTGCCAGCCCCTCAGCAGTATAAACGGCAGGAATCAGATCAGCGACAATGCCATATCGCAGCAAGAAGTCGGCAGTTGCCTTCCCCACTGCCGCCACATCCGGCCCTTTCAGGTTCCGAGCATCGAGCCCTTTCGCGTACAAGCGATCAAAAAAATATTGCACGGCATTGATGGATGAAAAAAGGATCCAGTGATACTCGTTCAGACGCTCCAGCTCTTCATCGAGCACAGCATACGAATCGAGAGGCTCCACCTGAATGGTCGGATATTCAAGACAGTCGGCCCCATATCCCTCCAAAGCAGCCACGAGCTCCGAAGCCTGCTCACGCGTCCTGGTCACGGCAATCCGTTTCCCGAATAGAGGTCTTTTTTCAAACCAGTCCAAGGTGTCACGCAAGGTCACAACCTCGCCCACAATAATCAGGGCCGGAGGCTTGATCCCCTCTTCCTCCACTCGGCCTACAATGGTCTCCAGAGTAGCCACCACCGTATGCTGTTCCGGCGTTGAAGCCCAGCGCACAACCGCCACCGGTGTCTTGGAATCG
Organism: Desulfocapsa sp.; assembly: GCA_013792135.1. GTDB lineage: Bacteria > Desulfobacterota > Desulfobulbia > Desulfobulbales > Desulfocapsaceae > UBA2270. Next base: position 6,849 of record VMSP01000158.1, on the reverse strand, counting down.
CGACCGTTCTTAATCAAATTGTCGACAATAATGGGCAGATTTTTGATCCCCATATAGATAACCAAAGTCCCAGCACCCGTGGACAGCTTGGACCAGTCAATATTGGAGTTCTCTTTACCGGGTTCTTCATGGCCGGTGATAAAAGATACTGAGGCTGTATAACCCCGATGGGTGATGGGAATCCCGGCGTAGGTAGCTGCCGCTGTAGCCGATGTCACCCCGGGCACAACTTCAAAAGGAACTCCGGCCTTGACCAGTTCTTCCAGCTCTTCACCACCTCGACCGAAGATAAAAGGGTCACCACCCTTAAGCCGAACCACAGTCTTACCGGCAAGGGACCAATCAACCAGCATCTGGTTGATTTCTTCCTGAGTATGGGTATGCTTGGTTCCGCCCTTTTTCCCGGCATAGATGAATGTGGCACCTTTAGGCACATACTTCAACAGCTTGGGGCTTGCCAGATAATCATAGACAAGGACCTCGGCCCGCTCCAGCAGATATTTACCACGCAGGGTAATAAGTCCGGGATCGCCGGGACCGGCTCCTACGAGATAGACCTTTCCAGGTTTTATATTCTTTACTTGTTGTTCCATATTAGACACGCAAGATACGTTTGAATGTTTTTCTCTAAACCGTCGTGACCGGAAGAAAGAGCCGATCGTTCGTCATCCATCCTGGAAAGAACGACACTAGACCGTCCATGGCCTCGTGTAACGAAACACTCAGAGATGCAATGGTTACTTCGTTACGGATCCTAATTCATCAAGCAGGCAGGCAACCAGTAGAGGGATCATCAATTCATGATGTCCCGTCACATGGTAGCCACGCCCCCCGCCAGCCGTCGGCCTGTTCACCACATTAGCCAGGGGCCGGTACTGTTTCATGAAATCAAAATTTGCGGTGGTAAAATCATCCACCCGGTGGCCAAGATTTCTAACCACCGTCAACGCCTTTAAAAAAACTTCCGGCAAAAGAACCGCCGAACCGATATTCAGATAGGCTCCACCTTGCAACTTGGCCACCTGGGCACAGAATATCCGAAAATCAAGATGGGAGGTCGCACCTATCGCCTCACCAGAGGCCGAAGGGTGTATGTGAATAATATCCGTCCCCACCGCCACATGAACTGTGACCGGGATTCCCAGACGAGAGGCGGTGGCCAGTAGACTTTTATCATTATGGGGAAATTTTCCGGCAACAAGAGCAGCACCCACGGCAGCACCCATGCCCACTCCCTCTTTGGCACCCTGGTTAATAGCACCATTGAGCACGTCACCCGTCTCACGGGCGGCACCAAAGGTCCCGTTCCCCAAGACGTTCCCCACCTCCTCAGAGGTAAAACCGGCCATGGCGATCTCGGCATCATGAATAATGCAGGCCCCGTTCATGGCAATGCCGGAAATGATGGAGCGTTCCATCAGATCAATGAGCAGAGGATTCAAACCCACCTTGATTACATGAGCCCCCATCCCCACCAGAAGCGGATGTCCGCCACGATGGACTGCGGCCAGACGCCGTACCAGTTCAGGAAAATCACGGCCCAGCAACTGATCAGGCAGGGACTCCATAAGGGCTCGCACTGTACTGCCGGCCGGGATGGGCCGGGCAAAGTTCTCTACGGTCACCTTGGAAGGCCGTCCATGCAGGGAATAGGTGCGCAGTCCGCTGAAATCGAGGGGCTCAGGCATCTTTTCGGGCATCATCACCAAAGATCTCCTTCTCGACCAGCTCACAGAGGAGATGTTCCACCCAGAGATGGGTCTCCTGAATATGCGGAGTCTTATCAGAAGGCACGTTCAAGACAAAATCAGCTGCCCGGCCCACTGCCCCGCCATCACCTGCCAGTCCACCGGTGAGCGCCGCAGTCACCATCCCGATCTCGCGGGCAACCTCCATAGCCTTGAGCACATTGACCGAACCGCCGCTGGTGGAAATACCCAGAGCCAGATCTTCCGGCTTTCCCAGGGCCTGCACCTGTTTGACAAAGATCTCATCAAAGGAGAAATCATTGGCAATGGAAGTGAGCACCGAGCTGTCGGTGGTGAGTGCCAGGGCCGCCATGGGCCGACGATTGATCAAGAAACGATTGACAAACTCGGCGGCCATATGTTGAGCATCAGCCGCACTACCGCCATTGCCAAAGAGGAGAATCTTCCCCCCCCGACGAATGGTCATCACCATCTGCTGAACAAGGGCAATAATGACCTCACCCTGGGTCTGGGCAAAAGATTCCTGGGCAAGGATCGAGTTTTTTAATGATGTGAGAATAACCTGTTGCATTATGATCAGATAAGAGAAATCAGAAAACGGATGTAAAAGGAGTGAAAAACACTGTTTTCAATCCTTGCCTTCAGTTACTATAGTTTGAAGTGAGTAAACCGTATGGAAAACGACTCTAAGATATCCTGCACAAAAAGGCAAAAAAAAAGGGACATGCCGGTCACAGGTACCGACATGTCCCAAAAAATAAATACTACCGGAACCCCTGAAAAATCAGACAGACAAACTCAGGAACACCGTTAAAATCACCATCAATTGAGCTGGCTCATGATCGCGGCAGTCACATCCTTGATGGAGATGGAACCATCAACGGTAATCACCTTGGCGCCACCTGCCTTCTTGAAATAATTAACCGCTGCCATGGTGCCGGTCTTGGTGTCATAATAGATATCATGACGTTTACCGATTGCCGTCTCGTCCTGATCATCAGCACGGGCACTCAGCTCGCCACCGCAGACACGGCATACCAGTTTGCCATCTTTTTCAACCGGTTTAATGGCCTCAAAGGCAATATGATTAGGATGGTTATTATCATTGGCACACAGACGGCGACCCATGATCCGCTCTTTGGCAATCTGACGGTCAAGCTCAATCTCAATCACATAATCAAGGGCCATTCCGGCCTCTTTCAAGGCCTTATCCAGCGCCTCAGCCTGGGCCAGAGAACGTGGGAAGCCATCAAGCAGCCATCCTTGTTCCTTGGATTTTGCAAGGGTCTCGAGAACCATGGGGATGGTGATCTCATCGGGTACCAGGTCGCCGCGGTCAATATATTCTTTGGCCTTCTTACCAAGCTCAGTACCGCCCTTGATATGCTCACGAAAAATAGCACCGGATTCAATATGATTACAACCATATTTATCCTTAACAATAGCGCCCTGAGTACCTTTGCCACTTCCGTTTGGCCCGAAAGCCAGAATATTTACCGCCATACCGTTCTCCTTCATCCAGTGTTTTTTATTTTACGATTTTTTCAAAAACCGCCTGATATAATTTCCTATAATCAAGAACACATACCCCAAACGCCATATGTGCATTCACTTAAAATAACCAAAAAAGTATAAACTAAAAAAGAAATTGAGGCCAGCAAAATATCTGTTCTTCTTTTTTGACTTTCATTCGGAAAGCGGTTATTTTCACCTCAGCTATCTAGTGCCTGTCCAGAAATAAGGATGTTTGTTCGATATCATGGACTGCGAAAAAAATAAGCGCAGGCATCTAAATGATATTCCAAGCATTATTTTTTGAGCATGACGCAGAGATCGGACCAAAAGACCATTTATAGACAGGCACTATCTAAAGAGTAACAGGAAGAATCATCTTTCTCTATTTTTCTCTTCCTTTTTCTCTACTTCTGTTTCTTATCTTCAATAAAACACTACGCATAAAAAATCATGAAAGTTATCAAAGTGGGCCTTATTGGCTTTGGCACTGTGGGCAGCGGTCTGGCCCAGACCCTTTTCGAGCAGAACGAGCGCCTCATGCGCAAGATTGGCACCAGGGTCGTTCTTTCCCGAGTGGTAGACATCAACCTCGACAAGCTCCCTGAGCCCTTCCAGGAAACAACTCTGTCCAAAGATGTCGGAGATATCTTTAATGACCCGGACATTGATATCGTGGTTGAGCTTATCGGCGGCATTGAACCGGCCAGAACCTTTCTCCTGGAGGCGATCAGACACGGAAAGCATGTGGTCACCGCCAACAAAGCCTTGCTCTCCATCCATGGCAAAGAGATCTTTGAAGCGGCGGTGCAAAACAACGTCGAAGTCGGATTTGAGGCCAGCGTCGGCGGCGGCATCCCGGTGATCAAGGCTCTGAAGGAAGGGCTGGTCGCCAACCGGATCCTCTCCATCATGGGTATCATGAACGGCACAGCCAACTACATCCTCACCAAAATGACCGATCACGGCACACCCTTTGACGAGGTACTGAAAGAGGCCCAGGCCTTGGGATTTGCCGAGGCAGATCCTACCTACGACATCGAGGGCATTGATACCGCCCATAAACTGGCCATCCTCATGACCATCGCCTACGGCAAACATGTCCAACTCAAAGACATCAACACCGAGGGGATCAGCAATATTCAACCCATTGACATCGAATTTGCCAGGGAGTTCGGCTGCCGAATCAAGCTTCTGGCTATCAGTCGTCACCACGGCGACCACATGGAGGCTCGAGTGCACCCAACCCTGGTGCCGGAATCGCACATGCTGGCCAATATCAACGGGGCCTATAATGCCATCAATTTCACTGGCGACACCGTGGGCGATGTTTTGCTCTACGGGAAGGGAGCCGGCAAGATGCCAACGGGCAGCGCCGTGGCAGCGGACGTTGTTGATATCGGCAGAAATATTCTCCATGGTTCAATCAACCGGGTGCCGGCCCTTTCTTATCTACCCGAGCATATAGGCCTCCCCACCATTACCCCCATGACCGAGCTCGTCTGCCCCTATTATTTCCGGATCACCGCTCTGGATAAGCCAGGGGCTCTGTCCACCATCTCCGGCATCTTCGGCAAACATACCATCTCAATTAAATCCGTTATCCAAAAGAGTCGCCAACAGAATGAACCGGTCAGCATCGTGCTTTATACGCATGAGGCTTCTGAGGCATCCGTGCAAAAGGCCTTGGCCGAGATTGATGCCCTGGAGCTTTGCCCCGAGCCAACGGTCAAAATCCGCTTTCTCGCAGATTAAAAATAATGAATGCCATTCCGTACCCCTGACAGCACAACCGCAAATTCAGACCAAGGCTTTTTTTGATGAAATATCTGATTCTGGTAGGCGACGGCATGGGAGATCTGCCCATAGCCGAACTGAACAACCGTACCCCTCTGGAGGCAGCACACACTCCCTTTCTCGATTCCCTGTGTCGCCAGGGCGAACTGTTTCTGACTCACACCATTCCCGCTGGCTATCCACCGGGAAGCGATGTGGCAAACCTCTCCCTGCTTGGCTACAAACCCGAAGAGTATTACACCGGTCGCGCTCCGCTCGAGGCTGCTGCCATGGGAATTACGCTTAGCCCGGGCCAGACCGCCTTTCGCTGCAACCTGGTCACTCTGGCCCACGAGGCGGATAATAAGGTGCGGATGATCGACTATTCCGCCGGCCATATCAGCAGTGACGAATCCCACCAGCTGATTGCATCTCTCGAGGCAGGATGCGCTACAGACACCTTTCATTTCTACGCCGGGGTCAGCTATCGTCATATCCTTCTAGTGCAGGGGAATTACCCCCAGATGGATACCGTCCCGCCCCATGACTTTACCGGCAAGGACGTGAGCGCACCCCTGGCCCGTTACCGCGAACATCCCCAATGGGCCGCACTTCTGGACAAAGCCTCAGCCATCCTGGCCGCCCATCCCATCAATGCCGACCGAATAGCCGTAGGAAAAAATCCTGCCAACGCTATCTGGCTCTGGGGAGAAGGGAAGTTACCCACAATGCCGACCCTGGCCGAGCGTTTCAAACTGAGTGGCAGCCTGATCTCGGCAGTGGATCTGCTCAAAGGACTAGGCGTAAATGCCGGGCTTTCCATCATCAATGTCCCAGGGGCCACCGGCTACCTCGACACCAACTATGACGGCAAGGCGCAGGCTGCACTCAACAGCCTGCGCTCCCAGGACTTTGTCTTTGTCCATGTTGAGGCACCAGATGAGGCTGGACATCAGGGATTGCTTCAGGACAAGATCCAGGCCATTGAAGACTTTGACCACAAGATTGTTGGTCCTATTTTCCAGGGGCTCCAGGAAAGTGGTGAGGATTTCCGCTTGATTGCCACCATGGATCACTTCACCCCTCTCTGCCTGCGCACCCATACTGACAACCCGGTTCCCACCATCCTCTACGACTCCCGGCAAATGAATCATGGATGTGGCCTTCCCTTCAATGAAAAATCAGGAGAGAGTGAGGACAAAAGGCTTCACAATGGCATGGCCAACGGGGAATTGCTCATGGAAAAGCTCCTGGAGCGAGACAAAAATGGATAAACTGATCCACCGCAGCCAGCACCGCGTCCTTTATGGTGACACCGACGCTGCAGCCGTAGTCTATAATGCCAACTACCTTCGTTACTTTGAACTGGGCAGGACCGAATTCATGCGTGATCGGGTCTGCACCTATCGTGAAATCGAGCAACTGGGGATCATCCTGCCGGTAACCGAATGCCATATTCGCTTCAAGGCACCTGCGCGCTATGATGATCTGCTCATCATAGAAACCTTTCTCACTGAACTGAAAAAGGTTTCCTGCACCTTCAGCTATCGGATTCTAAGAGGAGAAGAGACAAACAAGCCACGCCTTCTGGCCAAAGGTTTCACCACCCATGCCTCGGTCAATCGGGAAGGAAAACTAACCCCCTTGCCAACGGAAATCACCCAAAGCCTCCAGCAGCTCCTCCCGTTTCCCTCTCCACTGCGAGGCAGGGTGAATTTATCCTAACTCGCTTACAAAACAATATCGACAAGTTGCATTATATCCTGGACAACACCTCCCGCAACTGATAGAAGATTCATATTACAAATATGAGGGAGGAGTTACTTTGAATGTGAACCATGTCATAGTTCGT
>VMSP01000171.1 GCA_013792135.1 Desulfocapsa sp. | reverse complement strand
CAGGGGTCCCATCAACCGTGGAGTCAATATCAGAAGTACCAGCAGAGGCTAAACCGGGGCAGCGCCGACCAGCTGTGTTTGAAATTGAATGTGTAGCTTAAACTCAGTGCATAATTGTCTTGACTCAGGGGTCCACTTTAGTAATCGGTTTTTTAAAAAAGGAGGAGGAGATGAAAAATACCATAAGTGCACTTACACTGATTTTCACTTTACTGCTTGCTGCTTGTGCTTTTGCTGCCGACAAGGTTGTAGTGATTCCGCTAAATTCCTCAAAACCCCCTACATGTACACTTCGAGAGTCAAATACTGAATATTTAGACACTTGGTACAAAGCTATAAATGTTACATGCTCTGAAGGTGAAATAGCAGTTAGCGGAGGATTCACTTACGGAACTTACAACACTACATTAAACTGTAGAGTTATCAGAAGCAGACCCAATACCACTGGGACCGGGTGGGAGGTTACCTGGGGAATGCCCACAGAGGCTGAATGTGCTGAAAGAACTGCACGAACCTATGCTCTTTGTTGCAAATGGTAGTGCCAAGAATACGTAACCTGATTGTTGCCGTGATGTGCTTTCCTGCCATATATAAATAAACCAGGCCGCTACTATCTATTGCCAAATAGAAGCAGTTTGGTGAAATAAAGATTTCATGAGGTACGGTCAAGTGGAGGTGCCAAAAGGGAAGTTCAAATGTTTCCTGATTATACGTAACAACAAGGTGTCAGACTTAGCTCGGACTTTTCTCCCAAATCATGTCAGATTAAGTCTGAATAACTACAGAGAAGGGGATTTGAAGAATTACCAAACAAATCCCTCGCTTTCTTCCCTTCTCTCTTTTTACTCCTTGTCTATGCCTTCTCCTTCATTTCCTCCTTGAGGTGAGCTCTCTTTGGTCGCATCTACCAGACCAAGTAAGGTCATATTGTGCTTCTGAGGTTTTGGCGCGGCCTTGCCGGTGGAATCTGTCACCCTTCTCACCACCCTTGGTGAGATCCGCTTCCCTTTGGCGCTTGGATTCTTCACCAGATAATCATCAAAATAGACCTCCATGGTATTGCTCTTGGCTCGAGGTGAAGGTGCAAGGCCGACATGGGCGCTTGTCCCCTCACCCATCAACAGGAGAAGGATTTTTGACCGTTTATCTTCGGGGAAGAGCCGATACTCCTTATCCAGGATAAACTTGGGGGTGGTAAAACGCTTGGCATAGGTCAGATTCTCCTGGCCGTCCCGATAGAGGACATTGAAGATCAGGCCGTCTTCGACAACCCCGATCCAGGCCAGTTCATGACCGATGAACAGTTTATCGCTTACCGGGATCACCTTGTACATGCCGTCATCGAAGATCAACAGAAGCCGGTCGTACTCGGAACAGTTCAGGGTAAAATCCTGCTTTTCATCTTCAGCCTTGATGTTATGGCCCAGAAAACCTGTGGCGCGCTGATAGCCGACCACCAGATTGGCAAGGGCCGCGCTGCGTACGCTGACCTCCTCAAACTCGCAGAGTTCTGTCTGCCGCGGGTAGAGATGGCCATATTTTTTCAGCAGGTCGCCAAGGAAGAAGACAGTGTAGCCGACCATGTCCTTGAGGTGATGACTGATCTTCTTGATCTCGCTACGGATATCCTTGATTTCCTTCTGCTGCTTATTGATATCATAACGGGAGATGCGCTTAATTTTAATCTCAAGTAAGCGCTCTATATCCTCGTTGGTGACTGGCCGAAGAAGCTCTGCGGTGAAGGGTTGCAAGGCACCGGCAACGCTCTGGATCACAGCCTTGTAGCTGGTCTCTTCCTCGATCTGTTTGTAGAGCCGTTCCTCTATAAAGATCTGCTCCAGGAGCCTGGCGTGCAGTTTTTCCTGAAATCTTCCGAGGTCAATCTCCAGTTCTTTGGTCAGGTCATGGACAAGTTTCTGGGTATTGTGCTCCAGCACCTCTTCGACCGTGCAGGTGAGCGGGGTATTATCCTTGATCAGGGTGAGATTGGGGGTAATGGCAACCTCGCAATCGGTGAAGGCATAGAGGGCCTCAATGGTCTCCTTGGCGTAGACCCCCCGGGCTAGATTGATCTCGACCTCGACATCTTCTGCCGTATAATCATTGATGGACAGGATCTTGATTTTCCCCGCCTTGGCCGCCTTCTCAACGGATTCGATCAGTGACTGGGTGGTTGTCCCATGGGGAATGTCCTTGACAATAATGGTCTTATCACTTGCCTCCTCAATGCGGGCTCGACAGCGGATCCGGCCATTACCATGGTCATAATGGGAGACATCCACCAGCCCCTTCTTCTGGAAATCTGGATAGAGGGTGATCTCTTCATTGTGCAGCAGTTTGATCTGGGCCTCAAGGAGTTCGCAGAAATTATGGGGCATGATCTTGGTGGCCATGCCGACCGCAATCCCATCCGCCCCGAGCAACAGCAGCAGGGGAATCTTGGCCGGCAGAGTGACAGGTTCCATCATCCTGCTGTCATAGGACTCAACGAACTGGGTCAGATCCTTATTGAAAAGGATCTCTTTGGCCAAGGGCGTGAGACGGCACTCGATATAACGAGCGGCCGAGGCCTGATCACCGGTATAGATATTGCCGAAATTCCCCTGCCGCTCAATTAAATATTCCTTGTTGGCCAGATTCACCAGGGCGGAGAAGATGGAGGCATCCCCGTGGGGATGGAGCTTCATGGTCTCGCCCACGACATTGGCCACCTTGTGGAACCGGCCGTCCTCCATGTTGAACAGGGTCTGAAGGATACGGCGCTGGACCGGCTTCAGACCGTCGTGGATGTCGGGAATTGCTCGTTCCCTGATGACATAGGAGGAGTACTCAAGAAAATTCTTTTCAAAGAGGTTATGCAGTCTTCCGTACTGTGAGTTCATAAAAAAATTGCAGGTTGAAAGTTGAAAGTTGAAAGCTCTTTCTTGGGTATGGAAATGACAAGTTCAGTTATGATTGAAAACGTAACGCTTGAAGATCACGCTTAAATCGTGGTCACCAGGTGCTCCATGATGTACTGCTTGCGTTCCGGAGTATTCTTCCCCATATAAAAGGAGAGGATCTTGCTCACCTCGCTGACGGTCCCCATATTGACCTGCTGCAGCCGGATATCAGGACCGATGAACTGCTTGAACTCCTTGGGGGAAATCTCGCCCAGTCCTTTGAAACGGGTCATCTCCACATTGCCGGCCTTGGCGCTGGTCCCTTGCAGTTTTTTAACGGCAGTAATCTTTTCCTTGTCTGAGTAACAGTAAAAAGTCTCTTTCTTGTTGCGAACCCGAAAGAGCGGGGTCTCGAGGATATAGACGTAGCCCAACTTGACCAGCGGTTCAAAGTAGTGGAGAAAGAAGGTCAGGAGCAGATTGCGGATATGGAGCCCGTCCACATCCGCATCGGTGGCCAGGATCACCTTGTCGTAGCGCAGATTGGAAATGGACTCTTCAATGTCGAGGGCTCGCATCAGGGAGTACATCTCTTCATTCTTGTACAACAGCGCCAGCTTCTGTCCCAGGACGTTCATGGGCTTGCCTTTCAGGGAAAATACTGCCTGGGTCAGCGGGTCGCGAGAGGAGACGATGGAACCGGCTGCCGACTGCCCTTCGGTGATGAAGACCATATTATGGTTGCCTTCAGACGATGGTTTTTTGCGCGTGGGATGATGCTTGCAGTCTTTTAACTGGGGAATCTTGAAGGCCACTTTTTTTGATTTGGCCTTGGCCTCCAAGCGGACACTCTGCAATTCCTTCCTGACCTTTTCATTGCGCTGGATTTTCTCCAGCAGTCTGTCCGCTGTCTCGGTATTTTTATAGAGGGCGCTGGAGACCGCGTCTTTCACCTTGTTCACGATCCAGGAACGGATATCGCCATTGCCCAGTTTATTCTTGGTCTGGGATTCAAAGAGAGGGTCTTTGATCTTGATCGCCAGGGTGCCGACAATGCCGTCCCGCACATCCTGGCCGACAAAGCTTTTTTTGGAAAACTCATTGACTCCCTTGAGAATTCCCTCGCGGAAGGCGGAAAGATGGGTACCGCCCTCGCTCGTATAGGTGCCGTTTACAAAGGAATAATAGGTGTCGCCATAGCCGTCGGTATGGGAGAAACAAAACTCCAGGGTGGGATCACGGTAATAGATGGGCTCGTATATATTCTGATCATCCAGCTCCTTGGCCAGCAGATCAAGAAGGCCATTGGCAGAATAATAGCAGCTCTTGTCCAGATACACCTTCATTCCGGCATTAAGATAGGCATACCGCCACAACCTCTCTTCGATAAAGCGAAGATCAAAGGTGAAATCCTGGAACATCTCCCGGTCCGGGACAAATTCCACCAGGGTGCCGTTCGCCTCGTTGCTCTCGCCGTTCTCCTGGCTGACCAGCACTCCTTTGGTGAAAACCGCGCTGGCAAACTTGCCGTCGCGAAAAGCTGTAACCTTGAAGTGTGACGACATGGCGTTCACCGCCTTGGTGCCCACCCCGTTCAGACCGACGGAGAACTGAAACACATCGGTATTATACTTGGCGCCGGTATTGATGGTGGAGACGCAGTCAACGATCTTGCCCAGGGGAATACCCCGGCCAAAGTCGCGAATCGTAACCATCCCGTCTTCACCGATATGGATATTGACCCGCTTGCCCGCCCCCATAATATATTCATCGACGGCATTATCAACGACCTCCTTGAGCAGGATATAGATACCGTCATCGGGGTGAGTTCCGGTGCCAAGGCGGCCGATATACATCCCGGGCCGCTTGCGGATATGCTCAAGGGAACTAAGGGTCTTGATCTTGCTTTCGTCGTAATTATGAGAAGATAGTGTCATAACATGATGCTGGATATAGGTTTTATGAGGGGCTTTTTTGTATACTCTTATTCAAGCCTTGCAATACTATTGTATTTCACTATATTAATCAACTCTGATGGCCACGCGGGAGCCGTTATGAAATAAATCCTTTTTTTTCCAGGTATCTTCCATGTATTGCCCCCAACCCACATTATCGCCAACCGTGCTGACCATTGCCGGTTCAGACCCCTCTGGCGGGGCCGGAATCCAGGCTGATCTGAAGACCATGACCGCCATCGGTGTATATGGTGCGGCGGCCATTACCTGTATTACCGTCCAGAATTCCCTGGGTGTCACCGAGTCTGTCCCTTTAGAATCCGGACTTGTGCTCAGGCAGGTTCAGGCCGTACTGGCTGACCACCATGTGACCCATATCAAGATCGGCATGATCGGTACCATGGAGATAGCCACGGCCTTGGGGGGACTCCTTGCAGATTATTCAGGTGAGGTGATATACGACCCCGTCCTGGCCTCGACCACCGGCCAGTCCCTGCTCAGTTGTTCCAGGCTTGCAGAACTGAGCGGCCAGCTCATCAGCAAGGCCACCGTCCTGACCCCCAATGGCGATGAGCTAGCACAGCTGGCTCATCAGAAAATAGCAACAGCGGAAGAGGCTCTGCGTTGCGCCAGAGCCATCCTCACGAGGCATGAGCATCTTCGAGCTGTCATCGTCAAGGGCGGACACCTGGAACCAGACAGCACAGATATCCACGATTATCTGGTCATGAAAAATGAGAAAGTCGTTGTCAGCAAGCGAAAACGCATCCAAAGTGCCAATCTGCACGGAACAGGCTGCACCTATGCCTCCGCCTTCGCCGCCTTTCATTGTCGGGAAAGGGATTACCGAAAGGTATTTTCCCTTACCGCCGTCTACATGGACAGCATCATCAACAGGAGTAGCTCCATCTCACTGGTAAAAAGCCGCGCCAACGGGCCGCTTGTCCATGCCCTATAATTTGATATCAGTCAACAGAAAGAAGAGGCGCTATTGGGCCTGGAAAAAACCGGCAGCAGGAACAGATAAAATGTATTGAATCTTTGAAGAGCATGGCCGGAGCCATTGCCCATCGTTTCAGCAATACCATGATGGTGGTCCTGGGAAGGATGGAGAGGCTGGAGTTAATCCTGCCAGCCAAGACAAAAGAAAGGGATATGACCACATTAGAAATGGTAGACGGCCAATGAGATCACCAAGATGGGATGCGTCAGGCCATACTGAACATATTTTTGAATCTTTTTTCAGCAGCAAGTTTGTCGGCCATGGATTGGAGCTGGCCCTGGGGCAGAGGTTATACGCTCCCATCACAGAGTCAGCCTCGTGCAGAGCTCATTGGGGTAAGGGAACGACAATACGGACCTTGCTGTCTGCAGACCGAAAAGGAAGTGAACGGCTGAGTTGCTACAAGCCCGCTCCCTGCAGACTGAGAACCAATTCTTGCTGTTCAGTGGAAAGCTGCTCAGGAACTTGAACACCAAGTTTAACGTAGATATCGCCCCGACTCCCAAGAGGACCACTGGGAAGGCCATGACCTTTGATCCGCAATCTGGCATCCGGCTGGATACCGGAAGGGACATTGACCATAAATTTCTTTCCTTCCAGGGTCTCGATTTCAACCTTTGTTCCCAGACAGGCATCACTGAAGGAGATCCATTTTTCACAAATCAGATCATCCCCATCTCTTTGAAAACGATCATGCTTGCTCACCTCCACCTTGAGAAAGAGGTCGCCAGGGGCACCACCCTGCGGAGAGGCGCCGCCTTTCCCTTTTAAACGCAATTTTTTTCCTGCCTCAATCCCTTTTGGAATTTTGACCGTGACGTTCTGGGGTGTACCGTTGGTGCGTAAGCTGATGTTCTTTTCGGCGCCATGCATGACCTCATCCAAGGTCACTGACAGCTGATAGGTCAGATCCTGGCCTTTTGCCGGTTGCTGGCAACCACCTGCCCCACAACCGCCGCCCATTCTGCTACCAGCTCCCTGCCCGAAGAATGATTGAAACGACTGGGCTCCCCCACCCATATTGTTGCGAAAGGTCGTGGAACCACCACCGGCCCCGGCGCCAAATTGACGGAGGATATCATTCAAATCAAAATTACGAAAGATGTCTTCCTGCGAATAGCGTTGATGAAAATCAGAGGAACCAAAGGTGTCGTACTGTTTTTTCTTTTCGGCATCCGACAGTACCGCATAGGCCTCATTAATCTCTTTGAACTTGGCCTCTGCTGTTTTATCCCCCTGATTTTTGTCAGGATGATACTTCAGGGCTAATTGACGATATGCTTTTTTGATCTCGGCAGGTGAAGCGCTCTTGGGCACGCCTAATGTTTCGTAATATTCCATTGTTGATTTATGATTAAACGAATTGTGTTGTGATAAAAATATGTACGTGAATGTTCAATACGTTAAACAATAGGAATGCATTGTTTATCAGTCAAGCCTACCAGCAACAATGACAAGAACTGTTCTATAAAAATAAAAAAAACGGAATCCTGGAAGATTCCGTTTTTCCTTCTCAACTACCTGATTTATTAATTAACAATTAAAAAGGCACATCATCCCTACCTCCTCCACCCATCATTCCAGCAGGAGGTTCGGCATAGAATGATTCCTGCGATCCGCCGCCCATGCTGCTTCCGCCGCTATATCCACCTTCAGCTGAGCCTTTTGAATCAAGCATCTTCATTTCATTTGCTACAATTTCAGTAGTATATTTATCATTCCCGTTTTGATCCTGCCACTTTCTAGTTTGGAGTTTGCCTTCTATATAAACTTTTGAACCTTTATGGAGATAATTCCCGCAGATCTCGGCCAATTTCCGCCAGGCAACAACCCGGTGCCACTCGGTGATTTCCTGCATTTGTCCATCTTTATCTTTCCATCGTTCAGTGGTAGCCATAGTAAAAGTAACCACCGAAGTTCCACTTTGGGTTGCACGAATTTCCGGGTCTTTTCCCAAATGGCCAATAAGCATAACTTTGTTCAGCATAATTTCTCCTGCACCATGAGTAGTTCATTGATGTATCATAAAAGACAGAAAGCATCCATGATGCTTGATCAATCCCCTGTCTGATTTCAGTCAGTATTCTTCTTACCATAGAGCAGGCGTTTTCTTCCAGAAGAAAATTGACAACCACTGTTTAGAAGCCGTTACGAAACAACTTGTCCCTTGAGCCTCTGGTAAAACTATAAAAAACCTTACATCCTATTTAACATCTTGAAATAATTATATCTTATCTCATTTTCTATTATATTTATTGGTTGCCGACAAAACAAAACCAAGCGCGGATTCAAAACTGGAAAGCCACTTATATTGGTTTTGAAGAGAGCTGGGGTAATATCCGGGCCTCTTCAACGACCAAGTAAAAGGAACACAAATGAAAGACTACACCCAACTCACCATAGAACAACGATACCAGACTTTTAGTTTAAAGATAGCAGCTTTTAATCGGTCGAGAATTGCGAACAATCTACAGCTGCATAAATCGCCCCTATTTTCCTACGGAACCATTCAGGATAAGGCGTTTTTTGATATTCTGAGAAAAATATTGACTCGCAATTGGCCGTACTGTAATATTTTTTCGGTAGGTAGACATGTTGGGGGTATTTGCCATGGTCGCACCAATTACGGTGGATACTCTAATGACAGATTGTCAGCCTATGAGACCGATAAGAAAAGTAATCCTGATATTATTTTCATCTCCTGATAGCTTTCAGTCCCCGGAGAGATAATGGGGAAAAACGAATTTCTATCACCTCACCTTTTAAAAACAATCCATCCACTTGCGTTTCCAGAGGAGAGTCCGGCTCACGGGAGTTGATCCCTTCAGCGAAAAACATTATTGCCATTGCCTGCAATCATTTCCAGGTAACAAAAAAGCAGATTGTCTCCTCTAGATACAGAGCAGGTAATTGCCGAGAAAAGTGGCAAATTATCTGGTTATTCATTACAGCAGGCTAAACAGTATTGTTGAGCGGATAAAAGCGCTTAAGAATAAAGATTGAACATTGTAAATGTTGCTGCCAGAAAGCGGAAGGCCACCCAACAAAATTCACCAGTAGATTTGATTATTGTTCATTTTTAATCGCTAGGAAAAGGAACACACCCCCTTGAAAATTGTATCCATAACCATGGTTCTTGCAGGCATTGCCTTGCTCGCTTTTTCTCTTAATCCAACCAGAAAGATCTGTCGTAGAAGACATCAGCTTTACACCTCTTGGAAATTTCTTGGCGTCCTGATCATCTTCTTTATCGTTGGTTATATCCTCTTTCTTAATATGGCGCTGAAAGCCCAAGCCTCCACTCTTGAGATGATTGTTGCCACCATCCTCTTTAGCGGCGCCATTTTTGTCGTCATGGTGGTGCGGTTGAGCTTGGCCACCATCAGGCTCGGCGAACATTTTGCCGCCTTGGAACGGCACCGGGCCCTCCATGACGAACTCACGGAGTTGCCAAACCGTATCCTGGCCGAGGAGCAACTCGATCATGGCCTGCTGTTTGCCAAACGTCACGGCAACCCTCTGGCCTTCGTCCTCATGGACCTTGTCCGTTTCAAAGAGATCAATGACTCTCTTGGCCATTTTTACGGCGATTATGTTCTTCAGGAAGTAGCTCTTCGAATGAAGAATGTGGTGCGGGAATCTGACACTTTGTCCCGAGCAGGTGGCGATGAATTTTCCCTGGTGCTGCCGAACACCAGCCTGGAGCAGGCGGTGATGATCAGCATGAAGATCGCCGATGCTATTGATCAACCTTTTATGATTGAGGGGCATAGCCTCAAGGTAGGCATTAGTATCGGAATTGCCATGTACCCCGACCATGGCTCCGACAGTGAGACCTTGGTGCAGCGGGCCGACGTCGCCATGTATGATGCCAAACGTAATGACGTTATCTATGCCGTCTTTAATATCGAGCAGCACCGGACGACCTTTAATCGTCTGGTATTGATCGGTGAACTGCGTGATGCTATCAACAAGAAAGACATGTTTCTCTGCTATCAACCGAAAATTTCCATTCGGGACAAGACCTTGATAGGCGTAGAGGCCTTAGTTCGCTGGCAGCACACGGATCGGGGGGTCATCAATCCAGATGATTTCATCCCCCTTGCCGAGCAGGCCGGACTTTGCAAACAATTCACCAAGTTGGTGATTGATAAGGCATTGGAACAATGTGGTAAATGGCAGCAAGAAGGCTACCACATTCCTGTGGCGGTTAATCTGTCTCTTAAAAACCTCCACGACCTCGATTTTCCCTCTGATGTCGCTACCCTCCTCACTAAGTGGCAGATTAAACCGGCAATGCTGCTCTTGGAGATTACTGAAAGTAGCATTGTCGTTGATCAGGATCGGGTTGCCAAGGTAGTTACCGAACTTAAAGAAATGGGCCTGCAGCTCTCCATTGATGATTTTGGCACCGGCTATTCCTCCATATCCTATCTGAGAAAATTTCCAGCCCGTGAGATCAAGATCGACAAGTCCTTTATCATTGGCATGCTCCAGAATGAAGACAATACGGTGATCGTCAAATCCACCATTGAAATGGTTCATAACATCGGCCGCAAGGTGGTGGCTGAAGGTGTTGAGGATGAGGAGACCCTGAAGCTCCTGGAGGAACTTGATTGCGACATTCTCCAGGGCTTTCATCTCTGCCACCCCCTGCCGAGCAATGAACTCCAGGATTGGCTTGAAACCACTGCCTGGACTGTTTTAAAAAAAATAGCTATACCAGAAACTCAGCATTCCGAATTGGCACATGAGCAAGAGATATTCGTTTAGCAAACTTAGTGGTAGTTCCTGTTCCCAGAAACACCGAGTAAAACACTATCAAAACTCGTCGAGATACTCATGGCCATTCCTGCCTAGCACCCCTGCCTATTCCTGTCAGTCCATGAATACCAATTCCGTCCTCCACGGCTGCGATGCCTTTCTGCCCCCTCTGGGGGAAGATTATTTTGTCGAAATCATAAACAGTCGGGCCTTTCATCTCCTGGAAACTCGAAACATGCGGAAAGTAACTCATCAGTACCACAAACGCTTCCGGAATGTGGTGCACACAGGAAAAGCCTCTTTACGACCAAGTTTGATATCTCGAAGCTCACCAAGATCCTTGAGAGAGAGCTTGATTTAAAACCAAAGAAACTATACAAGAGAGGACGCTCTGCCAAGGGCGAACAACGTGAATCAGAATGGTTTCGCGCCTGACTTCATCCCTGAACCGTCCGGTCCAGCATCTGCGGAATCCCCCCTCTTTCTCCGGGAGTATAGCCCATTACCTCCTGCCAGATCTCGTCACTTTCCATACAAAAATAGATGCAGGTCTTGGGATGTGCCCTGCTTTTCAAAAACTTATAGATGTGCTGATACAATTTCACCCGATGGGGGCGAAAGTAGCGGCTTTTACCATCAAGCCCTTCGATGAATTCCTGATAATAGATCCGCGACTGGGGGAAGCGCCCTGTTCCAATTTTCTTGAGCGCCGGCAGGTAACGCAACGCCCCCATTGAGATCCAGGCGATGTTCTGAGCCGGCACCGTATCAAAGAGACGGGTAATGGTCTCTGCGTAGCCTTGCTCCCATCCAGGATGTTCAATGATGGGATCGAAATGAAAGGCCAGCTTATATCCCCATTGAGCACACTGCCGGGCAGCAGCAAGTCTCTGCTCAAGGGTCGCGGTCCGAATCTCTTCCCTGGCCATGATGGGGGTGCTGTTCAGAGACCAGGCAACAACTGTGCGTCCCTTATGTTCGAGCCCTTCCAGATTATGGATAACCGCGCTCTTGGTTTTAAGCTCCAGCACGGCCTTTTGCTGGCTGGCCATAAAGCTCACCAGGGTCCGGCTGAGATTGGTAAATCGGTCGAGGGCCAGGGAATCGGTGAATTCACCTGTACCTATCCGAAAAAAACGATTGGGCTCCGCCGTAAAGGCGGTAGTCATCTCACCTATCAGGTCATCAACATTAACAAAAAAAGTGAGCCATGGTTTGTTCAGATAGGCCTGCAGTATACAGTAAACACAGTCCATGGGACAGTTCATACCGATATTCAAGACCTGATATTCACAGCAGCGATACTCCCGGGTGGCGGGACAGGGCTTGAAAAAATGGCCTCTGTTGCGGCACAGCAACAGATGCTGTTTACCGACAGTAAGATTCTCGGGATAATGACCAGAAATTGCCTCCAGATCCTGATAATCAGGAATAACCGTATAGGGCAGTTTGACTCTAGCAAGAATTTCTCGGGTATAAGGAAGATTCAGGCAGGAGTCTTCAACATGAATCTCTTTAACAAAGAGCGATGGATCGGCCCATGATTGTATTTGTGACATTCGCATTCCTACCAGACAAGGCCTGGCCTCCTCATTCCATTTCTCAATCAAAAAAGAATTTTGAAACAGAATTATTGATATTTTTTGTATATATCCAAGTACACTGCACCTTCGTCGCCTTTACCATGCTTGATACAGCCACGACTATAGACCAGGCACTTCTGCTGCAACTCTCGAAAGGCAAGATCGTGCTGTTCTTGGTTCAGACTTACATTCTCCAGAAGACGCATAATGCTATGAATGCGTAATTTATCCATACCGATACGGTATTGACAAGAGACCTGATCTTCCCTTCCCCCTTCTTTAATAGTAAGTGGTCTGTCTACTAGAAGAAAAGGATACCTGCTGCTTGCGCGCAACCAGAAGTCGTAATCTTCGCAGCAGGGAAGCATTGGCGAAAAAACTCCTATTGCCGTAAACAATTCTTTTCTTACCATGACTGTTGACATCCCCACAGTACAAAGTTGCAGGCAGTGATCGAAGATATCACCATGACGCGGCAGGTGCTTTTTTTTCTGATTCAAATGCACACCTCCTCGCAGCCATTGTTCCCTGGTGTGAGATATCAGATAACCTGGATTTTCCTCCATGGCCTTTTGTTGCTGTGCTAATTTGTCTTTTCGCCAATGATCATCAGAATCAAGAAAAGCGACCAGCTCAGATTGAGCCCGAAGAATGCCAAGATTCCTGGCGGCAGCGGGCCCCATGTTCTCTTGATAAAAAAAATAAATGGGAATGGCACTGTGTTCACGCAGTGAAGCGACAAGCGCGACAGTCTGGTCCGTAGATCCGTCATCGATCACCAGAATTTCAGAACAGGCAATTGTCTGACACAGAACAGAACGTATGGCGCGTCCTAAAAATTTTTCTCTATTGTAGGTTGGGATAATAACAGAAATTGCTGTCATTTCAGTACATAGCCGTTCGTTAAAGGGAAGCGAAGCTGAAGACAACGTAAAAGGAATAAAAGGAAGTGGCTTTTTTCATCTGAAATACTGTATAATTTAAATTTTATCAACCATTCTCACATTCCAGAAGTTTGGAATCATGACTTTAATCTCTTCCCTGCCCCCCTATAATGAGCACTGACATACTTATAAATGCGACAAGTTACGAAACACGAATAGCTCTTGTCGAAAACGATCATCTTGTTGAGTTACATATCCAACGACCCTCGGAAAAAGGACTGGTCGGCAATATCTATAAAGGTCGGGTAGTACGGGTATTGCCCGGAATGCAGGCGGCATTCGTTAATATCGGCTTGGACAGAACAGGATTTTTGTATGTCGATGATGTCTATATCTCCATGACTGAGCTTGAACAGAGGCTGCTAGGCCAGGAGCAACAACCATGCGGGAAGTACAATTTTACATCCTCCGTCTCCGACAACGAGATTCGCCGTATTTCCGGAATGAATATTGAGGATCTTTTGCGTGAAGGACAGGACGTCACCGTCCAAGTTGGCAAAGATCCCATTGGCACCAAAGGGGCCCGTCTCACCTGCCACATCACCCTACCCTGCCGCAATCTTGTTTTCATGCCACTTACTGATCACATTGGTATCTCCAGGAAGATTGAAGACGAAACCCTCCGTCAGACCTTGCGGGAACGTATCGAAAAACTTCGCCCTGCCGGCACCGGCTTCATTGTCCGTACTGTTGCCGAATATGCGGACATGGAAGAACTGGAAGCAGATATGGAATTTCTACTTCACCTGTGGGATGAGATTCAGGACATCAATTCAAGCTCTTCTGCCCCTTCCCTTGTCTATGAAGACCTTGACATCACCTTTCGTTCAGTACGTGATCTCTTTACCGCCGATGTGAACACCCTGGTGGTTGACGATAAGGAAACCTATGAAAACCTGTTGAATTTTATTAAAATTTTTGCCCCCGATCTACAGCATCAGATCGTTTTTTACCAGGAGATAGCACCACTTTTTGAGGCCCATGGTATCGAGATAGAGATCAGCCGGGTCATTGAAAAGAAGGTTTGGCTCCGCTCGGGAGGGTACATTATTATCGAAACGACAGAAGCCCTCACGGTTATTGATGTCAATACCGGACGTTTTGTGGGTAAAAATGATCTTGAAGAGACCATATTCAAGACCAATATGGAGGCGGTCAAAGAGATTGCCTATCAACTACGACTACGTAATATTGGCGGAATCATCATTATTGATTTTATTGATATGGATGATGAACTGCACCGCGAAGAGCTGTTCACCTCATTTAAGGAAGCCGTTAAGAAAGATAAAAGCAGGATCAATATCCTCAAGCTTACAGAATTCGGCCTGGTTCAGATGACACGAAAACGCAGTTGTGAAAACTTGAAGCAACTCCTTTGCGAGCCGTGTCATTATTGTGCCGGTGAGGGAACTCTAAAATCCCGCCGGACTATCTGCTATGAAATCTTCCGGAAGATTTCCAGAGAGACCTTGAGACATAAGGGGAACACACTCACCCTCAAAGTCCATCCCCGGATTGCTGATATGTTGTTGAAAGAGGAAGAACATGTTACCCTGGAACTCGAACGCAATACCAGAAAACTACTGACCATCATCCCTGATAATAATTTGCATATTGAAAAATATGAGATCTCTTGGAAGAATTAGGAACCGTTACAAAATAACAATTATTTTTCTGACTGTTTTTTTTACGGACCCTTTTACCGGTCACACTATTTCAATAATATGATTATTTTTGAACGACGTCGTAAGCAAATGACTGTTCCGGTAACAAAATATTAAACAAGATCAACCAGGCGAAAAAAGGAGCACAAAGCCTCATGGCAGAACAACGGTTTAAAAAACATGGAAAAAAGAGAAACCTGTTGCAACCATTTCTTCTTCTACTCATTGTAGCATTACTGGCAGCTGCAGGTTTCGGGTCACTGACCCTCTTTGAAAGAGGAACACCAGTCATTACCATGGATGAGATTCCCGAATATATCGGAGCAAACACCACCCTGGATCTGACCATAACAGATACCAAAAGCGGGATTCGCAATATCTATATGACCATCAACCAGGGAACTCAGAAAAAAGAAGTTTTACATACCGACTATCCCCGCCAGGGATATATGGGAAAAGTCGGTCCGGCAGAGATCAAAGAAAAACAACTGATTGATATCAAAAAACTTGGGCTGAAAGATGGCCCTGCAGAAATCGTTTTTGAAGTGCGTGATTACTCATTGTGGGGATTATTTCAGGGAAATCTGACACGTATTGCCAAGAATATCACTATTGATACCAAGGCGCCAAAAATTAATCTCCTCCATGCCACCCGCTATTTGAGACAAGGAGGCGCAGGTATTGTCATTTATCAGACAACGGAGGACGCCCTGCAGCATGGAGTTCAGATTAACGGGAATTTCCATCCTGGATTTCCGCTAAATGATGGGCGCGAACACACCTATATAGCCTTTATAGCCCTGCCCTACGATGCTACGGCCATTGTTGATGCCAAGATAACTGCTGAAGACCTTGCAGGGAATAAGGCCGCTATCGGTTTTTCCAGCACTTATAAAAAAGCAAACCAGAAACATGACGACATTAACATCAGCGATGGCTTTCTTTCTGCAAAAATCCCTGAGTTTGAAGAGCATTACCCGGAGATGAAGGGGGACATGATAGAAAAATACCTCTACACCAACCGGGATCTTCGTGATATAAATAATAAAAAAATTCATGATCTTTGTAAAAAACCAAGCCCTGAACGATTATGGAAGGGGACTTTCCTGCGCATGCCCGGCAGTCCACGTGCAGGTTTTGCCGATCATCGCACCTATTTTTATAACGGGCAGCCCATTGACGAACAGGTTCATCTGGGGGTTGATATCGCCTCCACCCAAAGAGCTGATGTCAGAGCAGCCGAGGCCGGCAAGGTTGTCTTTACAGGATATAACGGGATTTATGGCGAGATGGTGATGTTGGATCATGGCCAGGGGGTTTTCAGCCTCTATTCCCATCTCAGTCAGATCAATGTTACCATGGACACCCAAGTGGATCAGAATACCGTTCTTGGCCTGACCGGAACCACTGGCATGGCCGGAGGCGACCACTTGCACTTTTCCATGCTGATAAACGGCATCTTTGTCAATCCTGTAGAATGGTGGGATCCGCACTGGATTGCGGTCACTATTGATGGTCCCGTGGCAGGATCAAAATTCAACTAAAAAAAAAACGCCCCGTCCTTCTCTGTTTTTCACCAGAAAGACGGGGCGTTTGTATCTATACTTAATCTTCTATCTCATAATCCCCCTGTCCACAGATACTGCAACGTAACATAGGGTTATCCTTATCAAAGATAAACTCCCACTTTTTCTCATCGATCAGCTCGGCCTGCTCCTGACCACAACTGACACAGACCCACTTGTCACCCTCTTCTGTCTCAAATAAATGCATAATGCCTTCCTCGCTATAATAGAATTATCGAAATATGTACCAGGGATCAGCTGAAAGCATTCTACACGGTGAGTGTGACTCTCACTTTTTACTCTTCAACTTGCCTTTACCCTCTTTATAAACCTTAATTGTGCCAAATTCGCCATCAAAACCTGCTTTCCGTTGGACCTGATTCTGTCTGACCCGACTAATAGCCTCACCCAACAAGGGTAAATCCGCAGACAATAACTCGGTAACCGGGGTCTCAGTCAGGATTGTCAACTCGGAGCCAAATTTTTGAATGAGTTGCAGATACTTCGCCATAACCGTTTTTGTCCCTGCCCCCACCCCCAAAAGTTCAGCAAGAATCTCTTGAAGCGGTATCAGACTGAAAACATCAGGAGCTCCAGAGGGAAAAACCGGAGACTGTCTGTCAGCAAGATCAAGGACTCTGGAAAGGACGCCTATGGTCATTGGGTTACCGCAGACCGGACAGAGTCCGTGCAACTCGCGGCTTTGATATGGATCACAACAGAAGCCACAATTACGATGGCCGTCATGATGATACTTCCCCTCTTCCGGAAAAAATTCAATGGTCGCTGCCAGATGGCGATGGCCGCTTACATCACATGGAGCCTGCAAAGCGGCCTTCATGGCAAAAAAGTCAAACGAGGTATCAAAGACATTGGCTTCCCGGCACAATTTCCCTGGAGAGTGACAATCAGAGTTTGAGATAAGGGTGTATTGGTCAAGAGCTGAAACAAGCCGATTCATTGCCGGATCAGAAGAAAGCCCAGTTTCCAGGGAAAAGACATGAGCCGCAAGATCGCCAAAACATTCTTCAACGGAGTCAAATCCCGACCTTGAACCAAACATGGAAAACCAGGGAGTCCAGATGTGGGCCGGGACAAGAAAACCACCAGAAGCCTTGCCCATTACTATTTCCAGAAGGTCCCGTGAATCAAGTCCGAGGATTGGTCTGCCATCCGTCGCAAGATTACCAATGGTAGCCAGAGTCTTATTGATACGTTCTACCGAGGCAAAATCGGGAACATAAATCAGATTATGCACCTTCCTGACTTTACCATGACGTTTATAGATACAACTTATCTCAGCGCTAAGAACAAATCGGGCAGGAAGTGACTCTGGTGAGGGCGTAAAAGAAAAGGGTAAGGAAAAATCGGGAGAGAGTGATCTTTTTAATTGAAAGAATCCCGGTTCAGCAGGCTCAAGTGCCTCTTGCAGTTCACGGAACCATAAGGGATGGGTGAAATCCCCTGTTCCAAGGAGATGAACCCCTTTAATCTGAGACCAAGCTGCCAGGGAACGAATATTAGATTTATTACTGGTGGCTCTGGAATAGGGTGAATGGATATGAAGGTCAGCAATAAAACGCATCGTTATCTCAAAAAAGCTATACCACTCTTGGGCAGGTATAGCTTACATGCCATACAGATCCTCACACATCAATTCTATAAGCACTTTGTGTCAATATAAGAGCAAAGTTCTTTAAAATCCTGTTCATATATATTGAGAAATTGAACGCCAGTTAAACAAAAAGGAGCTGTGGAAAATTTTTGGGCCCATAGCACCTTTCCTATCACCTTGATATTGAGTTCATCAAGGGCAATATCAAGCCTCAATACAGATTGAAGAGGATAAGAGTCCATCGAATAAAAGGAAATCCCACCACCACTAATATCCCGACACTTGCAACAAACAATATCCCCCAAAGGCTGTGCGTTATCTGACGGGATTAGATTCACATCAACTTCCAGATCAAGTGGGATTCGGGGGTGTTTTCTCCGTTCAGAAAAATTTTCATTTTCCATAAAAATCCTTTCGTTAAAAAAATATCAATTTTGTTGTCACGAGTGTACGTGGGACAACGAACAACTACTATGCCATTACAACCTGCTGCCGGTTTTGGCGATCCAACTTGGCAATCAACTCCACAATCCCCTGTTCATCAGCAATCAATGTCTCTGGGAATTTACGGATAATTTTTTCACTCATATCTTTACAAAGACATCGAGAGAGATCCAAACTAATAACTGTGCCGTTATGCTTTCCAATAGCATCCATCCCTTTCACACCATCATTTTCAGACCCGGAAAGCACTATTCCCACAACTCGTTCCTTTAAGAGTGGCGCCAGCGACATCAACGACGTATTAATCGCCCCTTGTTTCACAAAACCTGGATCACTCGTTACCCGCAGGACATAATGACCACTATAAGGCGAAAAAGTCACTCGCTCAGTACCGGAGAAGATATAACAAGACCCACCTTCCATGGTCAGACCATCCTGACCGCGCACCACTTTCATGCCACTGATTGAACCAAGATATTCAACAAAAGAAGAAACCTTTTCCGGTTCGTCATGGATAACCACAACCACGGCCCCACCCATTTCGGGAGAAAGAGAAGGAATGATTTGCAGCAGATTAACATACCCCCCCTCACCCGCACCCATTACTACGGCATAGGAAAGACGGCGAAACTTCTCATCTGCACTTAATTTAATTTCATCGCCACAGTGGCTGCAATGCGCACTATCGCTCATTGAAAGTACCTGCGCATCTACCACATTCCTGGTTCCGCAATCTTCACAAAAAACAAGATGCGGGGCATTGCCGATCTCTGCTTTACCAAGTACAGACTGCATTGGATCAATAGATTTTACTGTAATGGTTGCTGCCTGAATCACTTTCTTTATTATAAGTTCATTGTCGGCGGCCATATCACTTCCCTTGAAGAAAGATGACTTGGCCACAAAATCAACGGCACCATACTTGAGCGCGTCAAAAGATCTGGCGGTGCCATCCTGGCTTAAGCTGGAAAAAATAATAGTCGGGGTAGGGGTATGAATCATCAGATGTTGCAAGGTTGTTAGCCCATCCATGATCGGCATTTCCATATCCAGGATCAAAACATCAGGGTGAAACTTAATAATCTGTTCAAGGGCCTCTATACCGTTTGCCGCATCATCTAGTACCTGAATATGCTGCATCCTTTTAAAGATATCCCGCAATATCCTGCGGAAGACCCAGGAATCATCAGCAATAAGAACTTTGATTGGAAAAGATGGCGTAGTTGTTTGGGTAGTTCTCTGTGTCAAGAATCACATCCCTTATAAAAATTTTTCATCGATAGACCATCTGTAGAAAAAAATAAACTAGGAGTCTGTCGGATTGTCCGAATTTAAAAAAGATAACATATTGATATTGCTACATATAATACAAGTTGCAAGTTGCGTAACATTTCAGGTATTTCTTTAAATATCAGCAAGTTACGAAAACCGAATCACCAAAATCCGACAGACTCCTAGATTTGACATCAATGGAATAATCAAAAAAGCTATTCCACTCTTATCGAGTTCATTCTCATCTCTTATAAAAACATTATCATTATAACATGAAAGAAAGGGTTACTGTCAAGGAGGCGACAATCACCATCAATAAAAATATAACAAACACCTGATAAGGCTCATATGATGTCATACATAAAGACCTTGCGCCTGGATATAGTTCAAGACGACAGCAGGCACAATTCCTTCAACTGGCATAGTATCTTTGAGATCTTGACGGATTTGGGAGGAAGAAAGGTTAGCAAACGGAGTTAAAGGAACACGAGGGAAGAAAATTTTTTTCTGTAATAAAGGATGAGCCCAGATCTGCAAAGAATCATCCGGTTCATAGCCAAGTGTTTTTATAAGATCTTTCACTTTGCAGGAGGCGCTCCCCGTCCTGGCAAGTACCACAAAATGCGTAGACTCAAGAACCTGTTTGTATAACTTCCAGGTAGTGATCTCAAGAAATGCATCCGCGCCGATAATGAAAAAAAAATCGGTGGCAACAGTTGTATGGCTGTCAAGATATCTTAAAGTATCGATAGTATACGACGGCTCGGGCAGACTCGCTTCTATGGTGGACAGCTTTAATTCAGGCCTGCCGTCCAAAGCCAGTTGAATCATATTGGCCCGATGGTTAAAACTGGCAACCGCTTTACCATTCTTATGGGGGGGTACAGCTGCGGGAATAAACATGACCTCCCGCAGATCGCAAAAGTTCTTTGCAATCTCGGCAATCTGCAAATGACCATTATGAATAGGATCAAAGGTACCTCCGAGGAGCCCTACACGTTGATTCAACTCCGTACCTGCCCCGCACCATAGATGATAAATTTCTTGGTGGTAAGCTCGGATAGTCCCATGGGACCGTAGGCGTGCAATTTCGTGGTGCTGATTCCGATCTCCGCTCCCAGGCCAAGCTGTCCACCATCGTTGAACCTGGTAGAGGCATTGACCATGACTGCCGAGGCATCAACCTCGGCCAGAAAACGCTGGGCATTACTGTAATCCTCGGTAATAATGACCTCGGTGTGTTGAGATCCGTATTCAGCCATATACGTCATGGCTTCATCAAGGGAACCGATAACCTTCATGCAGAGAACCAGGTCAAGAAATTCAGTCCCCCAGTCAGCTGCGGAAGCGAGCTTGATTGTGGAGGCCAAGGCAACGCTCTCAGCACAGCCACGAAGCTCAACACCGGCCAATCGGAGTTCTTCGGCAATGACAGGGAGATAACTTGCAGCGATATCACGATGAATGAGCAGTCCTTCGAGGGCATTGCAGACACCAGGACGCTGAGTTTTTGAATTCATGATAACCGGGGAGGCCTTTAAAAGGTCGGCACTGCTGTCGACAAAGATATGGCACACCCCTTTGTAGTGTTTTAAAACCGGAATACGTGACGTCTCCGACACAAAGCGGATCAGGCCTTCACCTCCGCGCGGAATGATCAGATCAATGAACTTTTCCTGAGCCAGAAGTGTTGTCACTGCCGCACGATCAGTTACCGGAATAACCTGGATGGCCGCAGGATCAATGTTACGCGCAGCAAGGACTCCCTGCAGTACTTCTGCCAGGGCGAGATTGGAATGAATAGCCTCTGACCCCCCTCTTAAAATAATGGCGTTACCGGCCTTCAAGCAAAGAGCCGCAGCATCCACAGTCACATTGGGACGGGACTCATAAATCATCCCGATCACACCCAGGGGTATCCGCATTCTCCCCACCATTAAGCCATTGGGTCTTTTGCTAAGATTTAAAACCTCACCCACGGGATCCGGCAGGGCGGCAACCTCCAACAGGCCGCTAATCATGGAGGCCATGACCTTATCTGAGAGTTCCAGACGGTCCAGCATGGCCGCAGATAATCCTTTTTTTTGTCCAGCCAGCAAATCTTTCTGATTTTGTTGCTGGATAAACGGCCGTTTTTCCTCAAGTGCCTCAGCCATCTGCCGGAGAAGATTATTTTTGGTTTCAGTGGATAAAGAAATCAGGGTTCTGGCCGCCTTTTTTGCCTTCTGGGCCATCAGCTGAATGCTCTCATCAATTTCTTTATTTTGTGACATTTTGATTCCTACTCCTATAATAGAACTAAGTTATCTCGATGGATAACCTCATCGCAATCCTTAAATCCAAGCAAGGACTCAATCTCATCAGAATGATGCTTCTTGATGAGATCAAGGTTAAGAGAACTGTAATTAACCAATCCTGCAGCTATAAGTTTATTGTTAATATCAAGACAATGGACGGCATCCCCTACCCCGAACTCACCCCGCACCTCAAGAATCCCGGAAGAAAGAAGGCTCTTTCCATGTCGACTGAGAGCAGCACAGGCGCCATCATCAAGGACCAGATATCCTTTGGGTCGTAACACATAGGCAATCCAGTGTTTACGACGATGGATTTTGTCCTCGGCCGGGAGAAAAAAGGTTCCGATCATTTCCCCGCTGAATAATTTCTGCAGAATTGCGTCCTGACGGCCAGGCCCTATAAAAGAACTGCCCCCACCTGCTGACACCATCTTGGCAGCACGAATCTTGGACTGCATGCCGCCGGTACCAAGGGCGCTTTTTGTATTACCGGCCATGGCCTCAATTTCTGGAGTGACCCGGGAAACTGTATAAACAGGGCGGGCTAAAGGGTCAGAGAGCGGGTTTCCGGTGTAAAGACAATCGACATCAGTGAGACAGATAAACATATCGGCCTCAATAAGATTGGTGATCAGGGCCCCTAAGGTATCATTATCCCCAAAACGCAGCTCATCGCCTGACACAGGATCATTTTCATTGATAATGGGAATAGCACCGAAACGAAACAGGGTGAGAATGGTATTGCGGACGTTGAGATATCTGTCACGACTTGCGAGATCTGCGTGAGTCAGCAGGAGCTGACTGATGATCTTACCGTGTCGTTGAAAAGCATCGTCATAGGTCTGCATCAAACAGGACTGACCTATAGCAGCCAAGGCCTGCTTTTCCTTGAGACCGACTTTAAGGGTATCACTGAGGATAATTTTTTTTCGGCCGGCGGCAACGGCTCCTGAGGTAACGAGAATAACCTCACGTCCAGTGTCCTTGAGAAAAGACAAGTCTCGAGCAATGTTATCTACGACATTCTGATTGATGCCGGACTCGGTAGTGAGAACGGCGCTGCCAACCTTGACGACAATGCGTTTGGCCTTGTCAAAGAGGGTCTGACGATAATAGAGGCCATCCTCTCTGCTGATCTGAGTGGTCATGATCAAATAAAACCCAATCTGTCATAGAGTACCCAATATATTATAC
This sequence comes from Desulfocapsa sp., assembly GCA_013792135.1. Lineage (GTDB taxonomy): Bacteria > Desulfobacterota > Desulfobulbia > Desulfobulbales > Desulfocapsaceae > UBA2270. The sequence continues at coordinate 50,101 of VMSP01000171.1, read as the reverse complement.
AGGATACATGTTGTAAAAGTTATTCCCTTTCTTCTCCAGGTGCCGCATCTTCCGGATCATCATGTTCTTGTTCCTGACGATCAAGCGCCCTTAAACCTTCAAGTTTTTCTTCTATGAGATCTTTAACCTGTTGAATTCCCTCCCCGGTAAGACCGGAGATAAGGACTGTCTGGAAGCCAAGATCGGTAAAAGAAGCGACTGCAGTATTAACCTTTTCAGAATCGGCAATGTCAATTTTATTCAAGACAAGAATCTGAGTTCTGTCAAGGAGATCTTCCCGATAAGATCGCAGTTCATTCTCAATAACATGGAAGTCTGTTTGCACATCATCTGAAGAAACATCAATTACATGCAGCAGGATACGGGTTCGCTCGATGTGCCGTAGAAAGGTGTGCCCCAATCCAGCACCATCATGCGCCCCCTCAATAAGTCCAGGTATATCAGCGATAATACATGGTTCTTCGTACTTGAACTGAAGAACACCGAGCTGAGGCTCAAGGGTTGTAAAAGGATAACTGGCCACCTTGGGATTAGCCGCAGAGAGTCTGGAGAGGAGCGTTGATTTACCGGCATTGGGAAGACCCACAAGACCGACATCGGCAATAAGCTTCAATTCAATTCGTAACCAGAGTTCTTCACCCTCTTTCCCTTTTGTGGCAAAACGGGGTGCACGGTTAGAGCCGCTTGAAAAATGAGCATTACCAAGACCTCCGCCGCCACCTCTGGCCCCCAGAAAGGTCTCACCATCGGTCAACAACTCGGCAAGTACCTCTCTCGTCTCACTATCTTTGATCACCGAACCAACAGGTACCAGCATATGACAATCATTGCCATTACGACCATGCATGTCTTTACTCTGGCCATTGCCACCCCTCTCCGCCTTAAAATGGGAACGATAACGGAAATCAATCAAGGATTGCAGTCTATTTGATGCCTCAATAATAACACTGCCGCCCTTGCCGCCATCACCACCACTTGGACCGCCCTTAGGGACATACTTCTCACGACGAAAACTGACACAGCCATTACCGCCATCACCAGCCTTTACGAAAAATTTTGCTTCATCAACAAAGGCCATTTTTATTCAAACCCCTTCTGAAAGAACATTAAAAAAAAAGCTCGACAATCAATAAGGATCATTGAAGTCGAGCCTAAACCTGTTTTGGAGCCATGCAACTTGAGATGGCTCCAAGAAGGGGAACTAGAGCAATAATCAAACTGCGGGATAAATACTGACCCGCTTTTTCTTGCGACCGAAATCTTCAAATGTCACAATACCATCAACTTTGGCAAACAGGGTATAGTCTCGACCACAGCCTACATTGGTTCCAGGATGGATTTTGGTACCAACCTGTCGAACCAGAATGCTTCCAGCCGTGACATTCTGTCCACCGAATCTTTTTACTCCCCGTCTCTGCCCTGCACTGTCGCGACCGTTTCTGGAACTGCCGCCCGCCTTTTTATGTGCCATGATCTACTCCCTTTTACCAGGTTACATCCTTAACCGGGTATGTACTTTTCGTTTTGTATATAAGATGGTGTAAAATTCTTATGCGTTGATTTCCTGAATCTGCAGAGCGGTATAAAGCTGGCGATGGCCATTTTTCACTTTATAGCCCTGACGTTTTTTCTTCTTGAAGACAAGAATCTTTTTAGCCTTTCCCTGCTCGGCGATTCGGGCTACAACCTTGGCATTCTCCAGAACCGGACGGCCAACCTGAGCACTTTCTCCATCAACCACCATCAAGACATCACTTAATTCAATGACATCCCCAACATTCCCATTTATTTTTTCTACCCGCAGCTGATCTCCACAAGCTACCTGATACTGCTTTCCACCGGTACGTACTATTGCATACATTATAGATCCCTCTTTGGAAAAAACCTGGATATACCACCTTTCACAACTACGAGAAACAATACAGAAGACTCTTTTTTTCAGCAGATGTCAATCTTTTTTTCCCTATTAGTTCAATATGCTTACAGGGAAGAAGATTAAATAAAGGGCACTTTCCAGAAAAACATTTATAATATAAAAATTATCATTTTTCATGAAGAATAATAAAAATCAGGGTTACATGGAATCAGATAAATTACAGGAAAGAGCTGACAATTTGAGAACAGAAGGCACTGTCGAGACAGAGACGAAAGGAACTGACCTTCATCTTTCTTTCAAAGGTCAATGGACAATCCACAGTGTCTTTCCTTCCTTTGTTGAAATCAAGTCTTTTTTTACCAATAAAATAAGCTCTATCTCTTTTAATACTGAAGAGCTGCAGGCCTGGGACAGTCGCTTTCTTATCATTTTAAATGATATCAAAGAGTATGCAAATCTGAACAACATCCTCTTTATTGTCAAGAATCTGCCATCTGGAGTGCAACGCCTTCTGGCCCTGGCCTCTGCATCTCCGGAGAAGGCTCCCTTCAAACCAGAAGTGAGAGACCAATCTTTCCTTGAAACCGTTGGCGACAAGACATCCCATCTGATTCAGGACTGCAGTGAATTCCTCTTCTTTACCGGTACGATCGCCCTGAGTTACCTCCGGCTTTTTTCGGGGAAGGCCCAGTTTCTCAAGTCTGACTTCCTTGGTTTTCTTGAGGAATGTGGACCGGCGGCGCTGCCCATTGTGTCACTTATATCTGTACTGGTTGGCGTCATTCTTGCTTTTGTGGGAGCAGTGCAATTACAGTTATTCGGGGCAGAGATCTATATTGCCAATCTGGTTGGCCTTGGCATGACCAGGGAAATGGGGGCGATGATGGCCGCTATTATTATGGCCGGCAGGACCGGTGCCGCCTTCGCCGCTCAACTTGGCACCATGCAGGTCAACGAAGAGATTGATGCTCTTCAAACCATGGGAATTGACCCGATAGATTTTCTGGTCCTACCGCGCATGTCAGCCCTGTTGCTGATGATGCCCTTACTGGCTCTCTGGGCCGATCTGCTGGGTATAGGTGGTGGCTTTCTGATTGCCTGGTTTACTCTCGATATCAGTATGATTGAATATTATAATCAGACCATCGGCGCCGTCACCCTCAGACACTTTGGTGTCGGTCTGTTCAAGGCAATTATTTTTGGCTATCTTGTCGCCTTCTCCGGCTGCCTCAGAGGAATTCAGTGCGGACGCAGCGCATCCGCCGTAGGGGCAGCGGCCACATCAGCTGTAGTTACAGCCATTGTCTTAATCGTGGTATCTGATGCGGTTATGACGATTATTTTCAACATTCTCGGCATATAATCCATCTCAGCACCATAAAAGCAACATTGCCTAGAAAATATGCAGCCGCAACCTTTAATCACTGTTACAAATCTGACCATGGCTTACGGCTCATTTGTCCTCCAACGGGATCTGACCTTCACCATCCGGCAAGGCGATATCTTCGTGATCATGGGAGATTCAGGATGTGGAAAGTCCACCCTGCTCAGACATATGATCGGTCTGAAAGAACCGGCCGTTGGGACAATCCATTTTCGTGACACTAATTTCTGGGAAGTTTCTGAAAAGCATAGAAACCAGATCATGCGAAAATGCGGCATTTTGTATCAGAGCAGTGCCCTGCTCAGTTCAATGACCCTGGCCGAAAATGTTTCCCTTCCCCTGCGCCAGCATACGACCTTGGCTCAGGATGAGATTGCTGATCTCGTCTCGTTGAAACTACGCCTGGTTGGCCTTGCCGGATTTGATCATTTCTATCCTTCAGAAATCAGCGGCGGCATGAAAAAAAGGGCAGGGCTTGCAAGAGCCATCGCCCTCGACCCGGAAATCCTTTTTTTTGATGAGCCCTCGGCGGGTCTTGACCCTATCAGTGCCAAACTGCTGGATGATTTGATCCTTGAGATTCGTGACAGCCTGGGAGCCACGGTTGTGATTGTCACCCATGAACTGGCCTCTATTTTTGCCATCGGTAACGATTCAGTCTTCCTTGATGCTGATTCACACACCATGATTGCTCAGGGTAATCCACACAGCCTGATCGAATCAACGACTAACCGAAAAGTTAAACAATTCCTGACTCGAGGTGGCAGTGAGCAGGGATCAACCGTCATCCCTGTTCCCGCCTTAAAAAAACATGCGAAGGATACACATATTTCATGAGCAAAAAAGCAAATTCCACCCGAATTGGTGCCTTTGTCGTCTTATCATTTCTGCTTCTGGTAACTGGAATCGTAGTTTTTGGCGGTGGTAAATTTTTCAGCAACAAAAATACAGCCATCGTCTACTTTGAAGGTTCTTTGCAGGGGCTGAACGTCGGCGCCCCTGTCGCTTATCGGGGCATTACCATTGGCGAGGTAAAGGAGATCCAAATTGATATCAACGCTGACACCTTCCAGATCATAGTACCGGTACTGATCAGCCTTAATCCCACCAATATTATCAAGGTTGAAGGAAAAGACAAAAAAGAGACAAACCATGATATCAATACCTTTCTAAAAACAATGTGCGACCGTGGCCTGAGAGCTTCTCTGAAATCACAAAGTCTGCTCACCGGCAAGCTTTATATTGATTTGTCGATTCAAGAAGACAGCAAGGCGATCTATCATGACAAGGGTGGAAAGTACCTGGAGATTCCAACGGTCCCTTCCGAAATGCAGCAGATGACCCAGGCAATGCAATCCCTTAATTTTCAAGAGCTGGCAGTTAAATTCTCAAGCACTATGGATGCCCTGGAAAAGATGAGTACCAGCCTGGAGCAGGCCTTGAACTCGAAAACCTCCCAAGAAAAGCTTGCTCTCTTTTTTACCAGCCTGGACCGTTTTCATTCCATCCTCGCCAAAGTTGACGAAAATCTGTTACCAGTAATAAACAAACTCGACACCAGCCTTGACAAGTTTTCCCAACTCTCAGACAGTTCCAATCAGATGATTGGACATATTGACGGTCAGGTTGAACCATTTTTCACCACGATGAACTCTACCACAGGGGATGTCGGCGTAGCCATGCAGGCTATCGAGACACTCATGACTAATCTGGAACAATCCACCGGGATCGACTCCCCACTCCATTATCAACTGACCGAGAGTATCATTGAACTGGGCAAAGCTGCAAAGTCTATTCGCCTCTTGACGGAATCTCTCGATCGCAACCCCCAAAGGCTTCTCTTTGGAACAGAACAAGGGGAAGAATCTTCCAAATGAAAACAAATCCTTTTCTATCCATCTTCCTGACCTGCAGCCTCCTCGGGACCTTGAGCGGCTGTTTTCAGGCAAAATCTGTGCAACAATACACCCTGAGTTCAGCGCCATCCATCCAAGCCCTGCCTCAACAGGTTAGACCCATGACTATCTTGATCGGACCAGTGAAGGTGGCAAGCTATCTTGACCAGCCAAGGATGGTCAAACGGTATGGAGCAACTCGTATTGACACGATTCCCGGCCGGGAATGGGCGGGAGATCTGACAGAGATGATCAGCAATCAACTGGTGGCTGATGTGGGAAGTCTGCTCAAGCCCTCTCCGGTCTATCCTTATCCTGTAACAATAGCTGGCATTGAGGGAAGAAGGGCAGCCATTGACATTCTCAGATTTGAGGGCTCAGAAGATAAGACCGCCACCATTGAAGCTCGCTGGCTCCTCTTTGACCTGCAGGATAAATCAATTATAAAGGCGCATTCATCCCTGCTCCATGTGCCGCTTGCCGATGACAGCTATGAGTCTCTGGCAACGGCCTTGAGTCAGGGCCTCACCCTCCTTAGCCAGGAGATTGCAGAAGCAGCCATCTCCTCAGAAAAAATGAACAAGACAGAAGATCCCCGGACAAAAAAATGAAGCCTCTAAATAAAGAAATCACTCAAAGATGTTTTGTCAACGCCCCTTGGCAGACACTGAAAACAGAATACCTGGATTTCTTTATTGAACACAGAATCCAACCTGAAATTGGCCTGGAAGGCACCTGCCTTTACGATGAAGATCCAAACGAATTCAGGCGTATCGCCGAAATTCTCCAAAAACACAAACTTGATTGTACCCTCCATGCCCCATTTTTTGATCTGGCTCCCGGTGCCTTGGACCCTTATATCCTGGCAGCCAGTCGCGAAAAATTACGGCGTGCCTTCAGGCTTCTTGAAGTCTTTCGACCGCGCTCTATTGTCTGTCATCTCCAGTTTGAGGAAAATAAACAAGGATACAAATCAGGAGAGTGGACAACTACCGCCCTTGCCACCTGGCAAGAAGTTTTGCAAACGGCCACCAAACATAACGTGCCGATCATGCTTGAAAATACCTATGAGAAATCGCCCGCCACCCATAAGGCTATTCTGACACAGCTCAACTCACCCTATGCCGGATTCTGTCTTGATGTCGGCCATCTGTTAAGTTTTTCCCACTCTTCCTGGCAGGAGTGGCTGCCAACTCTCTCACCCTGGTTGGGTCAACTACATCTACACGACAATCATGGCGAGCGTGACCAGCATCTGGCGCCAGGACGTGGAAAGTTTGATTTCCTCGGTCTTTTCCAGTTCCTGCGTCACCATGACCTTCATCCACTCATTACCCTGGAACCCCACAGCCGGGAAGACCTATGGCAGGCCTTTGCCTATCTGGAAGAGACTGAACTCTTTACTGGGATTTGAATTGGATTAATCATTTAGCCGCTGTAAAAAAATATGACCAACTAAATTACCAGAGCGGCATCGGGGGCCAGTCGCTACTGCGCCGTCCACATGGTGCCTTCGACACTGGGCCATCCCCTGGCCTGCGTAAAAAAAATAATCATAAAAAGGCCAGGTTATTTCTTAACTGGCCCCAAAACCTCTACCATTACAGACATTGGACATTTTTCTTTTGTTCTTCACCATGATTTCCGATATGACAAAGAGAAAAAACAATCCTTTACCAGCGGCCAAAACTACAATTAAATACAGCTCGTATAAACATGACTGAAGACCTCCCCTCTGAAGGATCTGACCAAACAGTTGTTCCGGAACAGGAAAAGCAATCGCCTTTAAGCCCTGTGGATTCAAAATCCACGAGCATATCCTCCCCCACCCCTCCTCTCGACAACAGGTTTCGAGATATGGATTTTCTGGTTGATGACACCTTTTATCGTTCAAGGAGCCCCAAGGCAGTTCACTGGTCCATTGCCTGGTCAGATCTGATGATGACCATGTTCATCCTTTTTCTCACTATGTTTGTCTATCAATCGGCCCATGAAAATTTTCTGGTCAAAAAAAAGCCTGAAATTGTTGGTGGATCAACCACCGACGCTATAGATATCAACAGCCTTGGCAACAATGCGTCTCTGCCATTTCCACCCATCAATCAAGGGATTCCCTTTATTACTGCCGGAACCATAAAAAGAGTGGAAGCAGTGACCGGGGAGGCCATGACCCCGGAAGAAGAAAAGAGACTTTCCAGATCTGACGTCCTTGGTAAGGTTGCGAAGACAGAGACTCACACAAAAATCGACATTCATGACAGCCAAGTTTCGACATCGGAATCCAAACCTGTCATGCCGCCGGACAAGGTTTCACTCCAAGACCCTGATATGACAAATACGCAGACACCTGCGGCCCCCCTTGACGCCATCTACGACCTCAGCCAACAGGCATTGAGTGAAAACAATCTCAAAAAATTTGCTTCTATTGATCTTATCCCTGATAACACCATGCGTATCATCCTGACCGGTGATCTCCTTTTTAATACCGGCAAGGCTGACCTTTCACAGGCAGCCAAAGAGTCTCTGCAAAAAATCGCAACCGCTATTAAGCAGACCCCTTACATGATTAATGTTATTGGCCACACCGACAATCTTCCAATGCATTCAGAACGTTTCAACACCAATTGGGAACTCTCAGTGGCCAGAGCCAGCAGGGTTGCCCGTTTTCTCATTGAAGAAACAAACATGAATCCCAATCAATTTGTGGTCAGTGGCTATTCTTCGTTTCGTCCGGTAAAACCAAATACTAATGCGGAAAACAGGGCCAGCAACCGTCGAGTTGAAATTATTATTTCAAAAAAGCTGCCACCAGCAGCACAGGCCAGTTCTGAAGACTTAGAGGCCGTCAAGAAATAACTTGACCTTTTATCCACATTTCTTTACGGACCCTTATGCCGTTCCGACTCTTCAATTGGCCATGTTATTTTTTCACAACGCCTTAAATGGCCTGTAGAGCCATAAATCAGCGTTCAACTCTGAATATCTTTTACATAATGAGTTCCGGTCAATGAAAAATAAAAACCTTATCGGCTTGTTTCTCTGCACTGCCCTTTTCATTCTGGGTTTCTCCATCAATGGCAATATAAGCCTCTATTTTAATGTTTCAGGACTACTTATCGTCTTTGGCGGGACCTTCGCCTCAACCCTGATCAGTTTTCGAATGGAACAACTGAAAATTGTGGCCAAAGTGATGCGGACCGCATACACCACAGAGATAAAGAAAGAAACAGAAATCATCGAGATCCTCATCGACCTTTCAATCAAGTCGAGGATAGAAGGTATTCTATCCCTGCAGGAAAAAGAGAACGAGACATCCATTCTTTTTCTCCGCCGTGCCCTTGGTTGTCTGGTAGATGGCTTTCACAGCAGCCAAATCCGTGACATTTTAAGTACTGAGATGTATTTTTTTAAACTGCGGCGTGAGGATTCAGAACGCATCCTGCGCACCATTGCCGATTTCTTTCCGGCCTTTGGCATTATTGGTTCAGTAATCGGCCTTGTTTCCATGCTTGGTGGCATTGGTGACACCTCCATTATCCTGAAGGCCATCCCCGTGGCCCTGACCTCCACTCTTTACGGCATCCTTTTTTCCAATTATTTTTTTCTTCCTTTTGCTGCAAATCTGCGGGAGCGAACCAACCATGAACTGCTCCTGCAGAAAATCATCATGGAAGGCGTCATCGCCATTGATTCGGAGATGAACTCTGTCATTCTCAAGACCAAACTGGAATCCTTCCTCACCCCCTCTGAAAGAGTCGAGAAGCTGGTGTCGTATCGAAAAATCAAGGAGCGTTTCAACATTCGGGAAGAGACAGAAGAAGGGCCACGTGTTCATGACTAACATAAAAAACCCCTTGGAGATCTACAAGGCACTACCCAAAACAAACTGCGGTCACTGTGGTGTCCCTTCATGCATAGCCTTTGCCGCATCGGTAATTCAGGGCATGAAAAACCTGACGGGATGTCCCTATCTGGATAAGAATATTGTCGAACAATTAAGCTCCAGGATTGTCAGACGACGTTCCATGGACGATGAACACAAAGAAGTAATCAACAAACTACAACAGGAAGTGCGCCACCTTAATTTTAACCATGTTGCCCCACGCATTGGTGCCCAGTTAACAAACGGAAACCTGGCCATCAACTGCCTGGGAAGGCACTTTTTTATTAGCCCCATCGGGGAAATGACCTCCAGCTGCCACGTCAATCACTGGCTCTATGTACCCATACTGCACTATGTTCTGGAATGTCAGGGCATAGAACCGAAAAATGATTGGGTTCCCTTTGGCGAACTTCCCGGTGCCGCTGAATGGAGTCAATATTTTACTCATCGTTGCGAAGAGTCGCTTCGACAACTGACAGACGCCCACAGTGAACTGGTTTTTGAGATGTTTTTTCTTTTTGGCGCACAAGTAATGACCGCAACTGGCGGTGCGGATCATTCCCTGTTGATTATGCCCCTGCCCAAAGTTCCTTTTCTGATTAATTACTGGCAAGCAGAAGAAGGCTTTCCCTCAGAGTTAAATATCCTGGTCGACCGTTCTGCCGCACAGAATATCAATGCCCACTCCATCACCCTGCTTTCCCGCGGTATTGTCGAAATGTTTCGTCAGCTTATCGTCTCACACAGCAGAGAGGGAAAGTTGTTTTGAATATGGTGGCTACCTTACCAACAAACAAGTTACTCAGTGAGCAATTGACAGTTCATACTCTGCCCAAGAACTGGTCTAATAAACTATATTCGTCAGGCCTTGCCTATACTACAGAAATAGAATAAAAACAGATAAGCTGAACACATTATTATTTCTGATCAAAAAAAACCTCCGACACCTGCTTGAAGTCGCTCTGATCAGCTATTACAGGCGCATTGTATGGTGGCGTGACACTGGTTATCACAGACTTTAAGGAAATACTCTCTGAGAGTATTTCCTTGTTACTTTCCTTGTTACAGTAACAAGAGCGCCGCAATCCATATTATTTAAAATTCCGTCTACCGAGCGACTAGAAGGGCCGATATAGTTTGAATGGCTTTATTTCCCGGTTGATGATCAAGGAGCAAACCGATCATAGAAGAACGGACTTATCAGTGATACTCGCGCTGGATATTCTTCAGAAGCGGGAAAATTAAGTCTCTTGAGACCTATCACAATGTCTCCTATTGAGGAGGCATTGTGATCTCAATTTCTAGACAACTGAAACTGAGGCAACTATGACAGATCAAACCCGTGTCAGCCATCCCCTCTACAATCTTCTCCCCACGGAAATTGAAGGCTTTAATTCCCTTGCCGAGCTGGCTCTGGATATGCACTGGTCGTGGAATCATGCTACCGATGAAGTATGGCGGCAGCTTGATCCTAAGCTGTGGGAGATCACGCATAACCCTTGGGTTGTTCTGCAGACGGTCTCGCGCGATCGGATCGAACACGTGCTGGCCGATCCCGTTTTTCGTAAAAACGTTGACGGCCTGGTGCAGTCCATACGCGAAGTGACAGGGACGCCTGCGTGGTTTCAGCAGAATCATCCGCAGAGTTCCCTGACCTGCATCGCCTATTTCAGCATGGAATTCATGTTAAGTGAAGCCTTGCCCATCTACTCTGGCGGGCTTGGCAATGTAGCTGGTGATCAGCTCAAAGCCGCCAGCGATATGGGGGTGCCGGTGGTTGGCGTGGGGTTGCTGTACCAGCAAGGTTATTTCCGCCAGGTGATCGACAAGGATGGGATGCAACAGGCCCTCTTCCCCTATAACGATCCCGGACAGTTGCCGATAACCCCTTTGCGCCAGGGGAACGGCGAGTGGTTGCGGCTGGAGATCGATTTACCTGGTTATTCGGTCTGGCTGCGTGCCTGGCAGGTCCAGGTCGGTCGGGTCAAGCTTTACCTGCTGGACAGCAATGACGCGGCGAACTTCCCGGCTCATCGCGGCATTACCAGCGAGCTGTATGGCGGCGGGCCGGAGCTGCGCATCAAACAGGAAATGCTCCTTGGCATCGGCGGCTGGCGGCTGCTTCGTGCGCTTGGCATCCAGCCGGAAGTCTGTCATCTGAATGAAGGACACGCGGCCTTTGCCGTGCTGGAACGCGCCCGCAGTTTCATGCAAGAGACCGGGCAGCCCTTCGAAGTCGCGCTGGCCGCAACCAGAGCCGGAAACCTCTTCACCACCCATACGGCAGTGACTGCCGGCTTTGACCGTTTTTCTCCGGCCCTCATTGAACAATACCTCGGGTGGTATGCCGAACAGAAGCTCGGTATACCACTCCACGACCTGCTGGCCCTTGGCCGTCGAAACCCAAACGATCCGGCGGAGAGTTTCAACATGGCCTATCTGGCGATCCGCGGCAGCGGGGCTGTTAATGGCGTGAGCCAACTGCATGGGAAAGTCAGCCGGGACATCTTTCAGCTTCTTTTTCCGCACTGGCCTCAGGATGAAGTGCCCATAGGGCACGTGACCAACGGAGTCCACATGCGGAGTTGGGATTCGGCCCCGGCCGATGACCTGTGGGCGGAAGCCTGTGGACAGGATCGCTGGCTGGGGATGACAAAAACCCTTGAGCATGATATCCGTTGCGTCTCCGATGTCACCCTGTGGCAATTTCGCATCGCTGCCAGTAAGTCTCTTGTTGAGTTTGCTCGTGAGAGATTGTCCCGGCAACTGGCTATCTCCGGCGCGTCCCCCGAGGCGATTGAGGCGGCAAAATATCTCTTTGATCCCAACACGTTGACACTGGGCTTTGCCCGCCGCTTTGCGGCCTACAAGAGACCGAACCTGCTGCTGCACGATCCTGAACGACTGCTTGGTCTGTTAAGCAACCCGCAACGACCAGTGCAACTCATCCTTGCCGGCAAGGCCCATCCAGCAGACCTGGCAGGGCAGGCTCTGATTCATGAATGGATAGATTTCATCCGTCAGGCGAAGACCCGCGCGCACATTATTTTCCTGAGCGACTATGATATGTTGATTACAGAACATCTGGTGCAGGGAGTGGATGTCTGGATCAATACGCCGCGGCGACCCTGGGAGGCGTGTGGAACGAGCGGCATGAAGGTGCTTGTCAATGGTGGCATCAACCTCTCGGAATTGGACGGCTGGTGGGCGGAAGCCTACACGCCTGAAGTGGGATGGGCCTTGGGGGATGGGCAGGAGCATGACCATGATCCGGCCTGGGACGCTGTGGAAGCCGAGGCACTCTACACCCTGCTTGAGAAGGAGGTAATCCCGGAGTTTTATACCCGTGACGAGCGCGGCATTCCCACGGCCTGGGTGGCGCGGATGCGGGAAAGCATGGCGCGGTTGACACCACAATTCTCTGCCGATCGTGCGGTGCGTGAATACACGGAGCAACATTACCTCCCGGCTGCAGACGCCTATCGTAAGCGCGCTTTAGACAAAGGGGCAAAAGGCACAGAAGTAGTAAATTGGCAGCGGGCCATTGCCCAGAACTGGCCGAATCTGCGCTTCGGCGAACAGAAGGTGGAGACCAAGGACGACCAGCTCCTCTTTGAGGTTCAGGTCTATCTCAATGAGCTTGCTCCTCAGGCAATACGGGTAGAGCTTTATGCCGATGGAATAAGTGGCGGCGCAGCGATACACCAGGAGATGACGTATGTTCGCCCGCTGGTCGGCGCGTCAGGAGGCTATCTCTACAGCGTGTCTGTTTCTGCGGCCCGCCCAGCTGCAGACTATACGGCACGAGTGATACCGCACTGCGACGGCGTGGCTATTCCATTGGAAGATGCACGAATCCTGTGGCAGCGCTGATCGCCTTGGCGGCAATGATTGAGGGCAGTTACCGGCTGGCAAAAAGGGAAATCCGATTGCATGAATAAACAATCGACCTACCGTTTTTACGACTCGCTGCTGATCCTGGCGACTAATGTCGGTTCGATCAGCAACTGTTTGCTGCAAACCGCTGGAGCAGAAGACGTGTGTGAATGTAAACTTACGGGAGATCAGCGGGAGCCAATATGAAGAACAAAACCAGTCCTGCGAACGTCGGCACGGTGGTCTCGGTGCGGGGCAGTGTTGTCGATATACGCTTTGATTCGCAGTTACCGCCCATTTACTCGTTGCTGCATGCACAGGAGGGAAAAATCGCCATCGAGGTCTTGACGCAACTTGACGCCCATCATGTGCGGGGAGTTGCGCTGACACCCACCCAGGGACTCGCCCGCGGCATGGCGGTGGAAGACACCGGCGGGCCGCTGACGGCGCCGGTCGGCAAGGGAATTCTTTCGCGAATGTTCGATGTCTTTGGTAATGCCATCGACCGCCAGGATGAGCCGAACGATATCCAATGGCGTTCCGTGCATCGGGCTCCGCCTCCCTTGGCACGGCGTTCAACCAAGTCTGAGATATTTGAGACGGGGATCAAAGGTCATTGATGTGCTGATGCCGCTTGAGCGCGGCGGCAAGGCGGGACTCTTTGGCGGGGCGGGCGTGGGCAAGACGGTGCTGCTCACCGAAATGATCCACAACATGATCGGACATCAGCAGGGCGTCAGCCTCTTTTGCGGAATCGGTGAACGTTGCCGTGAAGGCGAAGAGCTTTACCGCGAGATGAAGGAAGCAGGTGTGCTGCCGAACATGGTGATGGTCTTCGGGCAGATGAACGAGCCGCCGGGCAGCCGTTTCCGCGTGGGTCACGTGGCCTTGACGATGGCTGAATATTTTCGGGATGACGAACACCGCGATGTGCTGCTGCTCATCGACAACATCTTCCGCTTTATTCAAGCCGGTTCGGAGGTGTCCGGCCTGATGGGGCAGATGCCGTCCCGTCTGGGCTATCAGCCGACCATGGGCACCGAGTTGTCGGGGCTGGAGGAGCGCATCGCCAACACCGATACCGGCGCCATTACCTCCATCCAGGCGGTGTATGTGCCGGCGGACGACTTCACCGATCCGGCGGCGGTCCACACCTTCTCCCATCTCTCGGCCTCAATCGTGCTGTCGCGCAAGCGGGCAAGTGAAGGTCTCTATCCGGCCATTGATCCGCTCCAATCCAGTTCCCGGATGGCCACGCCGGGCGTCATCGGCGAGCGCCATTATCTCCTCGCCCAGGAAATCCGGCGGACCCTCGCCCAATATGCAGAACTTAAGGACATCATAGCCATGCTCGGCCTTGAGCAGTTGTCGCCACAGGACCGCAACGTGGTCGCCCGCGCCCGCCGCTTGGAGCGCTTTCTTACCCAACCGTTTTTCACCACCGAGCAGTTTACCGGGCTCAAGGGCAAGCTCGTCAGCCTTGTCGATGCGCTGGATGGCTGTAAGCGCATCCTGCAAGATGAATTCAAAGACTACTCGGAGAGAGCGCTCTACATAATCGGAACAATTGATGAAGCCGAGGAAAAAGCGGACCTTGGCCCAAAATCGAAAACAGAGGTCGAAGATGCTGCCGAGAGTCATGAATCTTAAGATCCTCCTGCCGTTTCGAGTCTTTGCAGAGAAGTCCGGCGTTTCGCGCATCGTGGCCGAGACCACCGAGGGTTCATTCGGACTCCTGCCACGCCGACTGGACTGCGTGGCAGCACTCGTGCCCGGGATTCTGATCTACGAAAACGAAAGGGAGGGAGAGGTTTATGTGGCTGTCGATGAAGGGGTGCTGGTCAAGACCGGCATGGACGTGCTCGTCTCCGTGCGCAATGCCATTGGCGGAACGGACTTAGGCCTTCTGCATGCGGCGGTGGAGCGGGAGTTTCTGAACCTGAACGAACGGGAGCAGAGCGTCCGCTCAGTGATGGCGAAAATGGAGAGCGGTTTCATCCGCCGTTTAGCGGAGTTTCATCATGAGTGAAAAACCGGAGAGCAAGGATGAGAAAGAGCGGCCTGACTTCAGCCGGGAGGTCGGCCTGCAGGCAACTCGCAAGCTCAAGGCGCGGCGTCACCCCACGCCCGGCGTCTGGTTTGGCTTGGGCATGATGGGACTGATCGGCTGGTCGGTGGTGGTCCCGACGCTTCTCGGAGCGGCGCTCGGTATCTGGTTGGACAAGCACCATCCGGGAACACATCCCTGGACGCTGGCGTTAATGGCAGCCGGACTCACGCTCGGCTGTTTCAATGCCTGGCATTGGGTCGCCAAAGAAGACAAGGCAATGCGGGAGGAAAAGGAGGATAACGATGATAATGATGAATGAAAGGTTGATACTGCTCCTGGCGTTGTTGGCGGGGGGAGTGCTCGGGGTGATTTATTTCGGCGGCCTCTGGTGGACGGTTCGCAAGGGCCTTTCGTCTGAGCGACCGGCACTCTGGTTTTTCGGCAGCATGCTGCTGCGGATGAGCATTGTCCTGCCTGGATTTTATTTTATTGCCCATGGTCATTGGCAGCGGCTGCTGCTGTGTCTCCTTGGCTTTGTCATCGCCCGTCTCGTTGTGACACGGCTCACCCGGGCAGCTGAAAAACCAGTCGACCTGACACCGGAGGCCAGCCATGTGCCTTAGTCCCGACGAGATTATTTTCTGGCAATATGGGTTGTTCAAACTGAACGCCACCATTGTCTTTACCTAGGGGCTGATGTTCGTGCTGGCTGTGGGTGCCAAGCTGATCACGCGCAATTTTTCCACGGGGCTGAAACGATCCCGCTGGCAAAACCTTGTGGAAATCGTTGTCACCGTGATCGAGACCCAAATTGAAGAAGTAGGCCTGAGTCAGCCACGTAAATATCTCGGTTTTCTGGGCACGCTTTTTCTGTTTGTCGCCGCAGCCAGCCTCTGTACTGTTCTTCCTGGCTACGAACCGCCGACCGGCTCGCTTTCGACCACGGCTGCCCTCGCCTTGTGCGTCTTTGTGGCCGTACCGCTTTTCGGTATAGAGGAGCAAGGGGTGGGCAACTACCTCAAGTCCTATATGGAACCGACATTCATCATGCTGCCGTTTAACCTCATCAGCGAGATCTCACGGACACTGGCCCTGGCCGTCCGTCTGTTCGGCAACATGATGAGCGGAGCAATGATCATCGCTATTCTGCTCAGCATCACGCCCTTCATCTTCCCGATCGTCATGACGCTGCTCGGCCTGCTCACCGGAATGGTGCAGGCCTACATCTTCGGTATCCTGGCAGCGGTTTACATCGCGGCAGCTACACGTGTCCGTAAATCAAAACCTGAACCCAAGGCCCAAAACATTGAAGCCTGAACGACCACAACAAAAGGAGAACCTATGGACAGCATGACCTATATCGCGGTGGCATCAATTGTCATCGCCGGTATCACAACCGGTTTCGGCACGATGGGGCCGGCGCTGGCAGAAGGAAGGGCGGTGGCGACGGCGCTGACCTCGCTGGCCCAGCAGCCTGATGCCTCCACTACCATTACCCGGACCTTGTTCGTGGGTCTGGCGATGATCGAATCAACAGCCATCTACTGCTTCGTGGTGTCGATGATTCTCATATTCACTAACCCGTTCTGGAACCACGTCATCGCCCAGGCCACAGGAAAATAAGCCCATGTTAATCGATTGGTTCACGGTCGGAGCACAGACGCTCAACTTTATCATCCTGGTGTGGTTGATGAAGCGCTTTCTTTACCAGCCCATCCTCCATGCCCTTGATGCTCGGGAGAAGCGGATCGCCACGGAACTGGCGCACGCCGAGGCGAAACAGACAGAAGCCCAAAAGGAACGCGACGAGTTCCAGCAGAAGAACAAGGAGTTTGACCAGCAGCGCGCCGCACTTTTGCGCCAGGCGACGGACGAGGCGCAGGCCGAACGTCAGCGGCTCTTCGATGAAGCGCGGCAGGCGGCCGATGCTCTGAGTGCCAAACGGCAGGAAACGCTGAAAAACGATGTCCACAACCTGAATAAAGCCATCAGTCACCGGGCCCAGCAGGAGGTATTCGCCATCAGCCTCAAGGTGTTAACGGATCTTGCCGCGACCAGTCTGGAAGAACGGGTGAGCGAGGTATTTACTCGCCGCTTGCAGGAGATGGATGGAGAGACGAAGGCAGGCCTTGCCGAGGCCCTGAAGACAAAGTCAGGCCCTGCGCTGGTACGCAGTGCCTTTGACCTGCCACCGGAACAACGGGCGGCGATACAAAATGCGCTCAACGAAACTTTTTCGGCTGAAATCCGCGTCCGCTTCGAGACCGCGCCGGAGCTGATCGGCGGCATTGAACTCAGCACGAACGGACTCAAGGTGGCATGGAGCATCGTTGATTATCTGGCGTCTCTGGAGCAGAGCGTCGGCGAACTTCTGCAGGAGAAGGACAGGCCTGCAGCCAAGGCCGCACCTCAAGCTGAAGAACCTCAGACCGAGACAGAAAACCAATGAACAAGGAACCTGAGAGCCTCAAAAAGTTTTTTGATGGCGCGTTTGCCGGAATAAGCCAGGCGCGGCAAGCATTCACGCCGAAATTAACGCCACGGGAAGTGGGCACGATCATCAGTGTTGCCACCGGCATTGCCAAGGTGTCGGGTCTCCCCGGAGTGGGCTTTGACGAACTGGTGGTCTTTCCCGGCGATGTGCTCGGCATTGCCTTCAACTTGGACCCAGATGAAATCGGCGTCGTGCGGCTCGGCGAATACTGGCATCTGCACGCGGGAGATGAAGTCAGGCGCACGGGCCGGGTCATGGACGTGGTCGTGGGCGATGGAGTACTGGGGCGCGTCATCGACCCGCTCGGTCGGCCGCTCTATGGCAACGGGTCGGTGACTGGAGGCAGGCGTCTGCCCGTCGAACGGGTCGCCCCGCATATCATGGACCGCGCGCCGGTGACGGTGCCTCTCCAGACCGGCATCAAGGTCATCGATGCCCTTGTTCCCATCGGGCGCGGCCAGCGCGAGTTGATTCTCGGCGACCGCCAGACCGGTAAGACCGCCATCGCGATTGATACTATCCTCAACCAGCGCGGCCAGAATGTCCTGTGCGTCTATTGCGCCATCGGTCAGCGCGCCTCCTCGGTTGCCAAGGCCGTGGCCACTCTGCGGGAAAAGGGAGCGATGGATTACACCGTCGTGGTCGTGACCGAGGGCAACGACCCGCCGGGTCTCGCTTACATCGCTCCTTACGCCGCGACCAGCATCGCGGAGTATTTCATGGAGCAAGGCCGCGACGTGCTGATCGTTTACGACGACCTCACCCATCACGCCCGCGCCTACCGCGAACTCTCTCTTCTGCTGCGCCGTCCGCCTGGTCGCGAAGCCTTCCCCGGCGACATCTTTTACATCCATTCGCGGCTGCTCGAGCGGGCGACGCACTTGCGCCGGGAACTCGGTGGCGGCTCCCTCACCGCTCTGCCCATTATCGAGACCGAAGCACAGGATATCTCCGCCTATATCCCGACCAACCTGATTTCTATCACGGATGGGCAGATCTACCTCTCCCCGTCACTTTTTGAATTGGGCGTTCTGCCGGCGGTCGATGTCGGTAAATCCGTGTCGCGGGTCGGCGGTAAGGCGCAACGGGCGGCCTACCGTGCGGTGGCAGGTGACCTCAAACTCGCCTACGCCCAGTTCGAGGAACTCGAAACCTTTGCCCGGTTCGGTGCCCGTCTGGATGAAGACACCCGCAAGATCATTGAGCACGGACAGCGAATTCGCGCCTGCCTGAAACAGTCGGAATTCACGCCGGTGTCTGTGCCCGCACAGATTGCCGTGCTGCTGGCGTTGACCGCAGAACTCTTTGACCGTGTACCGCTTGACCAGATGACAGTTGCCGAGCACGCCCTGAGTGAGGCGGCGGTAGATATCCAGGTAGAGGTGGGCGAGCGATTGGCTACCTCTGAAAAAATGAGCGATAAGGATCGAAACATGATTATCCAGATCGCCCGCCAGGCGCTTGCTCCCTTCCAGCCTCAACGTAAAGCCAAAGCTGATTCCAATCCTGAACCTGATGAGAAATTATGAGCGAGACCACGGCGAGTCTGCGCCGAAAGATCGGTGGAGCCGGGGATCTTCAATCCGTTGTCCGGACGATGAAGGCCATGGCCGCCTCGAGCATCGGACAATACGAGAACTCGGTGCGCTCGTTAGCCGATTACTATCGTACGGTGGAGCTGGGATTGGGGGCATGCTTCCGGGAATGCGGGGCGGCTTCGTTGATGGGAGAACAGAAAAGAGAGACGGATGCGGGTGTGATCGGTGCAGTTGTCTTCGGCTCCGATCAGGGGTTGGTGGGCCAGTTTAATGATGTGGTGTCCGATTATGCGGTCAAGAAGCTGGCGGCCCTTCCGGCCAAACCCCAAGTCTGGGCCGTCGGTGAACGCGTTCATGCGCGCCTGGTCGCTGCGGGTCTACCGCTGAGGGGACTTTTTGCCGTGCCGAACTCCGTCAAGGCCATCACCCCGCTCGTCGGGCAGATTCTCGTGGAGAGCGAGACGGACCACAGCCAGGGTGAAGTCATTGAACTCCACCTTTTCTATAACCGTCCCAAGTCCGGGGCGGTTTATGTCCCCGTCAGTCAACGACTGCTGCCGCTGGATGAAAAATGGCAACGCCAGCTGGTCGAACTTCCCTGGCCGACGCAAAACCTGCCCGAGGTTATCGGGGGCGGCACGACGACCTTGCGGGTACTCATCCGCGAATATCTTTTCGTCTCGCTCTTCCGGGCCTGCGCTGAATCCCTGGCCAGCGAGAATGCAAGCCGCCTGGCGGCGATGCAGCGTGCCGACAAAAACATTGGCGAATTACTGGAGGATTTCAACAGGACATTCCATCGTTTGCGTCAGAGTGGCATTGACGAGGAGCTGTTCGACGTCATATCCGGCTTTGAAGCGCTGAGCTTAGAGGAAAAATGATCCATATCGAGATAACCACACTACAAAAATGGAATAACATCGAAAACGCTACAAATTATTATTTTTTGTCATTATCGGGGTTGCCCCAAGAGTCCTTTGCAAGTACATTTTTCGCCATTTAGGAATTCAAAAAATTGCTCATTCTGTTTATAAAGTGCAAAGCAATTTCCTTTATGGTATATTTGTCAACTTATTGATATTTTTATCTCATTTCAACATGTTGTCATATAAGGAGGTTCGCTGTGTTCTCACGACTTTTCCCATCCGTTCTTCTCTGTACTCTCTTGCTTGCAGGTTGTGCTCCAGTTACCCAAAATCAGATGGCTACCAAGGGCAGCACCCCACTCACAGCGAAACAGATATTTGCTCTGGTTTCCGGTAACACCTTATATATGGAAGCCATGAGCTTCAATGCTCATATGTATTTCCAACCCGACGGTACTGTCTCCGCCCATGCAGAATCCATTACTGGAGACGATACCGATAAAGGAGGATGGGATATTAATGGTGAGAATCAGCTTTGTCTCAAATTCAAGGTCTGGTATTATGGCGAGATGCGATGTTATGCCGTTTATCCAGATGCAGGAAAAAACAACTTTGCACTCTTTCAAGATAACGGTGCCCTCGCCTACTCCGCAAAATCTTTCACTGGAGATTCAGCGCATCTGTACAAGCCGCCCAAATCACCCCAGAAAGACACATATCTCCGCGAATCTCTAGCTACAGGACAAACATCTATATCACCAGTACAACCTTCTCCTTCCCAGCAACCTACTGAGCCACCCAAAACAACCACCTACCTTCGGGAATCTCTGGCCGCAGGACAGGATTTTTCTTCCCCGCAAGATTCAGCACTGTCCGCTTCTCCTGTGCAGAGCGAGGAAGCAATGCCAGTGGTCTCCGATGAAGAAGTGGAGCACACCGTAAAATCCATGGCCAAGAACTGCCCGGGATGCAATCTGGAAAAAAGCGATCTGCGACAGGCAGACCTTGTGGGCGCTAATCTGAAAGGGGCCGATCTCCAAGGAGCCGACCTGAGTCGTGCCAATTTACGCCGCGCAAACCTTGAAGATGCCAATCTGAAAGGAGCCACTTTGTTAAATTCTAATCTGCCTGGCGCCAATCTGAAGGGTGCCAATCTCACAGATGCCGATCTCAGCGGGGCCAACTTGATCAAGGCTGATTTCACCGGTGCCAAGACCGAAAACATGATCTTGAACAATGCCCTTCTCGAGGGCGTGAAAGGTCTGAAATAAAGATGAGTGCCGGATTTGTTCATCTCCACGTCCATACCCAGTACAGCTTGCTGGATGGGGCCATCCGTATTCCTGACCTTCTGCACAAGTGCAAGGAATATGGAATGGACAGCGTGGCCATCACCGATCACGGGGCCATGTACGGCGCCCTCGAATTCTATGTCAAGGCCAAAAAGGCGGGGATAAAGCCAATCATCGGCTGCGAGTTCTACATGGCTCCCGGCAACAGGACAGATCAGGAAAAGGGTCATTTTCATATCGTGCTTCTGGCCATGAATTTTGCCGGCTACAAGAACCTTATGAAACTGGCTGCCATTGCCCAGTTTGAGGGGTTTTATTACAAACCTCGCATCGACATGGAGACCCTGGCTGCCCATAACGAAGGCCTTATAGCACTCACAGCCTGCCTCCATGGCCAGGTTCCCTGGCTCATTGGCCAGAACGACATGGAAGGGGCCCGGGAAAAAGCCAAAGAATTTCAGAATATCTTTGGCGACCGTCTTTACTTCGAACTCCAGGAAAACGGTATCCCTGAGCAGACCCCGGTCAATAACGGGATGAAAAAACTGGCAGCAGAACTTCTGATCAAGACAGTGGCCACCAATGACTGTCATTATCTGAACAAAGATGAAGCCCATGCCCATGACGTACTTCTCTGCATCCAGACCAATAACACCATAACGAACTCCAAACGTTTTAAATTTTCCACTGACGAATTTTATTTTAAATCTCCAGAGGAGATGAAAAATAATTTCAAGCATACTCCGGAGGCCATTGCCACAACCATCGAGATTGCCGAGCGCTGTAATCTTGAAATTGGTTTTGGTGACTACTTCTTCCCTATTTTTCCAGTAGTGGAAGGCGAGACCCTTGAGTCCATGTTCGCCACAGCCTGCTGGGAAGGATTGAAAGATCGCTTCGCGGCCATGCGCAAGATCGGGACATTTAATCCTGGGACCGAAAAACAGTATAAAGATCGGTTGACCACGGAAATTAATGTCATCAACACCATGGGCTTTCCCGGTTATTTTCTCATCGTTGCTGATTTCATCAACTGGGCCAAAGATCAGGGTATTCCAGTAGGACCAGGCCGTGGATCGGGAGCTGGCAGTCTTGCCGCCTACTGCATGCGGATCACCAATATCGACCCCATCCCCTACGGCCTTCTCTTTGAGCGCTTTTTGAATATCGAGCGAAAAGGAATGCCCGACTTTGACGTGGATTTCTGTCAGGAGCGGCGTGGGGAGGTTATCAAATACGTACAGAGCAAGTATGGGGGTGCCGATCATGTCGCCCAGATCCTTACCTACGGCACCATGAAGGCACGCGGAGTAATCCGCGACGTGGGCCGCGCCATGGATATCCCCTTTGGTGAAGTGGACAAAATCGCCAAGCTCGTCCCTGAACAGTTGAAGATGACTCTCAAGAAGGCCTTTGCCGAGGAACCGCGCCTTCAGGATGCAGCCAACAAAAATCCCCAGATTGCCGAACTGCTGCGCGTGGCCCAATCTCTGGAGGGGCTTGCCCGGCACACATCAACACACGCGGCTGGTGTTGTCGTCTCTCCCCAGCCCATGGTGGAATTTCTACCCACCTGTAAGGGAAAAGAGGGTGAGACCCTGACCCAGTATGACATGAAGCATACCGAGATGACAGGACTGATCAAGTTTGATTTTCTCGGCCTCAAGACCCTTACCGTTATTGACAAGGCACTCAAACATATCAAGGCGGACATCGGCACGGATCTTGACATCGATGCCATTCCCATGGATGACCTCAAGACTTATGCTCTCCTCTGCAAGGGAGATGCTTTGGGAGTCTTTCAACTGGAGAGCTCCGGCATGCGGGAACTGCTGGTCAAGATGGCCCCCGAACAGTTCACTGACCTGATTGCCCTCGTTGCCCTCTATCGTCCCGGCCCTCTTGACTCGGGAATGGTGGATGATTTTGTGGAGACCAAGCACGGTCGCGCCACTGCCAATTATCCCCTGCCTCAGCTTAAATCAGTCCTGAAGGAGACCTATGGAGTTATTGTCTATCAGGAACAGGTCATGCAGATCTCCAATATCCTGGCCAGTTACTCCTTAGGAGATGCCGACAACCTGCGGCGGGCCATGGGTAAAAAAATTGCCGAGGTCATGGACAAGGAGAAAGTCAAATTCATGACTGGGGCCAAGAAAAATAGTATCCCGGAAGACAAGGCCGAATATGTCTTTGACCTGATGGCTAAATTTGCAGGATATGGCTTCAATAAATCTCATTCTGCCGCCTATGC
Source organism: Desulfocapsa sp. (assembly GCA_013792135.1). Lineage (GTDB taxonomy): Bacteria > Desulfobacterota > Desulfobulbia > Desulfobulbales > Desulfocapsaceae > UBA2270. The sequence continues at coordinate 26,693 of VMSP01000171.1, read as the reverse complement.
CCTGATCTGCTATCAGACCGCTTATCTCAAGGCCCATCACCCAGCTCAGTTCATGGCCGCCCTTCTTTCCTGCGACATGAACAACACCGACAAAATCGTCCTTTATATCAACGAGTGCCGGGAACATCAAATCGAGGTACTGCCACCCGATATAAATGAATCACTCTATGACTTCAATGTGACCGATGATCGCATCCGCTTTGGCCTGGCCGCGGTCAAAAATGTCGGCGGGGCAGCCCTGGAATCGATCATTCAAGAGAGAGCGGAAGGTGGGAAATACACCTCCCTGGAAGATTTCTGTAACCGGATTGATTCCCGACGGGTCAACTCCAGAGTTATAGAAAGCCTGATTAAGGCGGGCTCTTTTGATTCACTTGGATGCAGACGTTCTCAACTCTACACCATTCTCCCCCAGGCAATGGAACAGGCCAAGGCGGCACAGCGAGATCGCCAGAGCGGCCAGATGTCTCTTTTTGATCTTACACCCTGTACCACTCAAAAAGAGATCATTGCCATTCCTCTCCCTGATATTCCAGAGTGGAGTGAACTGGAAAGACTGGCCTTTGAAAAGGAGACCGTGGGTTTTTACATCACCGGTCATCCACTGGATGATGCTATTCATGAGATCAGAACTGTTGTTGACACCGATATCGGCAAGCTGGCCGAGTGGGGAGATGAGCAACCTGTCCGTGTTGGCGGCCTTATTCGTACCTGTAAGCTGCTGAAGAGCAAAAAAGGCGATTCCATGGCCTTCATCACTCTTGAAGATGTCCTGGATTCAGTGGAGGTGGTGGTTTTCCCGGAGACCTATTCCCGCACCCACACCCTGTTATCCTCAACAGAAGCGGTGATCATCCAAGGGACGGTGCAAAAAGATGAAAGAGGTGCCAAGATCATCGCGGAGTCCATCGACCTGCTCCCCGAGGCCCGGGAGAAATATACTGAATCCATCAAGATGGAATTAAAGGCCGCGATCATTACCAGACAACGAATGGAGGCACTGAAAAAAATCTGCTACCAGTTCCATGGAACGTGTCCCCTGCTGATCACCCTGCATTTCCCAGGGCGCGGTGAGGTAGACGTTGAGATTCTCAAGGACCTCACCATCAGGCCATGTTATGAATTTTCTAAAAAAACAGAGGAAATTCTCGGTTATCCGGCCCTGTCTTTCAAGAAAAAACCACTCATTGCTCCTTCCCGCAGAAAATGGGGCAAATAAAAAAAGTATCTTTTCACAATTTTTTACAACATTGTAATTACCATGTTCAACAGTAGATTCTTAAATAAATGGACTATCACCGCCCGAATTGGCACAGTCATATCCATTGGAATTACAACCAGCATTCTTGTCATTGTAATAGGGGCTGCCACCTTTCTCAAAAAAGAACATCTCACCACTTTTGGAAATCAACTTTTCACAACAGTGCAGGCCTTTGCCACATATCTTGATGACGATCTGTCAAGCAAACAGAAAGCGATATCAGTGGTAGCTGATATCGTGCCTGCAGAGACCCCTCTTACATCCTCTTCTGCCCAAAAATTTCTCTCCTATCAAACCGGGATTCTCTCTCTCTTTGATGATGGCCTGATGATCCTGTCGGCAGAGGGAAAGCTCCTGGCTGAGCTGCCTGTTCTTTCCACGGAAAGAGAAGATAATGATTATTCGTCATATCCATTCTTTCAACAGGCGCAAAAAGCTTTACGGCCGGTTATTTCCGAGCCCTTTCTCTCCGTCAAACCCAATCAGCGTCCCATTATTGCATTTATGGCCCCAATTCATGACGCCCAGGGGAAAGTTTTAGGCTATTTATGTGGTAACCTTACCCTTAATGGAGATAATGTGCTGGGCAATATCGCCAGACGCAAGGTTGGTGACAATGGATATTTTTATGTCTATTCACAAGATAGAACCATCCTTATCCACCATGATACCACTCGCATGATGCAGAAAGATGTTCCCCTTGGAGCAAATCGCCTTTTTGATATGGCACTGCAAGGATTTGAAGGCAGCGGAGAGACTTTCAATTCCAGGGGACTGCATCTCATGGCCTCTTTTCAACATCTGAAGACAGCGCCCTGGATTTTGGCTGCCAATCTCCCCATGCAAGAGGTCATGCAGCCTTTTTACGCCTCTCAGCGACTGATCATCCTGACCATCATTATTTGCGGTCTTGGCGTGCTTCTCTGCAGTTGGTGGGCCCTTTTCCGTTTTATGACTCCACTCTCTCGATTTATCACCCATATGGAAGAATACGGGGCAAATGGAGTTCCTTTTAATCAGGAAGGCGGCCCGGAAGTAATCCATATCTCCACTATCTTTAACCAGATGCTTACCAGGATACAAAAGAGTCAGGCCAGACTGCAATCCAATGAAGAATTACAACGCACCCTGCTCAATGCCTCGCCAGATATCATCTGTTTCAAGGATGCCCATGGACGCTGGCTGCTTGCCAACAAGGCTGTCCTGACACTTTTTCAACTGACAGATGTAAAATATCAGGGGAAAAAAAATTCAGAACTTGCCGCCTTGTCCAACCCTCCTTGTCATGATGCTATTCAGACCTGTGGGCTGACAGATGAAAAGGCTTGGGAACATGGCTCCATGCTGACATTAGAAGAGACGATCTGTATCCCCGGCAAAGAATGTAGAATCTTTGAAGTAACAAAAACACCTCTCTTTGATTCAGACGGTGGACGTAAATCTTTAGTTATTATCGGCCACGATATTACTGCCAGAAAAAAGAGTGAGGAAAGTATCCGAAAACTCTCTGTAGCGGTGGAACAAAGTCCTGTCTCTATTGTCATTACCGATACTGAAGGTAATATTGAATTCGTCAATCCAGCATTTACCAAGTTCACCGGCTACACCCTGGAAGAGGCTCAAGGAAAAAATCCACGTATCCTTAAAACCGACAAAAATCATCCTGAAACTTATACGCAACTCTGGCAGACCATCACCTCAGGCAAGGTCTGGGAAGGTGAATTTTGTAACCAGAAAAAAAATGGCGAAGAGTTTATTGAGCACGCGGTGATTTCTCCCATATTCAGCCAGAACGGTAAAATCACCCATTATATGGCCATCAAGGAGGATATCACTGCCAAAAAACAATCGGAAGAGGTCATCTGGCGTCAGGCCAATTTCGATCCCCTGACCCAGCTTTGCAACCGCAGATTATTCTACAATCGTTTGAAAAATGCCATCCACCAAGCCATGAGAGAGAAGTCATCTTTCGTCCTGATGTTTCTTGATCTGGATCATTTTAAAGAGGTCAATGATACCTTGGGGCATGACCAGGGGGATATCCTGCTGATTGAGGCAGCACGACGAATTCAGGAATGTGTTCGTGATACCGATATCGTATCTCGTTTCGGCGGTGATGAATTTGTCCTGCTGCTCACTACTATTAAACCGGATGTGGGCATTGCCAAGGTTGCGGGTAAAATTCTTACGACCCTGGCAAAACCATTCCATCTTAACAAAGAGATCGTATCCGTTTCAGCCAGTATTGGTGTCACCATTTGCCCGAATGATGGAAGTGATGTCACTACCCTGCTGAAAAATGCTGATCGTGCCATGTATCTGGCCAAGGACGCCGGCCGTAATTGCTGGAGGTCCTATACCGATGTCTGCGAAGCTGACAGCCAACTGAAAAGGGAACACCATGTGGAAATCTAAAGATGTCTATTTTCTTTCCGGCAGCACCGGTATTCTTGCCGAGGATCTGGGCAAGTCGCTGCTCTGCCAGTTCCCGGAGATCAGCTTCAATGAGGAGAAAATCCCTTTCATCAGGACAGAACAGGATGCCTGGAATGCCCGTGAGCATATCCTTAAACAATCATCAGGCCGCCATCCTCTGGTGTTCTCCACCATCATGAACCCTGAATTGATCCAGATTCTAGATGCGCCTGGTATTGAAATTTTCAACATCTGTGACACGTATCTTACTCGACTGGAAGAACTCTTGGAGGCCAGGCCCCTGCGGGAATCTGGATTTTCAAGACATCTTGATGACACCACCATGGCTAAGCGTGTTTCTGCCATCCAGTATTGTATTTCCCATGACGATGGCACCTCCACCAATGATTACGATGAGGCAGAGGTTATCCTGCTCGGTGTCTCCCGTTCAGGTAAGACCCCGGTTTCAGTCTATCTGGCCACCCAGATGGGGATCAAGACCGCCAATTACCCCCTGGTCTGTGACGACTTAAACGTCTATCGTCTGCCTGCAGATATCATCAGGAACAAAAAACGAGTTATCGGTCTCTCCACCACTCCGGAGATCCTGCATCATATCAGGGAAAAACGCTATAAGGATAGTTCATACGCCAAACTTTCCACCTGCGTCAACGAAATCAATCAGGCTCATCAGATTTTCCTGAAATACAAGATTCCGTTTATCATGTCTGATGGCAGGTCTATTGAAGAGACGGCAACTCAGGTTGCCCAGGAATTAATGGTCAAAAAAAAGATCCAGTTACACGTCAAAAAGAAAGAATAATTCATTTCGCCTCTGCGCGAAATCGTACATACCTTAATACAATACAGGTTTAGACTATGTCATATTCAAAGTTAGATTGTCCCGAGATCCTCGCGCATATATTTTATCCGCAAGCGGAGGCAGTTAGTCCTTTGCCGCCCGGGGCCAAAGATATCAATATCGAGATGGAGCCTGGGGTGCATATCGGTTGCCGCTTCTATCTCACTGATTGCGACGCCCCCTCTATTCTCTACTTTCACGGCAACGGAGAGACGGTCAGCGACCATGACACCATAGGCCCGCAATATAATGAGGTAGGCATCAACTTGCTGGTGACAGATTATCGCGGTTATGGCTGGAGCAGCGGTCATCCCAGCGTCGCAACGATGTTCAGCGATGGAGAAATTCTGTTGAAGGAAAGCCGAAGGTGGTTGAGCGATAATGGATATACCGGTGCCCTTTTCCTGATGGGCCGCTCTCTGGGGTCCGCCTGCGCCATAGATCTTGCCGAAAAATTTTCAGATGATATCAAAGGATTGATCATTGAAAGCGGCTTTGCCGATACCCTTCCCCTGGCGCAGTCACTGGGAATAGATCTTAACGATTTGAATATTGCGGAAGAAGATTGCTTTAATAACAGTGCCAAGATTACGCAGGTCACGAAACCAACCTTTATCCTCCATGGTGCAAGAGATGAGCTGATTCCTGCGGTTGAGGCGGAGAAACTGCAATCATTTTGCGGGGCCAAAAGCAAAGAATTCCAGGTTGTCCCCGGGGCAGATCATAACTCTATATTAGCGGTGGCAGGGAAGCTCTATTTTCAAGCCATCAAAGGGTTTATTGACAAGATTACCGGTGCTTCATCCTGGCGCCGAAGACGAAAAGCAGCAAAATAAGCAGGAACGTTTTTGGGCAATGTCAGGCTGCAGGAAACTCATCTTACGCAATTCATAATCACCTTTTTCATGTAAACACGTATGCGCAACGATATCATTCAACTCCTACTGACAGCGCTGACCTTGCTCTTTTTCTTCAGCCTCAGTGCCTGTGGGCCAGATATGCCTGAATATGTCTTGCCCACCAAAAAAATGTCCCAGCATCAGCAAATAATAGTCAATCCTCTAGTCATCCCACCAAAACCAATCCCGCCAGAACCTCTGGCAGACCCTGAGATAGCAGCTGCTCCCGACATATTGCGCGTGGGTGTCTCCCATGACGTTCCCCCCTTCATTTATCGGCAAGAAAAAAAAGTTCAGGGACTTGAAGCAGACCTTGCCCAGCAGTTAGGACTATCTTCAGGCAGGACGGTAAAATTTATCACAGTACCGAAGAGTAAGACAAAAGAAGCGCTGCTCAAAGGGCATATTGATATCATTATGTCCGGCCTGAAAATCAACAGTTTGGAAAATCAGGCTATAACTTTCAGTGACCCGTACCTGCGGGCTGGACAGATCTTTCTGGTCAGATCCCGCGATATGACCCTTTTTTCCACCGGGATCTACAGCCTGGAAGATTCCGGGTTTACCCTTGGGGTCATCGAAGAAAGCGGAGGCGATCTGTTTCTCACCAGGACTATTCGGGGCGTCAGGATCATGCGTTTCAAGACTGTTGAAACGGCAATTCAGGCCTTAAAACGCAAAAGAATAGATCTCTTTCTCCATGACGCACCAACAATCTGTTACTATGCCGCGCTCAACAAATCTGCCGGACTTAGCCCGATACTTACCTTGGTGACGGAAGAATATCTGGGATGGGAGATGAGAAATGATGATGAGAAGCTGAGGCAACAGGCCAATCATTTTATCCAGCAGAGCAAGGCTGATGGCAGCTTACAAAAAATTATCAAACAATGGATTCCAAACCTGTAATCGTGGAAGAAGATTTTATGAAGAAGAAAGAAGAAAAGCGGAAAGACTATCTTTCCTGGGATGAGTACTTTATGGCAGTCGCTCTCCTCTCTGCCCAGCGCAGTAAAGATCCGAACACCCAGGTGGGAGCCTGTGTAGCCAATGAACAGAACAAGATCGTGGGGGTCGGATATAATGGTTTTCCCTGGGGCTGCTCCGATGATGTACTCCCTTGGGCACGGGAGGGGGCATTTCTTGATACAAAATACCCCTATGTCTGTCACGCGGAGGTCAATGCCGTACTCAACTCCATCACCTATAACCTCAACAATTGCCGCATCTATGTGGGTTTATTCCCGTGCAACGAATGCACCAAGGTGATTATCCAGGCAGGAATCAAGGAGATTATCTATATGTCAGACAAATACAAGGATACAGATACAGTCCGGGCCTCAAAGATGATGTTTGACCATGCCGGCATCGCTTACCGACAGTTTGAGACTAAAAGAAAATCGATCTGCCTTGATCTGGCCCACTTATCGCTGCTCTCTGAGTAATATTAATGTTCGTAGCCCTGGAAGGTGATGTCACAGGGGGTTCCATTGTTTTTTTCCAGGAGAACACCTTGACCTTCTACAATGATTCCAACTGGATAAATCTGGTGATAAGGGGTGCTCAGCAATTGCATCTCCAGCTCTTTTTCCCTATCGGGTGGCACAGTAAAGAGTAGTTGATAGTCTTCTCCTCCTTTGAGCAGCAGGTCCAGCTTCTCCTGAGCAAGGAAAAGAGCCGCACTGTCAAGGGATGGTAAAGACGGCAGCCTTTCTGCATAGAGGACACTGCCGGTCCCACTTTCGTGGCAGATATGGGCCAGATCTGTGGCCAGGCCATCTGAGATATCCTGCATGGAGGTCACGCAGCCACTTAGTCCGAGCTGCTGGCCCAGTTCAATACGCGGTGCCGGATTTAAGTGAGCATCAAGCAGGGCCTGCCACTGGGGCCATTGTTCCCAAGATGTCCCTTCCTTTTTCGCTCTCTGAAACAAAGCCAAACCGGCTGCGGCGGAACCAAGCGGGCCACTCACATAGACGATATCTCCGGGACGGGCACCAGTGCGATAGAGGATATGATTGCAAGTAGCCTCCCCAATCACTGTGACCGAAATCACCAGCTCGCGGCCGCGCACGGTATCACCACCAATCAAGACACATCCATACTCAGCCAGGATAGCAGAAACCCCGGACAACCAGCATTGCAGCCAGTCGGAGGCAAGAGAGGGAGGCAGACAGAGAGAAAGCAGGACAAAGCGTGGACGTCCGCCCATGGCCGCTATGTCACTAAGATTCACCGCAATGCTCTTACGTCCAAGCAACTCAGGGGGATGCCAGTACCGGTCAAAATGAACATGATCCACCAGGGTATCGGTTGTTATCAGCCATTGCCCCGCCTCTGGACTTCCAAAAACAGCACAATCATCGCCAATTCCCTGGATAAGGCCTGGGGCCGAGGCAGCACTTCTTTCTCTGATTAAACGAATCAGCGCCCGTTCGGACAATATGGCCATTATTTTACCCGTTTAAGAAAAGATCTCTTTTTCTCTTCCTGAGGTAATGGTCCAGATTGCTCCTGCGTTGTCTTTGGTGCCCGAGTTAGACCATCAATAGCCGCTGGCTGCAGAGAAATCGTGCCAAACTCAACAGCCTTGACAAAACGTTCCTCCCCACCCATGGTGAAGACCTCCATACCTGTCAACTGAGGCGTGCGCAGGGTCCAGATCGTCTCTTGTGGAGGAATGGATAACAGGGTCAAACTGACATGCCACCATTCATTCTTGCGGCTGCTGTCCCGCTCAATATCGGTGACCAAGGCATATAAGGCCGATATCTGTGGTTCTTTAGCTACAATCAAGACCAGATCACCAATATCGGTACTATCCTTGAACCGGACCATCTGTTTTAATTCTGCAATTAATTTTTCCATATCATAATGCTCTTAAATTTAGATGCCGCACAGAAATAACTATGACATGTCCATCTATTTCTTTACGGCACCTCTTGACTACTGAGCCAGTATTGTGGTCGATTCCAGGATAAGGGCGTCATCCTGAATGTGGCTGCGTGAACCAATCACCTCATACATGGCCAGTCCATCGAGAAGAGGAAAGATCAGTTGTTCAATCATTACCTTAGATCTCTGCGCTGCCTCACGATCCTGCATGGAAAGCATGGTTCCGCCCCAGCTTGCCAGTTCCTTTACCACATGCAACAGAGATGAAAACCGGATAAAGCTCACAGAGTTATTTTTCTTGGTCATCCCGTGATCCAATCCTTGATTAACCTGCTTAAAACTATCCTCACTGATCAGAGCACCACTCACGCCATCCTTGCTTTTCGCAACATTAGACCGGCCTTTACCGTCACCAGCTGTACTATCAACAATATTTTTTACCAGATCCACAGTACTTGCTAGGATCAGATACCCTTGATGCAGGGCGTACACAGGTTGCAGACTGGGATGGAATGAGACCTCCAGAGTGGTGAGGTTGACCCCTTTATATTCCTCGGTCTTGGTTGGGATATTGTTTTTTGCAAGCAGTGGCTTTAACATCTTCATAAAATCATCTTCCTTCTCTATCTTCAGAAAGATGGCCCCATCAGGCAAAGGGATAAACCCATCGGTGGCAATTTTTCTCAACAGGACAACGGCCTCAGAACCAAACATAGAGAGGAGATGCGGCAACTCCACACCAGTGACCGTTTTTACATCCTGTTCCATGGCCTTGAGTTGCTCCGCGCTATCTTTCATCTCCAGGGTGAACATCTCCCAGAACACGTTCATATCCAAGGTATTAGTCCAGTAATAGCCAAGGATACCGGCAGGGATCATGGCCAGTGTTTTATTGTCCACTGGTTGAATAGTAAACATCTTGCCCACAAGAGGATCCAGCAACTCTTTTTTGAACAAGATAACAACCTTGTCCCGCTGTATCCCCTTTTCTTTCCAAGCCCCAAAGGCAAGCCCTTCCCAACCTTTCCACTGATCAGTGACCTTCTGCAGTTCCTCCTTTTGCCCAGGGTCAAGAGTTTCGCTCAACCTGTTGAGCTGACTATGGAGCGCCGGCATGGAGACATAGGTAAAGAGTTTGGCCTTAATAAAATCGTGACGTAGACGGAGATATTCCTTCTTCTGCGCCAGGCTTCCCTGCTTGCTGTCATACCGGTCCAAGCTCTCCTTAACAAGTCGATCATCAAAGGCGGCAATCACATAGCCATCAATGATGGCCGTAGTCAAGGTATTGTTCTCGTCAATGAGATATTGCTTGAGGCTGTATTTCCCATACTGGGTGCTTGTCTGTTCCAATTTTCCGGAAAAAAGAGAAGTTAACAGTTCTATGATATCAGTATTATGTCTCGGTTTTGCTATCAAAAGAAGACTGGCTCTCATTGTTTTTTCAGGGATATCCAGTGAGTCATCAGGAACCGGCAAAAGGCCGAGCGTAAACTCCTGGCCAAAAAATTCTTTAAAGACAGGACTGTTCGAAAATTCATCCAGCTGTTTTCTCATATCCCTGATCCTGTTGACCTCCTCAAGGGGAAGACCAAGACCTTCGGCAATCTTCACATAATCAATACCTGTCACTGCACGACCAAGGCGTGACACCTTGAACTCGTCGAGCAACTGCCCGAGATCCCGCTGTTCAATACAGACCAGAGCCTCAGCCGGTAAAAAATCAGCGGCTGTACCCTTGCCCATCCTTGTTGTAACCAGAAAGTAAACAACTACCAGAATGCAAACTGCCCCAAGGATGATCCCTATCTTCTTCATTTATATCTCCTTTCCTTTCATCTCTTCTCGAGCCTTCATTTTCCCCAGAATCCATTGCACCACCCCAGCCAGATCATCCCCGACAAAAGAAGGCTGAACCTCCTGGGTCGGCCCGATATATTGGGCATCTCCACGGCCATACCCTGTAAGCACGAGCACAGGCGTTGCGCCACAGTTCACCGCTGTCTTCAGATCCGACCAGCGATCTCCAACAACAAATGATTGAGTAAGATCAAGGCCCAGCTCTTCCGCCGCCTGCAAGACCAGGCCAGGTTTAGGTTTTCGACAATTGCAGGCCAAGCGATACTCCTCCCTCTTGGCCTCAGGATGATGGGGGCAGATATAGATTCCATCCACATGTGCACCGTGTTCCGCCAACAGTGACACCATTTTATCATGGACCAGCACCAGCAAATCAGGAGGGAAATAACCACGTGCCAGACCCGACTGATTGGTCACCACCACCACCGGAATCCTGGCCTCATTGAGTTTCCTGATGGCCTCGGCAACGCCTGGAAGTATCTGAAAGCGGCTGAGGTGATTGATATACCCCATCTGTTCATTGATGGTGCCGTCACGATCAAGAAACACGGCAGGCCGAGATGCTGTTGTGGATAATGGTACAAGTTTGGCCATCAAATCCCCTCCCCTTGTGGCAGGAAATTTCCCGAACAATCGGAAAGGGCCTTGGCAACTTCCGTATAAACCTCCTGGCTGCTGATCTCCTCCAGGCAATGAAGATGTTTTCTGGGACACTCTGATTGCAGACAGGGGCTGCAGTCCATCTCTTTGCGAATCACCACGGCACGCTCTGAAAATGGGCCGGTGGCGACATGATCGGTTGAACCGAAGATGGCGATGGTGGGGGTCTCAAGGCCGGCGGCCACATGCATCAACCCTGAGTCATTGGTCACAAAGGCGTTGCAGCATTGGATTAAGGCCATGACTTGTTGCAGGGTGGTCTTGGCTGTCATATCAATGACATGATATGGGGTTCGCACCGAAAACTCTTTTATGGCACGCGCGGCATCCGTATCGTCCTTGGTGCCAAAGACCAGGATAAGACAACCTCGCTCCCCATAATGATGGGCAATGAGTGCGGCCAATTGTCCAAATTTCTCAGCCGGCCAGCGTTTGGCCGGGCCATAGGCAGCGCCTGGATTAAAACCGATCACCGGGATAGCTGTCTCGCTCGTGTCCCTGTTTTCAGCAGGAGATATCCTCTCAGGGTGAGTCTTCCCGTCTTGAGTGGAAAATGGCCCCTGACCCTTTAAACATTCGATATACCCCCTGGCCCAGCCAGTCAATTCATCCGACAAGGGAAGACGCAATTTGTCCGGCCCTAGATCAAGTCCCAATCCCGCTAAGATCATCTGGTAATAATGCACCTGATGTCTGGCACGAATTTCCGGAGTCAGCTCAACCCCATGGGTCAGGAGCAATCCTCGGCCATCACGTTTGTAACCAGCTCGCAAGGGAATTCCAGCCATCCACACAAGAAAGGCGGCCTCAAAGGCATTCTGCAGCAAGATTGCAGCATCAAACCGATACTGCTTCAAATCATTGGCCAGCTTCAGCACCCCTTTTATCCTGCCTGGATAGAGATCATTTTTGTCGTAGACCAGAACCTTGTCCACATCCGGACTCAGTCGAAAGATGTCCGCCACCCAGGGCATGGCCAGCATGGTGATTTCCGCATTGGGAAAATTTTCCCTGATGGTATGGACGGCCGGCGTAGTCATGACCGCGTCCCCTATCCAGTTAGTGGAGCGGATCAGGATTTTTGCCGGATTCATCTGTTTAAATGTCACTGGTGCTGCCAAAAAAACCTCACAAAAAAAACTTTTAAAATCAATCTGCTTTATCCTTGAACAATCAACTCAGCAAGTTGCGACTTAGCAAAATCAATGGAAGCATCGAGAGAAAGGGCCAAGTTGAAAAAATGAATCGCCTCATCCCGCTTACCGATTTTACGATAATTGACGCCTAAATTTGCGTAATCCATGGCCGAGGCAGGATCCAGCTCAACCGCCCGATGGAAATGGATAATGGCCTGGTTAAAGTCTTCTATTTTATAGTAACAGACACCGAGCATATTGTGCAGATCCGGTCGCTCATCATCTACTACCCTGCCTTGCTCCAGAGTCTTTATGGCCTCATCATAGCGGCTCAGATCTTTCAGACAATGCCCCTTGTAGGAATAGATATAGGGAATATCCTCCTGCTCAGGGAATAAAGCCAGAGCCCGATCAAAAGCATCAAGAGCAGATTCTGACTGGCCATTATTATAAAGATTACGTCCTCGATAAAAGGCCAGGTAATAGACATCCGGGATCAACTGCTCCATGCGTGCCAGCTTTTGTTCAAGGTGATTGGTATCATCAACCAGTTCTACCAGAAGCTTGGCGGCAAAGAGTCCCACATCCTGGATCATGGAGCGTTCACGGAAATGGGCACCGGGAATAATGGTATAAATAGCTGGAATCTGCAATTGCGGATGGGTGGCATCCAGCATGAAGACCTCCATGTCGAGCTTGGACAGGGTGGCAACACAGTTGTCCACCTCTGTTTTAATATTATGGTCGGCCAGGGAAGGCATCTGCTTTATGGTGGTTCGGAGTCCGGAATCAGTCACATAACGAACATCCTCCATGGACAGGGGCTTGGGCAGACCAGAAGCCACATAATTTGAGCCACTGTTAAAGTCTCCTGCGAGTTGCGCCACCTCAGTTACTGCCCGGATCAGGGCCTTTTCAGGATCAGGGGTGGTGCCGGCGGTAAAGACGATCTCACTTGTTTCAGGAAAAGAATTCCTGTCAATAGCCAGCGCCGCTACTGTGCTGATACCGGTATTAAGACTAAAGTCATTGAGATAGAGTTCTATGTTGTTTCTGGCAAATTTTTCAAGCAGCTCTCTGGCCACCGGATCCTGGACCGAAGCGGGATCTATGATCGGTGTTTGTATCTTTTCATGGTTGATCAGGGCACAGACATGACGCTCCACCACCTCGGAGATACCCTGCAGAGCCGCTTCTTCATAGGTGTTTCCGGCTGATGGGCCATTAAACTCGTTGATGGCAAAAAACCAGGAAAAAGGAATCAAGGTGTCAAGGCCGGAAGTCAGGCTAGTGGCCCATGTCCACTGCATAGGGATATCCTGGAGCAACTCCTCCAAAAAGGCCACATCATGGCGGGTATCATGCACCGACTGGAGCAGACGGGATGGGTCAAGCACCGGATATCCGGCATCCCGCATCTGCTGATAATCACCAGTAATGAAATTGTCTTCATTATTTTTGAAGGCAAAAAAAGAAAACCTCTCAGCAAGCTCCATACAAGCCGAGGCCTCAGCCTGTATGGGTGATGAGCCTTTACCCATCTGTTTTTTTGTGCCGGTCAGGGCTTGGGCATCTTCTCCACAGACACTGAAAAAAACCGGAATATCCAGTCTGCCATTATCAATTCGTTTCACTTCCTTCAGGATCTGGATATCAAGATGCTCCAACCTTTCCTTAAAACGGGCAACGGTATCTTCAGGCAGAATGGCCTTATCCTGATCGGTAGTATAGGTCTTTAGACAATCCTGAAACCGAATAGTTTTTTTTTGCATAATTCCTTGCAATTTTTATAATTATTTAGATACGTATAAAAAACGTTCCATAGTTTTTATCAATTAAGCCGTCGTTCAAAAATAACTCATACAATCCAATATCATTAACGGCATAAGAGGCCGTAAAGAAATGGATAAAAAGTAAAGGTTATTTCTTAACGGCCCCTAAAGAAGATATCCAGACCAGCACACTGCATCCAGATAAAAATCCATTATATTTGTGTTCTCCAGATCCAGGTGCGTCATAATTTGATCCAACTCACTCCATTGACCTGACTCATACAGCTGAATAAGCTGAAGATAAGGAAAAAGAGGACCTGTTTTATACACCAGAGCCTCCATAATACCCTCAGAGACAGGGAGCTGCCTCATCAAAGATTCCATGGGGGCATCAAGAATAGCATCAAGTAGAGAAAAAAGCCCGAGCATGAAGAAAAGCCCCTGATCTTGTTGCAGCTCTTTACCAAGAAGCTCTAAGAAACGAGCCCGAATACAAGAAGTACGAATGAGTTCATCCGGTTTGTTCTCTGCGAGCTTACTGGTGGCGATCAGAGAGACAAACATTTTTATTCCCTGCTCTCCCAAAAAGGCGATGGCCTGACGGATGGAAGAGAGCGGTTGCAGCCGCGAATAATAAGCCGAGTTAAGATACTTGATCAACTTATACGAGATCGCGACATCCTGTTTAATGAGGGATTCAAGTTTTTTTATTTCAAATTCAGCCCGGTTTACCTCTACGAGCAACTGCATATAAAACATTTGTGAGGAAGAAATTTCTTTATTCTTCAACACTTCTGGTTTAGCAAAAAAATAGCCCTGAAAATAAACAAAGCCCATTCTGCTAGCCCGGTCATATTCTTCATAGGTCTCTATTTTTTCAGCCAGCAATTTACAATTGTATTCTTTGGAAATTGCAATCGACTCAAGAATCTGCTCATTAGAGCTTTGCATAAAATCAACTTTAATGATCTTAACAAGTTCCAGCAACGGAATGCGATCTCTGCTATAGATAAAATCATCGAGGGCCAACATGTACCCCTTGCTCACCAAGGTACTACACGCGGCAATCACCTCTTCGCTTGGCGCCACATCTTCAAGGATCTCCACCACGATAGAGCGGGCAGGAAACATAGAGGGAACTCCACGGAGCAGCATCTCTTCCGTAAAATTAATAAAGGCCCTGTGCCCGCTTGCTATCTGTTCGATCCCGACCGTAAAAAAGGAAGACGAAAGCAGACTTGAGGTAGCCTCGTCTCCATCGATTCCGGGAAAGGCATTAGAATTCCCATCCCTGAACAAAAGCTCATAAGCAAAAATACGCCGATGGCGATTAAAGATTGGCTGCCTCGCCACAAAAACGTCCATTCTTTATAACATTACACTCAGATAAAATTATCCGCCCAATGCACCGCATCAAGATAAGAGTCCATTATTTTATGTTCGTCAAGATTCAGCGTCCCCATTAACCTATCCAATTTAACCCACTCTCCAGCCTCATATAACTGAATAAGCTGAAGATAAGGGAAAAGACTTCCGCTTTTATGGACCAGTGCCTGGGTGATCTCTTCAGAGATAGGGAGCTGTGTCATCAAAACCTCCATAGAGGCATCGAGCATAGCGTCAAGGAGGGAAAAAAGACCTAACATGAACAAATCACCTTTGTCCAGCTTGCAATTCTGCCCGATACGCTCCAGAAACCGAGCCCGAATACAGGACGTGCGAATCAATTCATCCGGTTTGTGCTCAGAGAGTTTACTGGTGGCAATCAATGACACAAAAAGACGTGTCCCCCTCTCTCCCAGATATGCAATGGCCTGACGGATGGAGGAGATTGGCTGCAACCGTGAATAATAGGCCGAGTTAAGATATTTAAGCAATTTAAATGAGATGGAGATATCCTGATTCACCAGCTTTTCAATATCCTTCACCTCAAACTCAGCCCTGTTCACCTCCACAATCAACTGCATCAAGGACAACTGAGATGAAGCGATATCCTTATTTTTCAAGACTTCCGGTTTGGAAAAAAAGTAGCCCTGGAAATAAACAAAGCCCATATCTCTGGCAAGGGTAAACTCTGCATACGTTTCAATTTTTTCGGCCAGTAATTTGCAAGAATATTTTTTAAGGGTTTCCACCATCTCTTTGATCTGCTCAATGGGGGTGAGACGGAAATCCACCTTGATGATCTTGGCAATTTCTATAAGCGGAATAAGATTGTCAGCATAAACGAAGTCATCAAGGGCCAGGGTATAGCCTTTAGCCACCAATTCGCGACAAGCACCGATAACCTCTTCGGATGGCTGCACATCTTCCAAAACCTCCACCACGACAGAATCCTTGGAAAACATTGTTGGAACGCCGCGAACCAGCATATCTTCGGTGAAGTTGACAAAGGCCTTATGCCCGCTTGCTATCTGCTCAATACCGACCGTAAAGAACGAAGAGGAGAGCAAACTGGAGGTAGCCTCATCCCCATCAACTCCGGGAAAGGCATTAGACATCCCGGTCCTGAACAGGAGTTCATAGGCAAAAATTTTTTTGTGTTGATTGAAAATCGGCTGACGAGCTACAAAAACATCCATATATTACACCGCTAGTAATTTATTCTATAGATATTACCGATTTATCACGTTAAAAATCTCCAACCTCTCCTGCCAAGCACCGACGCCAAGATCACAGATCAACAGCCTGGATTCATCGAGCTCCATGGTCATGTTTATCTTAAGGCGGGTTGCCGGTACCAGATCCTCTGCTCGCTCACACCATTCTAACACAGCAAGGCCAGCAAGAGAAAAATATTCATCCAACCCCAAATCCTGCACATCAGCTGCATCGGATAAGCGGTAGAAATCCATATGATACAATGGCAACCGGCCCTGATACTCATGAAAAAAGGCAAAGCTGGGGCTGGTTACATACTCATTTTCAGGAACCTCCAGCCCTTGAGCGATGGCCTGGGTCAAAGTGGTCTTGCCAGCGCCCAAATCACCGTCAAGACAGATCACATCTCCAGGCTGGGCGACTTGTCCAAGAAGACGACCAAAAGCAAGGGTATCAGCAAGAGTTTTTAACAGAATTGTCTTCATTTGCACTTGAATCAGTGAATCAAAGTGGTATCTTTCATCCACCAGCTCATCAACAACTGCATATAATCATAATACAAAGGCAGAGTTTCCGGCTGCTTGAAAATATTACGATAGGCCAAGCGGTGTCCATCCATAAACCAGTTCGGCACCAGATAATAACCATACCAAAGAATGCGATCAATGGCCTTGCAGGCGGCAATCAATTCCTCCTGGGTCTGAGCATAGATAATCTTATCAACCATGGCATCAACCGCCTTATCTTTTACCCCAGCCAGATTTTTTGATCCCGGGATATATGCAGATGTTGAATGCCAGAAAGTACGCTGCTCATTGCCCGGCGACATAGACTGGCCATAGACATGGACAATCATGTCAAAATCAAATTTCTGTTCCCGGTCAGTATAGAGGGCCGGATCAATGGTGCGATACTCGGCATGAATCCCCAACTTTTTCAGATTGTTGACATACGGAGCCATCACTCGTTCAAACGAGGGAGAGACCAAAAGAATCTCAAAGGTAAAAGGTGCGCCCGCTTTATCTTTTAAAACACCATCCTGAATCGTCCAACCCGCCTCACGCAGCAATCCGGCGGCCTTGCGCAGATTTATTCGCAGCCCATCTTTTCCAGTCACCACAGGCGGGGTTAACGGTTTCTGAAAGACATCCACGGGCAGTTGCTTGCGAAACGGCTCCAGATATTCCAACTCCAGACCGACCGGCAAACCAGTTGCAGCCAGAGGTGAATTGCTGAAGAAGGAATTAGCCCTGGTATATTGATTAAAAAAAAGAGATTTATTGGTCCACTCAAAATCCAACGCCAGCCCCATTGCCTCCCTGACTTTTGCGTCTTTAAAAACAGGCCTCCGGGTATTCATCAAAAAGCCTTGCATTCCGGCATTATTTTTGTGAGGAAAAACCTTTTTCATCAGCGTTCCATCAGCAAAACGACCACCCTCCATGTCACGTGCCCATTGCTTAGCGATATTCACCAACATAAAATCAAATTCACCTGCTTTGAAGGCTTCAACCGCGACAATCTGATCCTTATAATAATTAACCGTAATAGTATCAAAATTAAAAAGCCCTTTTCTGACCGGATGGGCTGTGGCCCAATAATTCGGATTTCTTTTATAGGTAATGGATTTTCCCTGTTTAACAGAGGTCACCACATAAGCTCCAGAACCAACAGGAGGTAGAAGTGCTGCCTCTCCATCTTTTTGTTGAAAACCATGCTTTTGATAAAATTTTGCAGACATGATCGGGATCTGTGCCGCGATCATATGCAACTCTCTGTTGGGCTTAGCAAAGACAAAACGAATCCGCTGCGGATCCAGAATTTCTGCCTTCACAATATCGTGATAATAATAGGAATAGGCAGGATGAGCCTGATCGCTTTTCAAGATTTCAAGAGAATATTTCACATCCTCAGGGGTTATGGGACTATTATCGGAAAAACGGGCAGCTTCGTTCAAGGTAAAAACCACCGACAGTTTATCCTTCGCCACCTCAATGTCTTTGGCAATAAGACCATATTCGGCAAAGGGTTCATCGAGACTGGCAACGGCCAGCGTTTCAAAGACAAAGCTTTCCAGACCAAGGGGCGGCGTGCCTTTCAGGGTAAAGGGATTCATCTTATCAAAACTGCCCAGATCGTGAAGAACAAGATGGCCGCCTTTTACCGCTTGGGTCGAAGCATAGTCAAACTGCTGAAAGCCAGACGGATATTTCAATTTCCCGTCAATGGAGATTCCATGGGCAGCAAGCAAGGGTGACGTGACGCAACAAATGAACAAGCCCACAAAAAAAGAGCAGAAGATACGGAACATAAGAGAACAATCCTTTAAGGGATAATGACTCCAGCTGAGCCCTGAAAGTTGACGGCTGAAAGAGTATTAAGTATGCTATGGCAATAGTACCCTTTTTCGACTAATATGTCAGCCATTCTTAGGTCTTCACTTTTCTAGATGTGAAGTTATTTATATAATTGATACATATATTTGCCAATCTGGAGCATACTGATGGGAAAAACCATAGCCAGTAAAATATTTGACGCGCATCTGCGTGATAACCCCACCCCGGGGAATATGATTCTTAATATTGACGTGGTCATGTGCCACGAGATCACCACCCCCATCGCCATTATGGACCTGATGGAAAAAGGAATGGACAGGGTCTTTGATCCCACAAAGATCAAAGCGGTAATTGACCATGTGACCCCGGCCAAAGACTCCAAAACCGCCACCCAGGGCAAGATCATGCGCGACTGGGCGAAGCGGCACCAGATCAAGGATTTCTTTGATATCGGAGCCAACGGCGTCTGTCATGCCCTCTTTCCGGAAAAAGGTTTTATCCGTCCCGGCTACACGGTTATCATGGGCGATTCACACACCTGTACTCATGGTGCCTTTGGTGCCTTTGCCGCCGGCGTCGGCACCACAGATCTGGAAGTCGGCATATTAAAAGGCGTCTGCTCCTTCCGGGCCCCGGAGACCATGCGCATCACCCTGACCGGCAAACTCACATCCGGAGTCACGGCCAAAGATGTGATCCTGGCCGTGATCAAAAAACTCACGGTTAATGGAGCCACTGACCGGGTCATTGAATTTGTCGGCCCGGTGGTTGATGCCATGACCATGGCTGCCCGCATGACCCTATGCAACATGGCCGTCGAGGCCGGAGCCACCAGCGGTCTCTGCCTGCCTGACAGGGTAACTGCCGAATATCTCTGGCCCTTCATCAAGGACCAATATTCCTCAATTGAAGCAGCGGTCCAGGATTTCAGCAAATGGCATTCCGATCCTGATGCCGAATATGTGGAGACCCTTACAATTGATGTCTCCACCCTGGTGCCCCAGGTAACCTTTAATTTTAAACCGGATCAGGTCAAAGATATCAGCGAGCTGGAAGGCACACCTGTTGATCAGATCTACATCGGCTCCTGTACTAATGGCCGCATTGAGGATCTCAGAGATGCCGCCGAAATTCTGCGGGGGAGAACGCTGGCAGATGGAGTGCGAGGGGTTGTCACCCCAGCCACGCCTGCTATCTACTCACAGGCTCTTGAAGAAGGGATTATCAAGATCTTCATGGATGCTGGCTTCTGTGTCCTCAATCCAACCTGTGGAGCCTGCCTGGGAATGAGTTCCGGTGTGCTTGCCGCGGGCGAGGTCTGCGCCTCAACCACCAACCGAAACTTCAATGGCCGTATGGGCAAAGGCGGCATGGTTCACCTCATGAGTCCCTACTCTGCAGCTGCAGCTGCCGTCACTGGAACGATTACTGATCCCAGAAAATTTCTGAGCTAGAATTCATAAATAATTTTAATTTGTTACAAGAGGAATATCCATGAAAACATTTGGCGGTCCGGCCATATTGCTGGACAGAAGCGATATTAATACCGATGAAATCATCCCGGCCAAGTATCTCACTGAAATCACCAAAACTGCGATGAAGCCCCATCTTCTGGAGGATCTACTGCTGGATGGCCGCCCCTTTGACGTCCACTCTCCAGCCATGCAGCAGGCAAGAGTTGTGATTACCCGAGCTAATTTCGGTTGTGGGTCATCAAGAGAACATGCAGTCTGGGCTTTTGAAGTTAACGATATCAATATCGTTATTGCCGAGAGTTTTGCCAGGATCTTCAGACAGAACATGTTCAACTGCGGTATCCTTGCCATTGAGCTACCGGCGGCGGATATCGAACAACTCTTCAAGATGCAGGGTGAACTCACCATCCAGGTTGACCTGGACAAAACAGAGATGACCGCCAGCTCAAACGATCCCGCCCAGGCTCCCCTTACCTGCTCTTTTAAGTTGAATCCCTTTGACCGGGATCTTGTCGCGGCTGGTGGTTGGCTCGCCTATGCCGATACGAAATTTTAGACCTCGCATCGATTGAAGAATCTATTACTGTTAAATCTCATGGCAAGACACCAACAAAATTTAGTCAAAGCCGTTGTCTAAAAATAACTGAAACATTGCATTACCCTAACGGCATAAGGTGCCGTAAAGAAACACTGCTCATTTCATAACGGCACCTAAACATCTACAGTCTATCAAGCTAACATGACCAGAGCGAATTTTCTCATTGCTATCGCCATCACCATGATCTCGATCCTCTTCTGGGCTATTCTCAACCGTCCGGAACAGGCGCCGCCCTGGCCGACCCAGATCCAGGGATTTTCGTTTTCGCCCATGCGGGACAAGCATAATCCCATCAAACATATCCTGCCAACCGCCGAAGAAATTGATCAGGACCTGGCTTTGCTGGCCAACACTACCCATGCGGTACGCACCTATATGCTTGAGGGTGACATGGTCAAGATACCTGCCATGGCCCAGAAATATAACCTGAATGTCACCCTCGGCGCCTGGTTGAATGCAGACCCTAAAGCCAATGATCTCGAGATCAAAAAACTTATAAAAACGACCCGGGAAAACTATCGTAACGTGGTGCGGGTTGTGGTCGGCAACGAGTCTATTCTACGCGGTGAGCTGAAAGTCGAGCAACTTGGCAAATATCTAGATCAGGTACGGGCGGCCGTGACGGTTCCGGTGAGCACAGCCGAAACCTGGGATGTGTGGCTGGCTCATCCGGAACTGGCCGATCATTGTGACTATGTCGCTGTCCATATTCTTCCCTACTGGGATGGGGTTGAATTGGACCAGGCCGTTGACCATGTGGTCGTCACGATGAACAAATTAAAGAGTAAATTCCCTGACAAAGAGGTCATTATTGGCGAGGTGGGCTGGCCCAGCAATGCCCGCACCTATAAAGGAGCAGTTGCATCGCCTGCCAACCAGGCGACCTTCCTGCGCCGTTTCCTGCTACAGGCGGAACAAAAAAAATACGTCTACTATATCATGGAGGCCTTTGACCAGCCGTGGAAACGAATAAGCGAAGGTGCTGTTGGTGCCTACTGGGGGGTCTATGACGCTTCCCGCCAACCCAAATTTGCCTTTACCGCCCCCATTGTCGAAATTCCAGAATGGCGTCTTCTGGCAGGTATCTCAATTGCTATCGGCATTCTCACCTTCGCCATGCTGCTCATTGACAGCAAGAGTCTGCTGAATCGAGGACGCAGTTTTCTTGCCATTATTGCTTTTTTTGCCGCCTCCGCTGCAGTATGGATTATTTACACCTATTATCACCAATACCTGACAACATCGGCCATCATTGTCGGCATACTCATGATCATCGGGATCATTGGCGTCGCTCTGGTTCTCTTGACCGAGGCCCATGAATGGGCCGAAGCCATCTGGGTAAAAAAATGGCGACGCCCATTTACCCCCATCCAACTGGCCGAGGAGGATCTACCCATTGTATCGGTGCATGTCCCGGCCTACAACGAACCGCCGGAGATGATGATCGAGACGCTTAATGCCTTGGCAGCCCTCGATTATCCTCACTTCGAGGTCATTGTCATTGACAACAACACCAAGGATCCCGCTATCTGGCAACCTGTTGAGTCCCATTGCGCCACCCTTGGTTCCCGTTTTCGTTTTTTTCATCGAGATCCCCTGCCGGGATTTAAAGCCGGCGCCCTCAATTTCGCCCTGACTCAGACCGCGCCGGAGGCAGCAGTAATTGCCGCCATCGACAGTGACTACCAAGTATCTCCGCTCTGGCTGCGCGACCTGACCCCCCAATTTTCACGACCAGAGGTGGCCATTGTCCAGGCCCCCCAGGATTATCGTGATGACAAGGAAAACCTGTTCAAGGCCATGTGCTACGCCGAGTATCAGGGATTTTTTTATATCGGGATGCAAACCCGGAATGAACGGAATGCCATTATCCAGCACGGAACCATGACCATGGTCCGCAAATCAGCACTCGAGGAAGTGGGTGGCTGGTCTGAATGGTGCATCACCGAAGATGCCGAACTGGGATTAAAGATCTTTGAAAAGGGGTATGAAGCAACCTACATTGCCAAAAGTTACGGCCAAGGAGTCATGCCGGACACCTTTATTGACTTCAAAAAGCAGCGTTTTCGTTGGGCCTATGGGGCCGTGCAGGTCATGCGGCACCACTTTGGTATCCTCTTTTTTGGGCGCGGCAAGACTAAACTAACCGCCGGTCAGCGTTACCACTTTATTGCCGGTTGGCTTCCCTGGATGGCCGACAGCCTGAACCTGTTATTCACCCTGGCCGCCATCGGCTGGTCAAGTGCCATGATATATGCTCCGCTCAAATTTGACCCGCCACTGGTGATCCTCTCTTCCATGCCACTAATGCTTTTTTCTTTCAAGATGGCGAAAATGATTTATTTATACCGGACCAGAGTCGGGGCCTCCATCACCGAGACAGCGGCCTCAGCCCTGGCTGGTCTCTCTCTTTCCCACACCATCTCCATGGCCATCCTGCAAGGAGTCTTTACCAAGAGCAAACCCTTCTTCAGAACCCCGAAGATGGAACAGGCTCATGCCCTGCGCCGCGCCCTGCTCTCTGCCCGTGAAGAAGGGCTGATCATGCTGGCACTGTGGCTTTCAGCATATGGGGTAACGGTAAAACAAGGAACTGGCAGCTCGGATATCATGGTCTGGGTTATGGTTCTATGTATCCTTTCCATTCCCTATCTGGCATCCGTACTGGTCTCTCTGATCAGCGGTTTCAGCCACTTGCCCAGTGGACTGATCTCCTCCAAAAAAAAGAGACAGCAAACAAAGAAGAAAGAAGGATCCCCTGAAGAAAAAAATAGTTGATCCCTGCGGTAAGCACTACTCTTCCAGCACCTGCATACCTTTTCTCTGCTCACCATTACCAGCCTGCGCCCTCCTTTATTTCCTGTCCAGAAATCCCTCCACCTCATCCACTTCCTTCTTGCTGCCGATGATCAGTGAGATCCGCTGATGGAGCTCCGTGGGTTGAATATCAAGAATCCTTTGCCCTTCATCAGTGATGGCACGACCACCAGCCTGCTCCACCAGATAGGCCAGAGGCGATGCCTCATAAAGCAGACGCAGTTTCCCCTTGGGCTTGTCCGGATTGCGGCAATCACTGGGGTAGAGAAAAATACCGCCGGTAATTAGATTACGATGAAAATCTGCCACCAGTGATCCGATATAGCGGGAGCTGTAGGGACGTCCTGAATCCCCATCAATCTCTTTCAGATAATTCACATACTCCCGCATCTCTGGGGTCCAGTAATGATAGTTCCCTTCATTCACTGAGAAATATTTACTCTTTTCCGGAATCTGGATATTCTCATGAGAGAGAAAAAACTCGCCGACACTGGGATCCAATGTAAAACCATGCACCCCCTCCCCTGTGGAATAGACCATCATGGTTGAAGATCCATAGATAATATATCCTGCGGCAACAAGACTGTTTCCAGGCTGAAGGACATCCTGCAGGGTTCCCTGTTTGCCTTCACTCTGACGGCGATGGATGGAAAAGATGGTGCCAATGCTGACATTAACATCTATATTGGATGATCCATCCAGAGGATCAAAGGCCAGGGTATATTTGCCCTCATATCCTTCCTGAGTCGGGATGATCTCATCTTCTTCTTCCGAGGCCATAACACAGATATAACCGCTTCTGGCCATTCTACGCTTGATAGTATTATTGGCAAACTCATCCAGCTTCTGCACCTCTTCTCCCTGGATATTAGTCTTGCCAGAGACCCCTATGATATCCGCCAATCCTGCCATGTTGGCCTCGGCTGAGATAATTTTGCCGGCAACAATCAATTCGGTCAGCAGACCTGACAGATCCCCTGTTGCCTCTCGGTGCATATGCTGACTATCCATAATCTTCCGATGGACGGTTATTCCCACTGGTCGTTTCATCTTTTCTCCTGATTGAATTAAAGGTATCGTCACTATTCAGTACAATTATATCATCCCTCTGTAGGACATGGGAATGATATAACTGGGCACTATATGCTAAGTGTTTATTCTTCTTTCTTCCATTTCCGCACAAGTTCCAGAAGGGTCCTTAGACCTATGCCTGACGGCCCTTTAGGAACATATGATTTTTCCGTAAATTCCCAGGCAGTACCGGCAATATCCAGATGGGCCCACGGAGTATCACCAACAAATTTTTCCAGATAGGCCGCCGCGGTAATGGTCCCTGCCGACTTTCCACCGGTGTTTTTCATATCAGCCACCAGAGATTCAATCTGTTTTGTGTACTCCTTTCCAAGGGGCAGTCGCCACAGAGGCTCACCACTGCGGTCACCAGCGGCCAGCAGACGAGCAACCAGCTCGTCATTATTACCAAGCAAAGCGGTGCGATGATGCCCAAGACCAACAATCGCGGCCCCGGTCAAGGTGGCAAGATCAATCACACAATCAGGTTTGAATTTCTCCAGACCATAAGCCAGGGCATCTGCCAGGATCAAACGCCCCTCGGCGTCAGTATTAACAATTTCTGAAGTCAAACCATTATAATGAGTGATAATGTCTCCCGGTTTCAGAGCAGCCCCCCCAGCCATATTATCCGTCGACGGTACTATGGCAATCACTCCCAGATCAGGCCGTTCTTCTCCCACTGCCTGCATCAGAGCCATAACCGCCGCCCCGCCGCACATATCATATTTCATATCCTCCATCCCAGCTGCCGGCTTGAGGCTGACCCCACCTGAATCGAAGGTAAGCCCCTTACCCACAAGAAGCAAGGTCTGTGATTTATGAATTGGCCGATATTCCAGGATAACCATCTTGGGCGGTTCCGGTGAACCTTGATTTACAGCCAGGATGCCACCCATCCCCAGACGCTTCATATCATCTTTATCAAGCACCGTACACTTCAATGAATATTTTTTGGCAAGCATACGACCATGGGCAGCAAAATGGGAAGGGGTCCAACTATTTCCGGGTTCATTGGCCATATTTCTGGCCTCACGGGCTGCCAGAGCCGCAATCTGTCCCGCGCGCATCCCTTTTTGCAGGGCATCCGTGCTGGACTGGACAAAGAGACGAACCTCCTCAAGCCCTGTGAAGGACTCTTCATCAGGGTCATTCTTCTTATATTTCAAAAAATGATAATCACCAAGCAACACCCCTTCACTTATGCATTCGGCAACCTCTTTTGGGCGTATATTCATGATTTCAGGCAGACAGATCATGATTTTCTTCGCCTTTACCTTGGCCGCTTGCTGAGCTATGGTTCCGCCACTCAAACGGCATCTTTCCCGAAGTTCATCAGGGGTCTCCTTTCCCTCAAACTTTCCCAAACCCACTACAAGGATACGTTTGGCAGAAAAAATACTATTCTTCTTATCTGCCTGGGGATAAAACAGCAAACATTCTCCTGGCTTGGCGCTGAATTCTCCCAGTGTCCCGCTCTGTTCCAACCAACTCTGCACTGTGGTATTATCACACTTAAAGACACCTTTTTTAGCCAGCTCTATAAAATAAATCAGTAAGTCGCCACTGAACTGTTCAGGTTTTTTCTCAGTTACAATCAGTTTCGTCGATTCCACTCTTCATCCTCTTGTCATATTATTTTCTTTTAAATTTGTTTCTGGGCCTAACGGCAACCTAACCATTAAGAAATCTCCAATCCAGAATTCATCATCCTGCCCAGATACTCCTGATTATTCGATTCCTGTC
This sequence comes from Desulfocapsa sp., assembly GCA_013792135.1. GTDB lineage: Bacteria > Desulfobacterota > Desulfobulbia > Desulfobulbales > Desulfocapsaceae > UBA2270. Next base: position 289 of record VMSP01000171.1, on the reverse strand, counting down.
GACATTTCACTTCTTTATTTCTTTCACCACTGAAGAAAGAGTAAATTCTGCTATCCAAACTCTTTCCAATTGAAAGTTTGACTCATTAAAGAGTATATATGTACTTATATAACGTTAAGTTGCCTCTTGGCAAAGAAGTATCATACCTACCCACGGTAAATTTATGCTAACCCTACATGCATTGAAGGGCTGTGATTCTTTCCGGTAATATTCAGGCAGCCAAGAACAGAGCCCACGTTAAATGACAGCTTACGCATTGCCTGGGCAACATTCCGTGCCCCCTTGCTTT